>JAIKWQ010000021.1 GCA_024684535.1 Eubacterium sp. | reverse complement strand
CCTTTATTCGCGTGGAAATACTGCATCTCATATACGGCCATTTTTTTTGCAAGCATCACAGATTTATCAGTTGTGGAACCTATGCCGATCCACGATCCCGGTAATAACCCTCCGCTGTATACGTACGCCTTTCCAAGCACTTCAGTTTTGTACTCCAAAGCCAAGTCATTGCAAGTACTTTGTTTCGTGCTCTTATTATCTTTTATGATAACCTTGCCTTTTACATTGATATCATTTTTGTATGCTACAAAAACTCCACCGCCGTAACCTTTAGCTTCATTACCTGTTATCTCACAATGCGAGAGAACCAAACCGTCATCAAGTGCCTCTATCGCTCCACCGTTACCATTGGTTGTGTTGTTGCGAAAAGCACTTTTGTTTATCATGAAGGCACCCATGTCCTCCGGGTTATCCCTCAAACATATAGCTCCACCGCCATCGTCTGATTTGTTGTCTGTAAATATACAATCATCAATTCTCGCGTTGGTTCCTTTTGCCTTTGCCGTATCATAATCGATGTAGAGAGCTCCGCCACTGCTTTTCTCTGTTTTGTTACCTACTATTTTGACGTTATCAAGCTTCATCTCACCTCTTCGACAGTAGATGGCTCCACCGGCATTCTTCGCGAAGTTATTGTCTATGATCGCATCACTTATATCAAGTTTTCCGTCTCCGAAAAATATCGCGCCACCCTGTGAATATATCAGGTTTTTATCTGCCTGGCAGTTATATATCCTGCCTCCGTCCATTTTGAAACTTGTTTTGGAGCTTCCGGTCTGCAAAAATACTCCGCCACCCTGTTCGCTTGAGAGACAATCATATAATGTTCCTCCATGCATTACTACATGGCCATCTTTGTCAATAGTTATTCCTCCTGCTCCATTCGAGCTCGCGCCACCGGTGATAACTCCACCCGGCACTCCGTTGTAAACGTCTTTTTCCTTCGGTCTGGAATCTTTTATAGTGAGCGTCGCACCTTCCCGCACATGGAAAACGCTACCGTTTTTCTCGGTTTCGCCCGCTTTTTTAACCTCTCTTTTGATATAATGACCATTTAGGTCGATAGTTATTTCATTGTCTTTGCTAAGCTCTATCTCCGATCCTGTAGTTACATCAGCGCCGAGGGTTACTATCGCTTCGTCACAACTTTTGGAAGTACCTGCAACAAATGCTGAAGGGAAATTGTCATACTCCTTGCTTGATACAAGCTTTCCGCCCTTGTAAATATCAAGTGTGGTTTTTGAATTTACTGTAAGCTTATTTGAATTCTTTTCTATGATAATTTCAGAATTCTTTTTGTTGTCACTTACTTCATAGTCTTCTCCATTGTAGAAGAAAAATATACTCGCTTCCAAAGGATTGCTCTGTCCGTATCCGTCAGAGATTTCTTTTGTCATACTTTCCAAAAGAATTCCTATCCTCGACGGGTTCTCAAGCTCATCTGAGTACACCTGTTTTTGAGTTTTTTTAGTCTTTCCGGTTGTGTACCAGAACCTGAGTTTTTCCATCTTTGATGATATGTACAAGTCATTATCTGCATTATCATCTTTTGTGTTATTTTTTATTTTTGTTAAACCCCCTAAAAATGTTACGACAGCAGATTCACCGCCATATATTCCACCACCGTTACCGATGACATTATTCTCACAGATATCGGCATCTGCAACCGAAAGCTCGCTTCCTTTGGAAAGGTATACACCACCACCGTTTTTTGCGCTGTTATATCTCACCTTGACACCTTTTTCTACAGTGAGCTTCGCTCCCTCGTCACAGTATATACCTCCACCGTCTCCGATGTTATAACCACCTCTGATTGTTCCGGCATTCTGTTTGGAATCAGTCAGTGTAAGTATTGAATTCTTCTTCATACCGATGACAAATCCATCGCCTTTTTTGCTCTGTTCAGTTAAAGCCCTATCAATAGTGTGTCCAACCAGATCGATATTTATATTCTGATTCTCACCAATATATATTGCGGTCTCTGTTGTATCAGCAATAATATCTTTGCTCAGAGCAATCTTGGTTTCTTTCGCTCCCTCCTCACTGTCTGCTTCCTTTATAGCTGCGAGAAGTTCTTTCCAGGTGGAAACCTTCGTAGCTGAGGCAGCTTCTGAAACATCGGTTACAGCCACAGGAGCGACCAAAGACAATATCATAAACAATACCATGAAAAATGAAATCAATCTTTTCTTCAAATCAGTCACCCCCGTTACTCTTTTTCTTTCTTCTGAAGTACATCACGTTACAAATCACTATGACAATCGCAGCGCATACGCCAATTCCAATCCATATGGCGATAGTGCCCTTTGAGAAAAGCGATGCCGTAACCAGGTTTCCGTTTTGATCTTTCCACTGTGCATATAAGTTCACTACCTCGCCATCAACGCTCGTCAGATTTTTGACCTTTTCCTTGTCTCCGTACGACTGTCCGGAACCATCCTCTTTGGTATTCCAATTTGCAAATTCACAAGATTTGTCTTTAAACTTATATGTACAAGCCGGAAGTATTAGAGCCGTATCATAAACGACGGTTTTATTTAATATGTTTCCTTGAACAAGTTTTGCATCGGACACATTTTTCTTAAATGATACTTTGTACTTAATCGGAGTCGTCACAAACCTGACAACCACGTTTTCCGTCTGCAATGTCAGATCATAGTTTCCTTCGTCATCCTTTGCTAAAAGGCACACGCCTTCCTTTTCAGCACTTGCAACCTTGTAGCCTTTTGGAACATCAGGAATTGACAACCTGATGGTTTCATTTTGTTTGCCTGATAGCTTTTTAACTTCCTTATATCCGCTGTCATTACCGACTTTTATAGTTACATACAACGGTATCCTGAACCGGACCGTAATCACAATAGACGACCACTGGAATACATTGTTTCCGGATTTAAACTGAAGCAGGTAAGTACTGTTGTGACACTCATTCATCTTCGAGGAATCAAGTTTCCACTTAAGCCCCTGTCCACCCGTGCATTTGGCTGTATCTTCGCCCGGGAAGGATATATTTGTCATCTTTGCATTTTCTGTTCCCGGTTCCTGCCACTCTACGCCGTATTGGTTCACGCCGTAAATCGAAACTTCTTTTGTTGCATCATCTGCCAGATTTATCTCCCTTTTTTGCTTAACTTCATATTGGGTAAGATATGGGTAATGAATCCCTTTTATTTTGATAAAAGATTCAGCCACTCCTGCCTTACAAGTATTTCCCCATGCTGCTACTTTTATTTTTTCGGATGAAACATTAACTCTATTGATTTTTATTTCAACATCTGCTCCAAAAGATCTGTGTATAATTTTACTTGTATTAAAATCGGTAAGAATCACTACCTCAGTCGGAAAAGTCGTACCGCAGTCAAAGTCGTTTTCATATATTTCGCCACCTTCATCTATATGTTTGCTAATGTTCCTTGTGCCGTTAAGATATTTATCGTCTTTCGCCGCTCCATTTTTGTCTTTTCCGTATATAGATACTTGTGCACTGTGCCAATCATTTGCATCATCTGTAACTTTGATTTTCACATGTACCGTATACCCTTTTGCCGAAGGACGTATCGTCTCAACCAGGATAACTTCAGACTGCTTTTCATCATCACTTACCTTGTAATCATCTCCATCGTAAGCGAAAAATGTATCTATAGGTTCTTTGTTATAGTCACCGTAGTCTTTTGTCACACGTCTTTTGTTTGACTTATCCGTATACAGCACACCAATCATAGAATCAGATGCAAACTCTCCTGTAATCTTAATTTCTCTGTATGCACTGAACATTATGTTATTGTCATTTGAATCTTTTTTATTTCGATATATGATAATTTTTCCACCATCGAGGGTAAGTTTGGCCTGTTTATTGTTGTCTTGCATCCATATTCCGCCGCCCCCGTCTTTACAGATATTATCTGTGATGGATGAAGCTTTTATGAGCAGATTGTTCTTTTTTTCCTCGTAATCAGCGTATATGCCTCCGCCTTTTCCGTTTGTAGCGGTGTTTCCGGAGATTGTACTATTCGTCATATTTATCGTTGCATAAGAATAAATTGCACCACCGTTTCCACCGCTGACATTTCCTTCCATTTTGACATCAGTGATAGCTAAATCTCCGAGATCCGGTCCCGCAAGTACAGCGCCTCCCTGATTGGAAGCAAAATTACTCTTGAATTCTATTTTTTCAAGAGAAACTCCTGAATTATTTGCAGCATCATTTGCAGGACAAATAAACATTCCTCCACCTAACTGGGCTCCGTTTTGTTCAATCTTATTCTTCCCTGTAAATGATATACTGCCATGTCCGGTATATCCTGTGTACAAACCTCCACCTTTTGCCTGTGCAGTATTATTGCTTATATCGCAATCGCAAATCACCACCTGGCCTTCAGCATATACACCGCCACCATGAAGAGCATCCGTATTTGTAGTTATATCTACATCATTCAATGTCGTACTTCCTACAGTGTATATACCTGCTCCCAATCGTTTTCCGCCATATTCCTCATCGATGATATCATTATTTACTACTTCGCACTTAACAAGTTCCAGAGTTCCCTGATTAAAAATACCACCGCCGCTTCCGGCTCCATTGTTATTCACCGTAGAATTTGAAAGCTCACATACACCGCCGGATTCCACTCTGATTCCGCCGCCGCTGCTATCTTTTGCAAGTCCCGGATTCTGATAGAAGTTCTGCTTTTTATTCAAATAATCCTGAGTCTCCGGTCTTCTTTCGTCAAATATTTCATAGCCGTTGTTTCCGATTATATTTGTTTTTGTAATAACTGCTTTTCCTGAACCTATATAGATTCCGCCACCTTCGCATCCGAAATTTCCTCTGATATTTCCGCTAAGCATATTGAGCTGTGAATCTCCCTCGATACGGATACCGCCGCCTCTGAGAGCGTAGCCTCCGGTTATATCACCGGTACACTCCGGATTTGAATCCTGTATTGTCAGGGTACTTTTGTTGTTTATAACGATTACACTGCCGTTTTGAAATCCCTCAGGGGCAACATTTCTCTTCAGGTCGAATCCCTGCAAGTCTATAGTATGCGATGCACCATCAGCTACAGTCAGGGGTTCATTCAAAACGATGTCATTCGCAAGACGAAGCATCTGTCCTGACGGTAGGTTGTTTTTGATATCTGCCTCCGTATAAACGTCGACATACTCCGGCTCTTTCGCGAGCACAGAATCAAAAAGTATGCTCCCGCCCAGTCCTAACATACTGAGCAAAAGCACAACACACGCTGTCGCATATACCGCTCTGTTACATAGTTTACTCATAAGTCTTCCCCCTTCGAATCTATAAACCGTATGGTGTTTCACCATCAATTTACCCTGTCATTTAGTTAGTTGCACATATTCCCGTTTTTACTCACTAACATTTTTTTTGCGCAGAACAAGCCACATCACAAATGCCAGACACAGCAGTACAAAAATGCTCCCAACGAGGACAATCGGTCCCCTCGAGAATAACGAACCCGTATCTCCCTCATTTTTCTCGCTTGCCTTCAGAAGATCTGTCACTGGTTTTGTATCGTTTTTGTAAAAAACCTTGATCTCAGGCGCTTTGTTGTTGAAAACATATTTTTTGTTGTTCAGGTTGCAGGCTGCCGCCTTGCCTTCCACGCCGAATTCGTGAATGCCTGTGCCGTATCCGCTCGGGACGCCATTTCCGTTTATCTGATACAGCAGGCCATCTGCCAAAATCGGATAACCGTCAGGGCACTTGACCGTATACAACGCCAACCACTCTTTTCCTACGTCGCCGTTCAGATCACCGTTTGTTCCAAGCACTTCAAGATTTTTCTTTTCTGTTTTTGATGAATTCTCATTGGCCCATCTGGTACACTCTGCCACTTTGTAGTAAGCTGTGAAGTTTTTGATTACATTTCCTTTTGAATCAGTGATAGCCGCTTCGTCAACCATAAATTTTGGTATAGGCGCAAAGTCAACTTTGTAGTACGCTGTCGCATCTGCAATTGCCATCGCAGCGGATACCGCGATAGCTACGACAGTAAGCACTACAGCGCCGACAGTTAAAGCGGTGAAGAGCTTGGTTGGGCAGAGCGTGACAGAATTCTTGCCTGTGAGCGCAAAATCCTCGGCAAAAACCTGATCTCCTCCAGCAACCCTTATAAGTGCATTACCAAATACATCATTCGCAGATTTCACTTCGTAAACGCTGTTTGACACCTGAACCAGTATCTGAGGATCAAACGATTTTAGTACACCCACAGCATAACGCGCATATACGCCTGCAGTTACTGCAGTAGCAAGTGCAATTCCAGCCGTCACTCCCCAAAAAACCGTTGAAAGAGTGCTCAGTTTAAATCCATCATCCGGGGCTATATCCGTCGATTTAGCTTTGTCTCTGAGTTCTTTGCTTGTGAGACCAACCGCACCGGGTTCAAAAATATCTCTGTTTACATTTTCATATATTGAAGCGGGTTTAGCATCTTTCACCGTATTATATGCTTCTTCGAAAATACCTTTGCCGTCGTATTCTTCTCCGTCTATTTCAAAATCCGTATCTGCCATTGCCACAGAAAACAGATCAAACATCGTCAGAAAATCAAGTCCCGCCAACTGACCGGCACTGAGCGCATCAACTATAGGATAGAGAGCACGAAGTCCATCGCCACTCGAAACATCCGAGCTGTCCTGTTTGAAGAAATCAAGCAGTGTTTTTCCTTTCTCACCGTATTCTATAGTATCCAAATATTCGCATATGGCAATCGTCTGCAAATCAAGAGAAACCTGTGTAGCTTCATCCCTGGCTTTATTTCTTTTTTCCAGACAGTTAAGTATCTTCTCAGCATCCGATTCTGATTTGACTTGCATTCCTATCAGGAGTTCCCCCTCTTTTGCCACCTTCTCAATGCTGTTTGACGCTGACTTTATCTCTTTACTGATTTCGTTCTTTATGCTTTTATACTCTCTTGCTTTTTCGGCAAACCCGTCCCATCTCATATATCTGTTGTTATCATCTTTGTCTCCGATAAGCCTCTTCGCATCATTCTGATACAGTTTATCGAGTTCTCTTTCTATATCACTCGGACCGTAGCCATCATCCTCATGTTCTTCTGCCATCATATCCTGCATATCTTCATAAGTCATACCGTCCAGACGATCTATCCATGTATATCCTTTCTTGTCAGCATCAGCAGCCTTTGTTATCAGCGTCTCTATAGCGAGTGTAGCCTGGCCGTTTGACTGCATCAGTATAGTGAGGATATCCGCAGTCTTTTTCTTTTGAGTATCAGAAAGCTTGTTGTACTCAACATCCCCAATTTCATATTTCGTTTTGTTTTCAAGCAAATCCCCCATAGGTGTACCGGTATCATCATCGGTAAGTTTATTTAACATCTGTTTGATATAATTAGCTCTGATATATTTATTTGAACTTTGACTTTTACCGAGATTTATTCGGTATTCTTTCAACGCTTCCACGAAGTTGTCCAAAAACGGTTTAATCTTCGTATTCATTTGCTTTTCCATCAGGGCGTTGTAATCATCTATCGAGAAACCGCCGTTCATATTCATCACAGCCATATCAGTGATAGCCTGTGACGGGTCATCAGTTCTTTTGTATCCGAGATAAACGACTCTGCTTTTCGGACCCTCTTTCAGGAGACTGTTCGTGCCTGCATCTTTGTTCAGGTCGGCAGGTATCTCCTGTTTTTTTATCTCCTCAGTGGATTCATCCATCAGAAAATCATAGCCGTCCCTCATCATTTCGCCGGCCTCTCCCAACGCTTCCTTCTCGTTTGCCCCCATAGCAAGCTTGATTTCGCTGATGTATTTTCCTTTGCCGTTTGACGAAGCCGCCTCGCTCTCCGTCGGTCTGATATCCGAAAGAGGCGTGATACTCATCATCGCAGCCGCCATAAATACGGCTATAGCCCTTTTTATGATTCTTTCTGAAGTCTTTTTCATATCGTCTTCTCCTTTGGGATGATTCATTTTTCAATAGCCTTTCTTCTTCTGAAACCGTACACTGCGATAAATCCCATCAAGAATATGAATAATAATCCTCCGCCGACTACCAATCCATATCCCCTTGCAAATAATGAAGCGGTGTCTCCGGCATTTTTACCAGCAAGCTTTGCCTCCATAAGCTCTGCGATTGTCTTTGCTTCCTGTTTGAAAAACAGCTTGATCACAGGCGGTTTTGCCTTGCTTAACAGGCTTTTTTCATATAGGTATTTCGGATTGTTCAAATTGCAGGCAGCCGTACTTCCAAATTCATGAATGCCCGTACTGTATCCTTTTGGAACGGTTTCACTATCGTACTGATACAAGAGCGAATTTGTAAGAATCGGCCTTCCTTCTGTGTACTTGACGGTATAGAGCGCGAGCCACTGTTTACCGATGTCTCCGTTTAGATCAGCACGGTCGCCCATAGCTTTATAATTATCTTTTTCTATTTTACTTGGTCCATTCGGTCTGGAAATCTCTACCGCCCTATAGTAAGCAGTTTTATTATCTATTACATTTCCGTTTTTGTCAGTGATATCTGCCGTGTCAACCATATATTTCGGTATAGGCAGAAAATCAGTTTTATAATAATTAATCTTATCGGCAATAGTAGCTACTGCAGATACCCCAATCATGATGACTGTTATGACAACCATCCCTGCCATAAGTCCGGTAAATAACTTTGATGGTGACAGAGTTACACCTTTCACACCTATAATATCCATTTTTCCTGAGACACTAGTCGGAGTTTGGGTAGTCGAAAATCTGGCATTGAGAAATTTCATTGATCCAAACTTTTTCATCAATTCTTCTCCGGCTTTGCCGGAAACTCCGTGTATACTCGCTGATTCAAATGCTTTGTAAACTCCTGATGCAAACTTATCATATATACCTATCGTAACTGATGTCGCTAAAGCCATACCTGCTGTAACAGACCATAAAACTATCGGAACTGTTCCTAGTTTGTACGCGTCTTCAGATTCCATTTCAGCCGCACTCGCTTTTGCTCTTTTTGCTTTGTCAGTCAGCGCAACTGCGCCTTTTTCATATATTCCTCTGTCAACTTTTTCATAAACAGAAGCAATGTCTACATCTTTGACCAACTCATATGCTTGTTTGTAGAGATCTTTCCCATCAAAGCCATAGTCATCCTCATTGCAATCCGCCATTGCCATAGTAAACAGATCCGGCAATGACAAAAACTCAAGCCCTGCGATCTGACCTGCACTTAGAGCATCTACTATAGGATAAAGATTTCGAATGTTTTTTTCACCTGACACTTTTGAACTGTCCTGAATGAAGAAATCTAAAAGCGTACCATTTCCGTATTCAATCGAATCCAACCAATCGCATATAGATAATGTCTGTATGTCAAGTATCTGTTCTCCTACTTCACCCTCAATTTTTTGAGATTCTTCGATATACTTAAGGACTTTATCAATATCTGATTTAGAATTCATATCACTGCTAAGTGCATCGTTATTCCCAAGGTTTTCAGCATCTTCTGCGGTTTTATTGATCCTTTTTTCAATATTATTGAGTATATCTTTGTACTGTTGCGCTTTTTGCCTGAATGAATCCCATCTCATATACATGCCGGACTCATCCTCTTCACCGAGAAATCTTTTGGCCGTGTCCTGATACTCTTTATCCATAGCAATATATGTATCCTGTGTTGAACCTGCATCATACTGATCATATAGATCATCAAGAGTTGTATTTCCCAAGCGATCAACCCACGATTCACCTGATGCATCCGATGCTTTAGTTATGAGCGATTCTATCGCAAGCACCGCCTGTCCGTTTCCCTGAGTAAGTATAGTAAGTATATCAGCATGATTCTTTTTTTCATCATCATAAAGAGCCTCGTAATTACGGTCTCCCATCTCGTATTTTGTTTCTTTTTCCAAAAGATCCCCCATTGTCATTCCGGTATCATCATCTTTGAATTTATTTAGCATCTTTTTCACATATTCCGCTCTAATATGTCCGGGTGAATTTGAACTTTTCTTCAGGTTTTTTCGATACTCCTTCAGTGTAGAGATAAAATTGTTCATAAACGGTTTGATTTGAGAATTCATGTATTTTTCCATGAGCGCATTGTAGTCTTCCAAAGACCATCCGCCGTTCATATTCATTACTGCCATATCAGTGATTGCCTCAGACGGATCATCTGTTGTTTTGTAACACAGATATACACACTTGTCGTTTGGTCCTTCTTTCAGAATGCTTTTTGTTCCTGCACCTGCATTTAAGTCTGCACATACATTACTGTCTTTTGAACTCGGATCCCAGCTCTTCATAAGCGTTTTGTATCCTTTTTTCTCATACTCTAACGCCTCTGCTGTTGCAGATTTTGAAGTCTCCCCCATCGCAAGCTTGATATCACTGATGTATTTTCCGTCACCGGTCTCTGCAGCCTTTGCGATGTTTTTGTCATTGCTTTCATTAAGATTCACTGATATTGGTCTGATATCGGAAAGAGGCGTGATACTCATCACGACAGCAGCCAAAAAAACGGCAACTCCTTTTTTCATTATTATTCTCATATTGTCTCTCATATTAATCCTCCATTCCGGAGCGTAGCGACGGAGTGGCGACGAGAACATCATAGGAACTGTTTACAGTTCCTTGTTCTCAGTCTGCCATCAGTGGCTATTTG
>JAIKWQ010000179.1 GCA_024684535.1 Eubacterium sp. | reverse complement strand
AAATAGCAGAGTTTTCAACTGACGAAAGAGCAGGCGTAGTCAAGCTTGTTGAGTCGGCGAAAAAAAGGATAATTAAACACGAAAACGAATTGAAGCGTCTTGATGAGATGCTCTTTTTTGAGAAAAAATATTCCGCTGAATGTGAATTTATCTGTGGTATAGATGAAGCCGGAAGGGGTCCTTTTGCCGGGCCTGTTGTTGCAGGAGCGGTTATACTTCCGAAAGATGTTTTGCTGCACATCGATGATGAGGACGGTATGCATATTGAGGGGCTGAATGATTCAAAAAAAGTTTCTGAGAAAAATCGCGAGCGTCTGTATGAAGAGATAATAAGCAAGGCAGTTGCATATGGCGTCGGTATCAGTTCACCGGCGAGGATTGACGAGATAAACATCCTTCAGGCGACGTACGAAGCTATGAAGCGTGCGATTGAGGATTTAGGTATGGTCCCCGATATGCTTCTAAACGACGCGGTAAACATACCTGATCTTCCTATACGTCAGATAGGAATTGTTCATGGCGATGCCAGAAGTTTGTCGATAGCGGCTGCGAGCATAGTTGCAAAGGTGACAAGGGACAGAATTATGACGGATTACGCAGAGGTCTATCCGGAGTATCATCTTGAAAAGAATAAAGGTTATGGATCAGCAGAACATATTCAAGCTATCAGGGAACATGGCCCCTGTCCTATCCACAGGCAGAGTTTCATTCATTCTTATGTTTGATGATATCAGTTTGTGAGAATAATTGAAAAAACAGCTTAACAATCAAGACATAAAGTCACATAAATACGAATTATCGATACTTTTTCATAGTGGTGTTTTAAAAATAATATGAGAGTTAATACCAGAAAAATCGGAACAGAAAAAGAGAGCCTGGCGTGTGATTACCTTGTAAACAACGGATATAAGGTTGTTGAGCGAAACTTCCACGCGGGGCGATTTGCTGAGGTTGACATCATAGCTGAATCAGGTGACGGTTATCTGTGCTTCGTAGAAGTAAAATTCAGAACAGACGATGAACATGGTGGTTATACAGGCGCTGTTGACGACAAAAAGATAAAAAATATTTGCAGAGGAGCTGATTACTATATCAGACGAAACCGTATCCCGGACGATACGCCCATGCGTTTTGATATTGTATACATACTGGGGGATGAGGTGTCATTGGTTCAAGACGCATTTGAATATGTGCGCTGATCAATTGAGTAGCTTGCATAAGGCTTCAATAATTGACTGATTCTTTTGAAAATCAAAAAAATACTCTCAAATCTTGCATTTTTTTTCTACATGAGTTAAAATAATCAATTATGAGTAAACCAATCGTAGCAGTGGTCGGAAGACCGAATGTAGGCAAGTCAACACTTTTCAACACACTTGCCGGAGAAAAAATATCTATAGTCGAGGACACACCGGGCGTAACCAGAGACCGTATATACGCAGATGTGACCTGGCTTGATTATGCATTTACATTAATTGATACAGGCGGTATAGAGCCGGAGTCGGATGATTTGATTCTGAAGCATATGCGTATGCAGGCAGAACTGGCGATGGAAACCGCGGACTGTATTATTTTTTTGACGGATGTCAGGCAGGGGCTTGTCGATGCGGACTACCAGGTGGCGGATATGCTCCGACGCACTTCCAAGCCGGTTGTGTTGGTGGTAAACAAAGTCGATAATTTCGATAAATATATGACTGACGTCTACGAGTTTTACAATCTCGGAATCGGCGATCCGCATCCGATATCTGCGAGCTCGAAACTTGGGCTTGGAGATATGCTTGATGAAGTTCTTGGAGTTCTCGGAACAGAGGCGTTTGAGGAAGAGGAAGATGAGAGGCCGAAAGTTGCCATAGTCGGTAAGCCGAATGTTGGCAAGTCATCTCTGGTCAACAAGCTTCTGGGTGAAGACAGAGTTATAGTATCTGATATAGCGGGAACGACTCGAGATGCGATAGATACCGAGGTTAAATATGACGGAACGGAATATGTTCTGATTGATACAGCGGGACTCAGACGAAAAAGCAAAGTGAAAGAGGCCATAGAGCGTTACTCGACCATACGAACCGTCGCTGCCATAGAGCGCGCTGACGTAGTTCTTCTGATGATAGACGCTACAGAGGGTGTGACCGAGCAGGATGCAAAAATCGCAGGCCTCGCGCACGACAGAGGACGTGGACTGATCATAGCGGTAAACAAATGGGATGCGGTTGAAAAAGACAATTCATCCGTTAAAAAATACTCCGAAGAAATCAGAAAAGTATTGTCGTTTGTTCCATACGCTGAGATTATTTTTATATCAGCAAAAACAGGTCAGAGAACAGGAAGAATATTTGAAATAATTCAAACTGTTATTGCAAACCATGCGATGAGAATTCAAACCGGAGTTCTCAATGAAATAATGACTGAAGCTGTAGCGATGCAGCAGCCGCCGTCTGACAAAGGAAAGCGACTGAAACTGTTCTATATGACGCAGGTTGCAGTCAAACCACCGACATTTGTTATATTTGTTAATAACAAAGAACTTATGCATTTTTCA
Organism: Eubacterium sp.; assembly: GCA_024684535.1. Lineage (GTDB taxonomy): Bacteria > Bacillota > Clostridia > Lachnospirales > Lachnospiraceae > Eubacterium_F. The sequence continues at coordinate 16,395 of JAIKWQ010000179.1, read as the reverse complement.
TATCAGAGATATATAGAAAACCAGATACGCGAGACGTTCGGCTTTTCGGGAACGCCTATCAGAATACTAATCAGAGAAAGAAAAGGGGACAAAGAAAAATGATTATAACATCAGAGATGATATTGTTTGCATCAATATTTCTTGTAGTGGGATACCTTTTCGGAAGTTTCCCGACCGGAGTGTTTGTCGGAAAAAAAGGTGGGCACGATCTGCAGTCTGAGGGAAGCGGAAACATCGGTACCACCAATGCTCTGCGCACTATGGGAAAAAGAGCCGCACTCATAACATTTTTAGGTGACCTCGCAAAAGCTTTTATCCCGACTCTTTGTGTCAGATTTATCTACTGCGGATGCGTCAAAGGTTATGATGCGGATCTGACATATCTGTTCACGCTGATTACGGGACTCGGAGTATTTTTGGGACATATATTCCCGTTCTATCTGAAGTTCAAGGGTGGCAAAGGTATTGCGGTTTCAGCTGCTATCATCATCGCATCGTCAGCTGACCTGGGTATCGGTATGTGGATGATATTTATCGGAATCGCATTGTTTGCAGCTATAGTTGCCATCACTAAGTACGTGTCGCTCGGCTCGCTTGTGGTCATGTGGTACTTTCCGATATATGTGTATTTAAAGTTCATAGAAAGTCCATATTTTTGGATTATGATGGTAGTTGCTTTGATATTTGTTTCGCTCATATATATCAAGCACGCCGGCAACATCAAGCGTCTGGTCACCGGTACAGAGAGCAAGGTTTCATTTAAAAAATAATAGAAACGGGTGTATAAATAATGCGTAAAATAACTTTTCTAGGCGCCGGAAGCTGGGGTACTGCACTTGCAATCCTTTGCGCCGACAATGGCAATGAAGTAACTATCTGGTCTGCGGTTCAGTCAGAAATTGACATGCTGAAAACCAACCGCGAACACAAAGACAGACTTCCCGGAGTGATTCTTCCCGACAGCATAGTTATCGAGGAAGATTTGGAGACTGCGTGCAAGGATAGGGATTTGATCGTGTTTTCCGTAGCATCTCCGTTTATCAGAGCGACTGCTGAGAGGATTAAACCTTTTGTGAAAACAGGCCAGATAATAGTGAATGTCGCAAAGGGAATAGAAGACGGCACGCTACTGACACTGTGTGAAGTTATAGAAGAAGTATTGCCGGAAGCGGATGTTGCTATACTTTCGGGGCCGAGCCACGCGGAAGAGGTTTCGAAGGGGGTTCCGACAACTGTGGTTGTGGGAGCACATTCCGAGAAAACAGCGACTTTCGTTCAGGACATTTTTATGTGCAACAACTTCAGGGTTTATACGAGCCCTGATATTGTTGGGATTGAGCTTGGCGGTTCGCTGAAAAATGTCATCGCGCTTGCCGCGGGTATTCTCGACGGTATGCATATGGGTGACAACACGAAGGCTGCATTGATGACCCGCGGGATTGCTGAGATAGCAAGGCTTGGCACTGAGGTCGGCGGAAAAATGGAGACATTCAGCGGGCTTTCGGGTATAGGAGATTTGATAGTGACCTGCACGAGTAAGCACAGTAGAAATCATAATTGTGGTTATCTGCTTGGGCAGGGCAAAAAGCTTGACGAGGCGATGGCGGAGATAGGGCAGGTTGTTGAAGGCGTAAATACAGCGCAGGCAGCGATGAACCTGGCAAATAAATATCACGTGACTATGCCGATAGTTGAGCAGATAAATGCGGTTCTATTCGATGATAAATCGACGAAGCAGGCGATGATGGACCTTTTTGAACGAGACAAGGTCATCGAGTACAAGAGCCTTCATTGGTCCTAGACTACGAACGGTCGTATCTCGGTACGAACGGTCACAAAATATTGTTGCCAATGTGAGTAAAGTGTGGTATAATAATCAAGATATGGATATTTTTAGGAGGACAGAAAGTTGAAAAAGAATTTCATGATGGTTGCGCTTGCAGCATTATTCGTATCAGCAGCAACCTGTGTAGCCGGATGTAGTATGCAGGATTTCGTTGAAAAATTCACAGGAGCAGCTTCGGGAAGCGCTGTTTCAGGAGACGTTGTTCTTCCTGAGTATGTCAGCGGACAGGCAGTTGAGATCGAGGATTATGATCCTTTGGCGCTTGTTGAGCTTGGTCAGTACAAAGGAGTTGAGGTTGATTGCACTGTTTCAGATGAAGAAATAGATGCTGAACTTGATTCACTTCTTCAGCAGCATCCGATTGAGCTTGAGGGAACTGCTAAAAACGGTGATGAAGTAAATATTGATTATTCAGGTAAACAAAATGGCAAAAAGTTTGATGGCGGAACGGCGAAAGACCAGACTATCACACTTGGATCAAGTGGATTTATCGACGGATTTGACGATGCAGTCATCGGTATGAAAACAGGCGAGAAAAAAGATGCCAAGATGAAATTCCCGGATGATTATCATGATGAGAAAATAGCCGGTAAAAATGTTGTATTCACGATTAAGCTCAACTATATTGTGGGAAGCAAGAATATGGTTGACGATGCATACATAAAGAAAAATACCGAGCAGAAAACTCTTGAAGATTGGAAAGCAGCTACAAAGAAATCGCTGGCAGATGTCAAGAAGAGTGGAGCAGCTACAACTGCGATGGATATGGTATTCAAAACATCAAAAGTGAAGAGCATTCCACCGACACTTCTTCTAGCTGAAAAAGAGATGACCAGAACAAACTTCCTGAATACTATTTCACAGCAGGGTATCGATTTGCAGACTGCTCTTTCTATGCAGGGCAAGACAGAAGCAGAGTTTGAGGATATGCTTCTCGAGCAGGCGAAGAGCACTTGTGAGGCAGAGCTCATATGTGAGGCTATAGCAGCGACTGAAAAACTTGATGTATCAGATCAGGCAGTTCAGAAGTATATAGATGATATGGTTGTTCAGAGTGGAAGAACACTTGATGATATCAAAGAATCATTTGTTCAGTACTACGGAACAGCTGAGAAGTTTGAGGATTATATGAAAACTGCTTATGTATATAACACTGTAGCAAAATTTGTTGGTGACAATGCCAAGATAAAAGAGTAATCAACTGGGATGGTGAGATACTTATGGCAGAAGCTATGAATAATAATATAGCAAACAAACAGGCGTCTTCGCAGGCGTCTGTTTCTGCTATTGATATCTCTCCATACAAGAAAGCAGGATTCTCAAGACTTCAGTGTTATACCATAAAACAGGGTCTTGAGGCAGGCCTTGATGTAAGCGTATATGCAAAGAAAAATTTGAATGCTCTTCAGATGGATGAAATCAGACTCGGACTTGCAGACAAGGTTGATGTAAATATGTATGCGAAGCCTGAGTACAGCAGCTTCCAGATGAAAGAGTTGAGAATCGGCTTAAAAAAAGGAATTAATGTGGCCGAGTTTGCTACTCCGAAATATGAGCCTGCAATAATAAAAGCTATTGTACTTGCAAAAGAAAGAAATATTGATATAAAAGAATTATTGAAAAAAAGTTATCCGGGCAAAGTTATTCTGGTGTATGTACAAGGAAAAATCGATGGGGTTGACTTGATCAAGTATGTTGAAAAAGGACTTGACGATGATCAGCTCGGAGCTTTTTTGGATGCCGCAAAAGAAGGCATAAATCTTGACCCGTATGCACGACTTAATCTCTACGGAGTACAGCTCAGAGAGATTATGGAAGGGCTGAAAAAAGAAATCAGTGTTTCTGTTTATGCAAACGGAAAGTATAATTGGATGCAGATGGCCGAACTCAGGCAGGGAATAGAAAACGGAATAGATGTGAAGCCTTATGCCAATCCTGACTTCACACATCTTCAGATGGAACAGATCAGGCTTGGACTTGAGAGCAGGCTTGATGTAAGCAGTTATGCTCTTGTAAGTATTGACTCCGAAAAAATGGCAGAGCTTCGAGAACAGGTATTTGCCGAGACGGGATATGAGGATCAGATAAACAAGATTTATGAGGGAAGCGCTGTGGCAGATCTCATCAATCCGCTTGAAGGTATGCCTGAACTTGAATATGATTTCGGAGCAGAGGCTGAAAAACTTCTGGAGGAAGAGGAGGTTATCAACCCTGCGGTTGCTTTGGCAAAAGAACTTGTCGGAGATATTGCGGAGGAAATAGCGGAAAAAGAACGCGCGGAATCTGTAATAGATGAAGATGATGATGAAGAAGTAGATGAGGAAACAAAAGAAGATATCACCGTAACTGTATCTGAAGATAAAATGAAAGCATATGTCAGTCTTGCTCAACCGTATGGTGACAAAGTATATACTATTCGAGATGTCACCAGAGCTCTGCGTGCATCTGATGTCAAACAGGGTATATCTCAGGATGCTATCAACAAGCTTTTGGATGACAAAAACTATTTTGTTGATGTGCTTGTTGCAGAAGGTAAGGAACCTGTAAAGGGCGATGACGGATATTTCACATTCAACTTCAAAAAAGAATTCAAAGCCACACCGAAAATTCTGCCGAACGGATCTGTCGATTACAAAGGTATGGAGCTTTTCGAAACTGTAAACAGGGGGGATGTCATAGTGACTTATACCCCGGCTACAACCGGCGGGTTCGGATACAATGTTTTAGGTGAAATCGTCAACCCCGAAAAAGGAAAAGAATTACCGGAAATCAAAGGAAAAGGATTTCACGTTTCAGAAGATAAAAAAGAATATATTGCTGATATAAAAGGTATCATCGAGTGGACGCAAGATGAGCGTATAGAGATAAGAAATGTATATAATGTAGAAGGCAGCGTGGATGTGTCTACCGGAAATATCAACTTTGACGGAGATGTAAATGTCAGCGGAAACGTAGATCCTGACTTTATGATCACGGCTTCGGGAAATGTTGTTATAGAGGGAAGCTGTGAGGGATGCTCGATATTTGCGGGTCAGGATATCCTGATAAAAGGCGGTTGTCAGGGAAGGAATATCACTGAGATAAATGCCGGCGGAACTATCATCGGACAATTTTTCGAGAGCTGCAAGTTGAGAGCCGGCGGAGATATCACCTGTACTTATATACTGAACTGTGACACTATCACAGAGGGTAACTTGAAAGTCGAAGGAAGACGAGGTGTCATCATCGGCGGACATACGACTGCGAAAACAGGAGTCGAGTGCTTCGGTATAGGAAATGTGGCTGAAGTTAAGTCGCGAGTTGATGTCGGTGTCGGCGAGGGTGATACCAAAGCGTATATGGAAATTGTTGAAAAATGTACCAAGATAGAAAATGATATAAAAACGCTGGAATCGGGAATTGAAAAAATAATGATGATGGAAGAAAAAACCGAACAGGCGATGGAAGTATATGACAAACTGAGTGGCGCGCTGATATCGCAGAGACTTGAACTTGAGGATCTGCTGCAGGAGAGAGAAGCTGCTATGGCAAAAATGAATCGACAGCGCGGCGCACAGATTGATGTCAAAGGAACTGTATATCCGGGAAGCAGAATCTTTGTAAACTCCGTTCCGTATATAGTGCGTGAGACGTTGAAAAATGTTTGCTTCCTGAAAGAAAATGAAAAAGTCGGTTACAAGATCAGAACCAAGATTTGATGAAAACTGTCGGAACATTTTTATGGATGAATCGGAGGAATAAATGCAAGAAGCGGGAATCAAGGTTGCGAGGTACTTCGGTACCATCGTTGAAAACAGGGATTATATCACAAACCATCATGCAAGGCGTGTTGGTATGATTTCCTATGTCCTTGCGGCAAACTTAAAAAAGCTTTTTCCTGAATACGGCCTGGACGATCACGATGTCTTGATGATTTCCAGTGCGGCAACGCTTCATGACAGTGGAAAAATCGGTCTGCCTGACAGAGTGATCAACAAACCAACAAAGATGAACGAACAGGAATATGAAATATACAAGAGTCACACTTATAAAGGTCAAAAAATGTTTAAAGATGTGGCAAAAATGATCAAAGAAGGTGATCCTGACAGAAAGTTTTTCGAGCTTGCCGGCAGGATATGCAAAGAACATCACGAGAGATATGACGGCTCGGGATATCCTGAAGGTCTAAAAGGCGGCAAGATATGTATAGGCGCGCAGATTGTAGGACTTGCTGATTCGTATGATGACTGTATGAGTGACAGATTATCGAAGAAGCAATTGTCGAAACTGGAGAGCTATGATCGGATACTTAACGGAGAGTATGGAGGCTTTTCACCTGATTTGCTGCATGTGTTCAAAAAATCCAGACAACAGATAGAACAACTTTTGGCAAAAGAGAGCAGTTGACGACAAAAGTAGAAAAAAATATTGACAAATATAACCAATAATGCTATAATTCATTACGTTATGTAACATTTTTGTAACAAATTAGGAGATGTATGAGATGAGAAATTGGAAGAGAATAGCGGCTACAGCGACAGCGGGAGTGTTTGCAGTGGCTCTCTGTCTGACAGGGATTCAGGCTGCAGCTGAGGCGATGGCCAGAGAAGAAGAACGCAGTGGCGCAATAGTTGTAGTCAGTGATTATTGTGATAAGGTTGCAGACGGTGAGCTTCCGGCTACGGATCCTGTACTTTTGGCAGGCGGAAATAATGTTACCGAACCTGAGGTTGTTGAAGAAGAAGGTCCTGCAACTGAGATTGAGTCAGCTTATTCAGAGGGAGAGCATGTAAACCTCAACCTGAATTATTCAAGACTCGGTATCGCAAACAAAGTTGGAAATTATCTGAATGTCCGCAAAAAGCCTTCGAAGAAGGGACGTATTGTCGGAAAAATGACAAAGAATGCCGGATGCCACATTTATAAAGTAAAAAAAGGTTGGGCAAAGATAGTTTCAGGTAAAGTTAAAGGATATGTCAAAGCTTCATATCTGACGATGGATGAGAAAGCTGAGAAGCTTGCTGCTGAGGTCGGTCGTGATTGCGTTGAGATTCAGACTGATTCTTTGAATGTGCGCGCACTTCCGTCTACAACAGCGCCTATTTACTCAGTTTGCGACAAGGGCGAAGAGTTCGAGATCAAAAAAGAAAATGTTGACCAAAAGTTTCTTGAGAAGATCATCAAAAAAGAGAAGATTTCTGACAAAGCTATCGAAAAAGCGGGCGGTATGGATTATCTGCTCGATCATATGAATGAGTTTATATGCATCTATGTAGATGATGATTATGCATTTGTTTCAAAAGAATATGTGAAGGAAGAGTTTTCGCTCAAGCGCGCAACGAAAGTTAAGCAGCTGTCAGGAAGTGACGGTTCATCTTCTTCACAGGTGGGCATAGTTTCATACGCTATGCAGTTCCTCGGAAATCCGTATGTATGGGGTGGAACATCTCTGACACATGGTTGTGACTGTTCAGGATTTGTTATGTCTCTCTACGCACACTACGGCAAGGGACTTCCGCACAGTTCAGCAGCTCAAGCAGGATGCACCAGAAGCGTTTCTAATCCGATGCCGGGAGATTTGTTCTTCTACGGAAGCGGACACGTTGGACACGTTGCTATGTATATCGGTGGCGGACAGGTTATCCACGCTTCCAACCACAGAGACGGAATCAAGATTTCAAATGCTTACTACAGACATCCGTTGAAGATAGGAAGGGTATTTTGATTGACGGAAACAAATAATAATTATGACATAATAATTATTGGGGCAGGCGCTTCGGGACTCCTTAGCGCCTGCCTTTTGGCGTGCACCGGAAAAAGAATTCTGATCATAGAAAAAAATAAACGCATCGGGATGAAGCTTTCCGCGACAGGAAACGGAAGATGCAATCTGACTAACTTAAAAATGCGTTGGTCCAACTACTATGGTGACAAAGAATTCATAGAGAATATTATTGATAAAGTTACACCTGAAGACGTTATTAAAACATTTGAAAGCCTGGGTGTATACACCAGAGAAAAAGACGGATATGTTTATCCGCACACTAACCAGGCAATGACAGTTGTAAATGCATTGGGAAATGTATGTGAGAAAGATAATGTTACTTTATTTTTAGAAACGGTTGTTACTGATATAATTGTAAACAAAGATGTAGAAGCAACAGATATAATTGATGTTACGTATTTGGTTGTTACATCCGGAGGAAAATACGGATGTGAGAAACTGATACTTGCCTGTGGAGGAAGTGCAGGAGCTGAGCAGGGTGGATCAACACTGGGTTACGATTTGGTGCGAGAGCTTGGTCATACGGTAAGCAACATATATCCCGGACTGACCGGTATGGAAGCAGCCGGTCGTTGGTGGAAAGAAGTATCGGGAACCAGAGTGCAGGGTTCATTCTCGTTGTTTGTGGATGATATGAAAGAGGGAACGCATACAGGTGAGATACAGATAACAGCAAAGGGCGTCAGCGGTATACCTGTATTCCAAATGTGCAGGATTGCTGCACAGGCGCTCGATGAAGGGAAAAATGTCTGGGGCGAGATTGATTTTGTTCCCGGAATGAGAAGTGAAGAAGTTTCAGATTGGATTCGAGATTACGGTATAGACGGCTTGGTACCTGCGAAATGGGTTCCAATAGTTTCAAAAGGCGATGTTGTTCGTAATATCAAAAGGTTTGAGTTTACAATTACCGATACTTATTCGATAGAGAAAGCGCAGGTGAGCGCCGGCGGTGTGCCCGTTGATGAGATTTCGGCTGACACTTTTGAATCGAAGCTTCACGAGGGTGTGTATCTGCTTGGGGAGTTGCTGGATGTCGATGGTATATGCGGTGGCTACAATCTTCATCTCGCGTGGAGCAGCGCGATTGTTGCAGCTGAAGCTATTAAATCAAAAGGAGTATAAATTGATTAAATTTAACCAAATCAAACTTGAATATAAGAGCCTCTGCACCGGTGACGGAGCACTGCTCGCCGCGAGTGAAGAGCGTAGCTTCTTAAAAAGTGTGACTGCAGAGAGGCTTGGGATGGAAGAAGACCGGATGCATCACTTCAAAATTGCAAAACGAAGCATCGACGCCAGGAAGAAGCCGGACATTTTTTTTGTGTACTCTGTTTCTTTTGACTGCGACGATGAAGAGATCGTACTAAAAAATAATAAATCAAACAAAAATCTCCAGATGGCGGTGAAATCCAAGCCATACGAATCAAAGCTGTCAAAGATTAAAAACAATGACAAAGATATAATAGTTGTCGGCGCGGGGCCGGCAGGTCTTTTTGCTGCATATGTGCTTACGCTCAGAGGTCTGAAACCGATTCTCATAGACAGAGGCGCGACGGTTGAGGAGAGAGTCGCAGATGTTGAGAAGTTTTGGATCGGTGAAGGACTTGATGAAGACTCCAATGTCTGCTTCGGTGAAGGAGGAGCGGGGACTTTTTCTGACGGCAAACTGAACAGTGGCGTCAAAGACAGCGAAGGACGAAAAAGCTTTATACTGGAAACTTTCGTCAGATACGGAGCGCCTAAAGAAATTCTTTATGATTCTATGCCACATATCGGCACTGATGTTTTGAGAAAAGTAATAGCAAATATGCGTAACGATATGATTCGTTTCGGATGCAGGATATACTATCACACAAGATTGGTAGGAATTGATTATACTGAAGTCGACATAAATAAAGATCAAATCGAAAAAACAAATCAAATTAAATCAATCAGAGTTATAAGCAGAAAAAACAAAAAGCTATACGATGAATTGATAACTGACGGTATAAAGGCTCATAAGCCTGTCGATTCTGATGAGATAAGCATCCCTTGTGATGAACTGATTTTGGCTATCGGCCACAGTGCCAGAGATACTTTTAAGCAAATCCACGAAGCAGGACTGAAAATGGAACCGAAGCCGTTTGCGGTAGGAGTCAGAGTTCAGCATCGTCAAAGTGACATAGACCACGCACAATACGGTGATTATCTGAACGCAGCCGGCATTGAAGAAAAAAAGCCTGTTTTGCCTGCTGCAAACTACAAACTTACAGGCAAAACATCAGACGGCAGAGGCGTGTACAGTTTCTGTATGTGTCCAGGTGGCTATGTGGTAAATGCTTCCTCCGAAAAAAACAGACTCGTGGTAAACGGAATGAGCGATGCGGCCAGAGATTCGGGATATGCGAATTCCGCCATAGTGGTGCAGGTTTCGCCCGTAGATGACGATGAAGACATTTTTTCAGGAGTTGAGTATCAAAGACGTCTTGAAGAAAATATGTATAATGTCGCCGTCGGTCAGATTCCGGTGCAGAGATTTTCTTCATTTATAAAAGATGGCGGAGCTGAGGAAAAAAATGAAAAGAAAGTCGACAGGCTGTCGTTGTCGAAGAATCAACCTGCGGTCAAGGGCGTCTGGAAATACGCGGATGTCAGAGCCGGGCTCGATGACGATATAGCGCAGGGTGTAATAGACGGAATCAAACAGTTTGGAAAAAAGATAAAGGGATTCGATGCGAATGACACACTGATTCTCGGACTTGAATCACGTACGTCCTCACCGATTCGTATTCTGCGTGACGAAACATTACAAAGCCCGAGTGTCTCAGGCGTTTATCCCTGCGGCGAGGGCGCAGGCTACGCAGGTGGCATCCTATCCGCCGCCCTCGACGGCCTAAAAGTCGCAGAGGCAATATGCCAAACCATAAGCACTGGGTAAAAATCACTTGAAAAATTTTTGCAGTTCGCTTATAATGTTTTGGTGTTTGATTATCTAACTGGAGGAATAAATAATGAAACCTTACGGATTAAATGAACTTCGAAAAATGTTTCTTGATTTTTTTGACAGCAAAGATCACCTCGTGATGCCGAGCTTTTCGCTCATTCCGCAAAACGACAAAAGCCTTTTGCTTATCAATGCCGGCATGGCTCCTCTCAAGCCATACTTCACAGGACAGGAGATACCGCCGAGAAAAAGAGTTGCGACCTGCCAGAAGTGTATCAGAACCGGCGATATAGAAAATGTTGGTCACACTGCAAGACATGGTACATTTTTCGAGATGCTCGGAAACTTCTCATTCGGAGATTACTTCAAAAAAGAAGCAATCACTTGGTCGTGGGAGTTTTTGACGAAGGTGCTTGAGATACCTGAGGATCGTCTTTATCCTTCGGTTTATCAGGATGATGATGAGGCGTTTGAACTCTGGGAAAAAGAGATTGGAATTGCGCCTGAAAGAATTTTCAGATTCGGAAAAGAGGATAACTTCTGGGAGCATGGCGCAGGCCCTTGCGGTCCATGTTCTGAGATTTATTTTGACAGAGGTGAAAAATACGGTTGCGGCAAGCCTGATTGTACGGTAGGATGCGACTGCGACAGATATATAGAGATTTGGAACAACGTATTTACTCAGTTTGAGAACGACGGAAACGGTCATTATGAAGAGCTTGACCAGAAAAATATCGATACCGGAATGGGACTGGAGCGTCTGGCTACTGTTATGCAGGGCGTGGATTCCATATTTGACGTAGATACCATACGCGCGCTTCGTGAGCAGGTTTGCAAGGTTGCAGGTGTTGAGTATGGCAAAGATCATAGTGTTGATGTGTCCGTAAGGGTTATCACTGATCATATCAGATCGGTTACATTTATGGTATCTGACGGTATTACTATGTCGAATGAAGGACGCGGATATGTCCTTAGAAGATTGCTTAGACGAGCTGCAAGACATGGAAGATTGCTCGGAATCGAGGGGATATTTTTATCTGACCTCGCCGATGTCGTGATAGACAGCTCAAGTTCGGGTTACCCTGAGCTTGCGGAGAGAAGAGATTATATCAAGAAAGTTATCTCTGTTGAAGAGGAGAGTTTCTCCAGAACGATCAATCAGGGAATGATTATGCTTGAAGATGCTATGAAAAAAATGAAGGAGCTCAATGTAAAAATGCTTCCGGGTGAAGAAGCATTCAAGCTTTGCGATACTTATGGATTCCCGTTTGATCTGATTCTTGAGATTGTTCACGAAAACGGATTCGACGTGGACGAAAAAGGTTTCGATGCTGCGATGGATAAGCAGCGTAATACAGCCAGAGCTGCGCGCAAGGAGACCAACTATATGGGCGCGGACGTAACTGTGTACCAGAGTATAGATGCTTCGATAGAAAGCAAGTTTGTCGGCTACGACAATCTCACGCACAAATCAAAGATTTCAGTTATCACATCGACTGATGAGATTGTTGATAAGCTGAATGCCGGAGAACATGGAACGATTATTGTTGATGAGACCCCTTTTTACGGTACTATGGGTGGACAGGTCGGAGATACCGGTGTCATAAATACTGATTCAGGAAAATTCAGTGTCGAGGATACCATTCATCTTCAAGGAACCAAAATAGGACACGTCGGAGTTGTTACAGAAGGAAGCATATCTGTTGGAGAAGATGCAACGCTGGCGGTTGAGGGAAGAAGGAGACTCCTCACAGCCTGCAACCATTCGGCTACGCACCTGATGCAGGAGGCGCTCAGAAGAGTTTTGGGAAGCCACGTGGAACAGAAAGGCTCATATGTAGACAGTGAGAGACTCAGATTTGACTTTACGCATTTTTCTCCTATGACGGATGAAGAGATAAAAAAAGTCGAGTACCTGGTAAACAGAGAAATTGTCTCTTCAATTGACGTTGTTACCGAGGAGATGACTCTCGATGAGGCGAAAAAGCTCGGTGCTATGGCTCTGTTCGGAGAAAAATACGGAGAAAAGGTTCGTGTCGTAAAGATCGGAGATTTTTCAATTGAGCTTTGCGGTGGAACCCACGTTAAAAATACCAATTATATAGTAGCTTTCAAAATTCTGTCAGAAAGCGGCATAGCCGCAGGTGTCAGAAGAATTGAGGCCATGACATCGGTAGGACTTTTTGAACATCTGAAAAAATCAGACGAGATACTGAAAAAAGCCGCCGCAGGACTGAAGAGCACGCCTGTTGAGGTGGTTGACAAGATCACTCATCTTCAGGATGAAGTTAAGGCGCTTCAGAAGGAAAATGAAAAATTGAAAAATAAACTCGCGAAGGATGCTGCAGGAGATGTTGCGTCAGAAGCGCAGGAACATAACGGAATCAAATTGCTCGCAAAAGAGGTGCCGGGAGTGGATCCGGGAGCTATGAGATCACTTTGCGATGAGATGAAGCAGAAGCTCGGAGAGGCGTTTATAGTTTTGGCAAGTTCAAACGGAGAAAAGGCAAGCCTTGTTGCCTCTGCTACGGAGGGTGCTTTGTCAAAAGGCGCTCACGCCGGTAACCTGATCAAAGAAATCGCCGGTATCGTCGGTGGTGGCGGTGGCGGAAAACCCGCTATGGCACAGGCCGGAGGTAAAGATGCGTCAAAAATCGGTGAAGCACTTGAAAAAGCATATGAAGTGATGAAAAACCAGCTTGGTTGAGTTTTTACCAGCTGATATTCAATTATTTTTGTGTTTTTTGAATAATTATTATATTTTTTCTTGATTTTACGGTAAATCTGTGTTAAAATCATCTTTGTATATATGTGATTATGCAAGAAAAAGCTAATCAGATAGACAGGAGGTCAAACAGCTATGGAAAAGAAACGCAACAAGAAACTGATCAACAAGGTGATTTACATTGCGGTAGGAGCAATTATTTTCGTTGCCGCTGTGTTAACTGTAATCAGTATCATCAAGATTACAGGCGCTTACACTGACACTACGAACGAAGTGTTGAAAACAGCTTGTGAGCAGCTTGACAGTGAGGCTAATCGCATCCATCCGGAAGGTGATTGGACTATGACTGAAGATCAGAAGCTTATGAAGGGCGATGTTGATGTTACCGACGAGTATCTGAAAACTATCGATGATCTTCAGGCGGAGACAGGACTTCACTACACGATTTTCATCGGTGATACCAGAGCAATCACCACTACAAAAAATGATGCAGGTGCCAGAACAATCGGTACAAAAGCATCTGACAAGGTTATATCAGATTGTTTGAAGGCTAATAAGGAGCTCTTCTTAACAAGTGTTGATATCGGAGGTTCTAAGTATTATGCCTTCTATAAACCGCTTCTTAACACAGACGGTTCAGTTGCAGGTATGACATTTGCGGGACGTGCTCGCGAGGATATTGACAAGGAAGTTTCGGGAGCTATTCTGCTTATGATTCTGCTTGCTGTCGGACTTGTAGCCGTGATGGCAGTTATCGGACTTCTTTTCGCAAGCAGAGTATCCAAGCTTATGCACAGTGTTGCCGGAGAACTTGAAGTTCTTTCAAGTGGTAACCTCAACATAATGGTTGACAATGCTGCACTTGGTAGATCCGACGAGGTTGGACTTATCGCAGATGGCACTCAGAACCTCAGTGCAAAACTTGGCGCTATCATTCGCCAGACAAAAGAAGTTACTGATCAGATAGCCGAAGCAGGAGGAGTTCTTTCAACTTCTTCAGAGCAGGCTTCACAGGCTTCGAACCAGATTACCAGAGCTGTTGATGATATAAGTAATGGAGCTATCAGCCAGGCTGAGAGCATGCAGGATGCCGAGAACAATACAGATTCTATCGGCAGAAATATTCAGGAGATTTCTGACAATGTTGTTCATCTCGACGAGTCTTCAAACATGATGAAGGAAGCTTGCGAGAGAGCTATGGAAGCGCTTGAAAGACTTATTTCTTCAAGTCAGGAAGTTCAGGAATCCGTTACTGAAATCGGCGATACTATCGCTTCAACGAATGAATCAGCTAAAGAGATCAGCAAGTTCTCCGAAGCTATCAATGAGATTGCAACACAGACAAATCTCCTTTCACTGAATGCTTCTATCGAGGCAGCACGTGCGGGAGAGGCAGGAAAAGGATTTGCCGTTGTCGCTGGTGAGATTGGTCAGCTCGCTGAGCAGTCAAGCGGTTCGGCTGATGAGATCAAGAAGATTGTTGATAAACTCCTGATTGACTCTGAGCGAAGCGTAGAGGTTATGCAGAAGCTCAACGGAAGCTTTGAGCAGCAGTCAGAGCAGATCAATGGTACACGAGAGAACATGATGAGCATGGCAGACAATGTAGATGTGGTATCCACAAATGCATCAGGAATCTCCGGAAGAATCTCCGGACTTTCACAGGCCAAAGAACAGCTCAGCACGATTATCACAGATCTGTCGGCTATCGCAGAAGAGAATGCAGCTTCAACAGAGGAGACAAATGCTTCTATGTCAGAGCTTGCAAACACATTCGAAGCAATCGCAGGAGAGGCATCGAACCTCGAGAAGCTTTCTCAGGAACTTACAGATGCTATCAGCTTCTTTAAACTGTGATTTGCAAAAGAGATTAACTATAGGCGCGGATGTATATTTTTGCATCCGCGCTTTTGCGTGATAAAGGGGTAACAGATGTACAGAGATAAACTGAAAGATAAAAAAAGAATTGTTTTCAAGGTGGGAACGTCTACCATAACTCATTCGGAAACAGGGGCGCTTGATTTTCTGAAACTTGAAAAGTTTGTGAGAATACTAACCGACCTTCATAACCAGGGCAAGGATGTGCTTGTGGTTACATCCGGTGCGATAGCTGTGGGAAGGAAGGCACTCGGACTCAAGGAGCGTCCTACAGAGCAGGACGTTAAACAGGCGTGTGCGGCGGTAGGTCAGATCAGGCTGATGACTGTTTACCAAAAACTGTTTTCCGAATATAACCAGTATGTGGCTCAGGTGCTTATGACAAAAGTTACCATTGCTGATGATACCAGCCGTCACAATGCATACAACACATTCAGGTCTCTGCTTGATATGAATGTAATTCCGATTGTAAATGAAAACGATACAGTTGCGACCGATGAGTTTACGCTTTCTGATAATGACTACCTGTCAGCTATAGTTGCTGCAGTTGCCGGCGCTGATATGGTTGTTCTTTTGAGTGATATTGACGGGTTGTACTCAGATGATCCAAACAAAAATCCTGATGCTAAGCTCATACCTCAGGTTGATGCGATAACCGATGAGATGCTTGATATGGCAGGAGGACCTCATACAGACCTGGGAACAGGAGGAATGATATCCAAGTTGGAAGCTGCAGGTATAGCAAATGATGCAGGTGCTGATATGGTTATTATAAATGGAAATGATATGAATAATATCGAGAGAGTGTTTGCCGGTGAGGAGATAGGAACACTTTTTACGGCGCACAAGACTAGTCATTTTCATTTAAAAAATTACCTTGACAGTCCGAGATTGTAATTAATTCGCATAGTTATTTGATATAAGAATGAGGTGAAATGTGACCCAAAATAAAAGGCTTGTAGCTATTATTCTCGTAGTGGTGATTCTCGTCGGGGTTATTTTTGTCGTTTGGAGCAGTACGGAATCATCGAAATCAGGGGAGAGCACTTCCGAGTTTTTCGCAATGGATACTGTGATGAAAGTCACGGTATACGGTCTGGATAATAATTCTGATCTGTTTAAGCGAATGAATGACTATGTTTATGATTTGGAACACAAAATCTCGGTGACGGATGAGGACAGTGATATATATAAAATAAATTCGTCGAACGGCGGCGAAATTAAGGTGTCTGATGACACGTATGAATTATTGAAAAAGT
>JAIKWQ010000014.1 GCA_024684535.1 Eubacterium sp. | reverse complement strand
GAAAATTCTTCATATATGTAATTAGCGGTTGTTTTATTTTTTAAATTCAAAAACAAATTAACATATGCAGATTCAATATGTTTTCTCACGTTATCAGCAAAAACATCAATTCCACAATATTTATCAAGATTTTCTTTATTGATCTTGGGCACTATTTTTTGTTGCGAATCTGATAGTTGTTTGTAAAAATAATCATAAACTTTTCTTGCGTAAGTAATTTCCTCCTGAGTTTCTGGTTTGTGTTTAATCAAAGCAATCATGTCTATAAACTTAACAACAGCCTCATAATCGTCAATATACTTTTTTATTGTTTCGTAGTTATAATAACTCCCATAAACAATCGGACCATCCAGAGCATCAAAATCACTAATAAACTTCGCAATTGTTTCTCTCGCATGTTCATCCATACGATTCAAGTTCAGATACTCTTCACTTATTTCACCAGAACATTTTCTGAAAAGTGTTTCAATTTTGTATTTTTGCAAAAGAGGTTTATACACTTTTGTCATTAATTCTGTTCTTGCCGAATCAACTTCCATTATGTACTCAGGTTGAAGTGTAAGTGTATACTCTTTTCCATCAGTTTCATAATAACTTGTTACAACTCCATTGTTGTATCTGCTGGCGTACTTTTCAGGCAAACGACCAATGGATCTATCATAAAGCTTTGATGTCATTCCTGCAACATTATCAACTAAATACCACTTTAAATTATCATTATTCTCAACATTCTTCGAATCAATCAAACAGTCTTTTAAATGTTCCCAACTCGAAAGATTATCATAAAATTCTTCATACTCATATAACAATCCCCTTGAATTGTTGTTTCCTTTTAATCTTTCGATTGCAGAACAAAACTCATCATGATGATTGTCATCAAAAGGTATAGCATTGGCATCCAAAATTGCTTCAGATACCTGATTTGCAAATTCCATAAGTTTGATCATATATCCAATCTCGTTCAAATATGTATTTGCACCGGGCCATGTTGAACTCCTAACACATCTTAAAACCTGTTGATCTTCATTTTCTTTGTATGTGTCAATTCTCTCGGGATAGATTTTCCTTATTAGATTCCCAATAAGTTTAGCTATTCCTCCGACTTTTTCGTATATTTTCGTCAAATCTACCTTTTTATTATTCTTATCAAGTTCTGCATTTCTGTAATAGACATAATCCTCAACTACTTTATTAAATTTAACGTGAAAGTTTTTTTCTTCATTATCAGGATCGTTTGCATCATAGGCATTAATCTTTATCGAAAAACATTCAACTATATCATCATACATTTTTCGCGCTTTTTCCTGAACAGCTTGGGAGAACACAGGTGTAGTAGTTTCATCAGCGTATGCAAACTTCGGAGTTCCTGCAACACACGAAAAAGCAAGGGCAATAACCAAAAAGACAGCTATCCCTGCTGAACGCATTTTATTAAATCCTTTTAAATATGCTCTTCTCATATCTGCAACCTCCGTTCGAATTGTATAATACACTAAGCCCCTACAAACCACATTATATACCGAGTTTATGTTCAAATAATGTCAATGTGTTGTGTTTATGGCATCAAATTCACTCATTGTACTTCCCAAGTCGTGCCTTCTCGGGTGTCTTTGATGACAATTCCTTTCGCCAAAAGCTCATCTCTGATAGCATCCGCTGTCGCAAAATCCTTATTTTTCTTGGCTTCAGCACGTTTTGCTATCTGTTCTTCTATATAAGATTTCAGCTCATCATCTACACCGTCTGCCCCACCACCTACAGAAGCATCATCCGAAAACGCCTTGTCAAGCCCTATCGAAAGCACTTCATCAAACCTAATCGCAAGCGCCTTTTTCGTGGAATCCGAAATATCAGCTTTCAAAACATCGTAAAGTACGGTAATCGCTGATGATGTATTGATATCATTCGCAAGCGCTTTTGCAAACTCAAGCTCATATTTTTCGAAATCCGCCTGATCAGCAGCTTTTTCATCCGCTGAAGCAAGCTTAGAAAGCCTGTTTACCAGCTTATCATACGCATTTTTGACATTGTCAAGCGCATCATACGAAAACTCAAGCGGCTTGCGGTAGTGACTCTGCAGGCAGAAAAATCTGTAAACCATAGGATCATAGCCATTCTCAACAAGTGAATCCACCGTGAGGAAGCCACCTTTTGATTTGGCCATTTTTCCGTTTGTCGTATTCAGATGATTCACATGGAACCAATAATTGCACCATTTATGTCCGAGGTACGACTCGCTCTGCGCGATTTCATTGGTGTGATGCGGAAAAATGTTATCGACGCCACCACAGTGAATGTCCATATATTCACCGAGATGCTTCATACTTATGCTTGAGCACTCGATATGCCATCCCGGATAACCAACACCCCATGGGCTTTCCCATTTGAGCTCCTGATTTTCAAACTTCGACCTCGTAAACCAAAGCACGAAATCAGCTTTATTCTTTTTGTTTGTATCCTCGTCAACATCGTCTCTCGCTCCGACAACCAAATCCTCTTCATTCTGAGAAGAAAGCACATAGTAATCGTCAAGCTTAGACGTGTCGAAGTAAACATTATCACCTGCTATATACGCATAACCTTTTTCGATGAGCACTTCTATCATATGTATAAACTCAGGTATGCAGTTTGTCGCAGGCTCAACCACGTCAGGCCAACGGATGTTCAGTCTCTCGGCATCAGACTTAAAAGCATCGGTATAAAACTTCGCGATATCCATAACCGATTTATGCTCTCTTTTGGCGCCGGCAAGCATCTTGTCCTCGCCCGTATCCCCGTCACTTGAGAGGTGTCCGACATCGGTTATATTCATAACCCTTTTCACATGATATCCGATGAATCTCAAAGTTTTTTCAAGCACATCCTCGCAGATATAAGTACGAAGATTTCCTATGTGCGCGTAATGATAAACCGTCGGTCCGCAGGTATACATACCGACTTTTCCGGCCTCATTCGGCTTAAACTCCTCAACTTTTTTTGATAACGTGTTGTACAGTTCTACTTTTACGTCAAGCATTGTTCCAATTGATGTGCCCTACACACAGTTCCTTTCTGTTATTTTAAATGTTTTGCCCCGAAATTTACGAAATCAAACTCTCTCGGCGATATTGTATATCAATCTTTCCGATTCATCCCAGCCGAGACAGGCGTCAGTTATTGATTTTCCATACTCGTGCTCATTAATTTTTTGTGCGCCCGGAAGCAGATAACTTTCTATCATAAGCCCCTTGACAAGCTCACTTATCGGTTCAGATATCCTTCTGTTATGCAGAACCTCCTCGACCACGCGCGGTTGCTCATAGAATACTTTGCCCGAATTCGAATGATTTGTATCTATGATACAGGCAGGATTTTTCAGCTCAAGCGGCGAATACTTTTCGTGGAGTCTGACCAAATCCTCATAGTGATAATTCGGTATGTTTACACCGTGTTTATCAACTGCGCCTCGAAGTATCGTGTGTGTCAGAGGATTTCCGTTTGTCTTCACCTCATATCCCCTGTATAAAAATGTGTGCTTCGCCTGCGCTGATATAACCGAATTCAGCATCACGGATACATCTCCACTAGTAGGATTTTTCATTCCGACAGGAATCTCCAATCCGCTGACAGTCAGCCTGTGCTGCTGGTTCTCAACCGACCTTGCGCCAACCGCCACATATGAAAGCACATCACTTATGTACGGCCAGTTCTCAGGATAAAGCATCTCATCAGCCGCAAACATCCCGGTCTCAGATATCGAGCGAAGGTGCATTTTTCTCATGGTGATAAGTCCCTCCATGAAATCAGCGCCCTTTTCCGGATCCGGATGATGAACGATTCCCATATACCCTTTGCCGTTTGTTCTCGGCTTATTGGTATATATTCTCGGAATCAGCAAAAGCTTGTCTTTCACCTTTTCCTGAACCTTCGCAAGCCTGGTTATATACTCACAAACCGGATCCTCGTGGTCAGCCGAACAAGGTCCAATGATGACCAAAAACTTATCCGACTCGCCGGTTATGATATCGATAACCTCTTTGTCTCTTTCTGCTTTTTGTTTCTTTTGTTCCTCCGTCAGAGGGTATAAATCCTGCAAAACTTCAGGCGATATAACCTCTTTTACATAATTAAAACTCATAACACTGCATCAGTGTGACAACCACACTTTTCCCCCCATTTTATTGCAAATCATTTATCTGTTTTTTTAGCCATATAACACATAAATGCTGCTATCGTTTTTCCATCTGTTATTTCTTTTTTTTCTATCTTTTCAAAAATGTCCTGCTCGGACAGTTTGACTGTTTCCAAATACTCATCCTCATCACGTTTTGCTTCATCCAGAACAAGATTTGTCGCAAGAAAAATGCTTGTTTTCTCACTTGTATACGCAGGCGAAGGCATAAACTCAAACATCAACTCCAGGTCACAAGATACGACTCCTATTTCCTCTCTCATCTCTCTTTTGATACAGGAAAAATGGTCCTCTCCGGCTTCCGCCTTCCCCGCCGGAATCTCAAGCAAAACTTCATCAGCTCCGACTCTGTACTGTTTTTCAAAAATAAACAGCCCGTCATCATCTATCGCCAAAACAGCAGCTCCACCGGAATGCTCAACCAAATCCCACTTAGCGGTAACTCCGTCTTTTAATCCGATTTCACACTCATAAAAATCCATAACATTGCCGGTATGAACGGGATATTTTTTTATAAGTTTATAGTCATCCATTTATTCTTTCCAATCAATTCTTGAAACTGTGAATCGGCGCAGGTATTTTTCCTGTACGATTAATGAAGTCATCACAAGAAAACTTATTGACCGGCATAATCGGTGCGCTTCCGAAAAGTCCACCGTACTCTACCGTCTCACCGACTTTTTTACCTATCGCAGGAATTATCCTAACAGCGGTTGTTTTTGAATTAACCATTCCTATAGCCATTTCATCAGCTATAATACCTGATATGGTCGTCGCAGGCGTATCACCCGGAATAGCGATCATATCAAGTCCTACTGAGCACACACAGGTCATCGCTTCAAGTTTTTCAAGCGTCAACGCTCCGTCATTAACTGCATCTATCATTCCCTGATCTTCACTTACAGGTATAAACGCGCCGCTCAGACCACCGACTGAAGTCGAAGCCATGATACCGCCTTTTTTCACTTGGTCGTTGAGCATAGCTAGCGCTGCTGTTGTTCCCGGCGCTCCGGCTCTTTCGAGTCCAAGCGTTTCAAAAATCTCTGCTATACTGTCACCGATCGCAGGTGTAGGCGCAAGTGAAAGATCTATGATTCCAAACGGAACTCCAAGCCTTTTTGAAGCCTCGTTTGCAACAAGCTGTCCGACTCTGGTTATTTTGAAAGCTGTCTTTTTGATTGTTTCACAAACCACATCAAAAGGTTCGCCTTTGACTTTGTCAAGCGCAGTTTTTACAACTCCCGGTCCGCTGACACCGACATTTATCACAGCATCACCTTCTGATATACCGTGAAATGCGCCCGCCATAAATGGATTGTCATCCGGCGCGTTGCAAAGAACAACAAGTTTAGCGCAACCGAATGAACCGCTGTCTTTGGTTCGCTCTGCCGTGTCAAGGATAACGTCACCCATCAACCTGACAGCGTCCATATCTATACCTGTTTTTGTCGAACCGAGATTAACCGAGCTGCATATAGTATCCGTCTCAGAAAGAGCGACAGGAATTGATTCTATCAGAAGCTTGTCGGCAGCGGTCATTTTTTTGGAAACAATTGCCGAGTAGCCACCAAGCAGATTTACTCCGACCTGCTTAACTGCCTTGTCAAGCGTTTTTGCAAGCTTCACAAAGTCATCAGTTGACTTCGCGGAAGAACCACCGACAAGGGCAATCGGCGTCACTGACAGACGCTTGTTGACAATCGGTATACCAAATTCATTGCCGATATCATCGCCGGTTTTCACTAAGTTTTTTGCAAGAGTTGTAATCTTGTCATATACCTTGTCACAGGTTTTGTTTATATCATCACTGATACAATCAAGCAACGAGATACCCAAAGTGATTGTTCGCACATCCAGGTTCTCGTTTTCAATCATATTATTGGTTTCAATTACTTCATTAATGTTGATCATTTTTTAGTTCCAATCTGTTATTTTTGTTTTAATTAAATAAATGTTTATTGATTTAAATTATTCGCTTTGCTAAAAAAATGTAGCTGAACATTTTTCAGATCCTATGCATATTATCAAAAATTTCCTCGCGCTGAATCTGCACACGACAACCAATCTCGTCACCGATTCCGGCAAGTTCATCTGCAACACTCTGATAATCAGTATCAACCGAAGTGATATCAACAACCATCATCATGTTGAAAAATTCATCGACTATCGTCTGTGATATATCAAGTATATTGACATTTTTATCTGACAGATAAGTACAAACCTTCGCTATGATACCTACACTGTCTTTTCCTACTACTGTTATAACTGCTCTCTTCATCCTTATTTCACTCCTGTATGCTTATTTTTAGTTATATTTGCACTGAAAGTGCAAATATCGTGTGAAAATTTAATTCTGAACAGAATTAAATTTTCACACTGCTATAGGTGCAGTCGGTTTTTTCCTGTCTGCCACAACAAGCTCCGTCCCGTATTCTTTCCAGGATCTGCTCGACTCCATCTCATACGAAACAGTATTGTATGCAAGCTCAGGGAAATTATTCTGTTCACTCAAGTGACCAAGCACAACCTTTTTCAATCTTCTGTTTACAACCTCTTTCAGAAGCCCGGCCGAAGCAACATTTGACAGATGTCCTTTGTCACCAAGTATTCTGAGTTTCAACTGATACGGATACGGCCCGACCTGAAGCAGGTTTATATCATGGTTTGCCTCGATGAGGACCGCGTCGCAATCGCTCATATGCTCTATGACCATATCGTTGTAAACGCCCATATCCGTCGCGATTCCAACCTTGCTTGACCCACTTTCTATCGTATAACAAACCGGATCAACCGCATCATGAGATATCGGGAATGAGCGAATCATATATTGGTCCAACTCTATCTCATCCACTGATCTGATACTGTGAAAAATATCCGGAGAGATATTGTTCATATTGCACTTTTCCCATATCTTTTCTATAGTATCGGCAGTCGTATAAACCGGCATAGGATGCTTGCGAAGAAGCGCCGCAAGCCCTGCTATATGGTCACTGTGCTCGTGAGTTATCAGTATTCCCTCTAAACGGTCGAGAGAGAGACCCTGTTCACAGAGCCCCTCCCTAACGCGCTTTAAGCTTATTCCGACGTCGACAAGAAATCCTTTCTCGTCGTCACCGACATAAATACAATTTCCGCTGCTTCCGCTTGCTATAGAATACAGTTGCATTTTTTCCTCACATCTCGGCACGAACTTCGTCACTGTCAATAGTGATCTGATCGCGTCCGTTTTTCTTGGAAGTATACATAGCCCAGTCTGCTCTTGTGAGAAGGTCCATGGGATTTTCGCAGGTTTCAGGATAGCTTGCAACACCGGCTGAAGCTTTGATCTGAAGAACTTTTCCTGCAAATTCCACAGGTGTTTCCCTGATCTCTGTGTGAACCTTCTTGGTAATCTCGTAAACTTCTTCTACGCTTTTTCCCATAAATGCAATGACGAATTCCTCACCGCCGTATCTTCCTGCAAAACCGTCATTTCGCAACGCAGCTATATTCAGAAGTCTGGCAACATGCTTGATCGCTTCATCACCGCACTGATGTCCATAAGTGTCATTGACAAGTTTGAACTTGTCTATATCGAAAAGTGCAAGTGTAACACTTCTCTTCGTCTTCATAGCGTCTGCCAGGCAGTCATTCAGAAGATCATTCAGATGACGTCTGTTGTAAATCCTTGTCAGTCCGTCTCGGATAGCCATATCATTCATCTGTTCATAAAGCATGGCATTTGCTACACCGAGTCCTATCTGACCTGCGATGTTTGTATAGAACGCTGCTCCGTCCATAAAGACGTTGATCTTATTCTTCATAACAAGCAACGTACCGTATCTGGTGTCAGGGCCGCCCATTATCGGCAAACAGATAACTGAAGGCATTTCATATTTTTCATCCAAATACTGGAAAAATCTAACACTCTCAGTTGATGTATTCTGCATATAAAGTTTGGACATAACAAGCATTTCTTTCAGGTCCGTGTCCTCAACAGAGCGTTTAATCTGATCCGCAAACTCATCACCCTGGTTGGTTGCAATCGCCAAAAATCTTCCCTTCGGCTCCTCACCCGGGATGTCTATGGAATTATCCGGTTCGAGTATGATCATAACCGCATCCATATCAAGTCTGATTTGCAGAATGTCAACGATTTTTCTCATCAGCGGTTCTTTGTCACTGGAAGATGCGATTGCTGATGACACTTCATTTTGCACAGACATTTCATCGTGCGAGCGGTTTATTTTTTTGTTTGCCGTCTGAAGTTCTATTTTCTGCAGACCGAGAACATCATTGACTCTTTTCAGTCTGACCTGATGATCTTTCAAATCTTCATTGACGGTGTTCAATTCTTTCAACTGTCTTTCCTGCGCCATAACAGTTTTGAAGAAGCTCTCGTAGATTCTCGAAAATGCCTCTCCGATGATAATCGGAACCATCACCATAACCATCGTCAGCGCCACTTCTCTAAGCAGACTTGAAAGTCCTTTCGGAAGTGTATTCATCAAGATTCTGATCAAAAATGACGGAATCAGAAATGACAATACAAACGTCAGATAATACATGATTCGCTTTGAACTGTCATCACACTTCACAAAAACAAATGACTCAACGGAGAACAGCACGATAAGTATAAAAAATGCAGCTGAAAGATTTTTTTCTTGCCAATAATAATAGCAAACGGTAACTATAACAATTCTTGCAATATGATATACAAATCCCGACTTATAGTGTCTTTTGATCTTATCGATATCTTTTTTGTAAGCGCTTCTTTCGATAAGAGTCAACACAATAAAAAGGCCTATAGCGATGAAAAATTCCCAGATAGTTATGCCTGTTTCTCCCTTGTCAATAAAAATCGACATGCATGAGATGCAATAAACTATCATCACGCTATACAAAATCACATGAATTTTGTATATAAACCTTTCTTTAAACAAGTTGGTCATAATATCCAGCATACTGTTACCGCCTTTCAAATTTGTTTTCAGTTACTGAGTATGATTTATTTCTGCCAATATATTTCTACTTCATCACCTTCACGCAACGGATCGGTGAAGTTTTTGTCAGCGCCATTAATCTTTGTTATAAGCCTCTTCCCGCCGACTTTTGACATATCAAACGGATACACATCGAAGATATCAACAAAAATAGCCCGCTTCTGTTTCGGGGGTATCGTAACATCCGTACCATTCACCTTGATATGTGTCGGAAGCGAAGGTCTCGGCTTCGGAGCCGGCGGTGTGTCATCGATACTGTCAAGTATTTTATCATCAAGTTGCTTTTCTTCCACGTAAGGGTTGATTCCTTTTTCTCTGTCAGCCATTCCCGGAATCACGCTTCCGTCGGGACCAAGCTTCGGTGTGTCAAACGGCACATCTTCCATCCAATCAGGAAGCGGCTTGAGCGGCTGAAGCAAAGGATCCTGCGACATCGCTTCTTCCAAAGTCTTGTTCTGCTTCGGTTCATCTGATACAACCTTTTTATCCGGTTGTTCAGTTACCTGTTCCACACCTGATTTTGGTTTTGCATCCGATTTTGCAGGCGATTTTGCCGGTGCAGGTTTCGTCTTTTTTTTGACTACATACTCTGCCACGACATCTCCGTCATTTACTCTTGCATTTATGGTTGCCGCTTTGCCATTCATCATAACCTTGTCGGTTTTCTCATATCCGGCAAACTCAAGCAGGTCGCCCACAGAGATATAATCATATACTACTATATCGTCATCGTCTTTTACACTGTATGTGGAAGTCTCGGAAACGCCGTTTACTTCCGTTCTTTTCGGAACTATTATGTCTTTTCCGAAAAGTTTGATAGTCAACTCCTGCCTG
>JAIKWQ010000013.1 GCA_024684535.1 Eubacterium sp. | reverse complement strand
GGACCTGACGGAAACGATCATGGGCGACGTAAACCGTATGGAGCACGTCTGGTCGCACGTTCTCGGATATATGCATGGTTCCTATATATCAACTGCAATTATAGCTGTTATGCTTATCGCGTATGACTGGAGGCTCGCTATCGCCTGTCTTTGGGGCGTGCCGGTGGCGTTTGCACTGCTTTTCGGCAGCAGAAAGCTTTCGGACAAAAGAGCGCGTATCACAAAAAAAGCGGCCATAGCGGTTGCTGATGGAATGCAGGAAACTTTTGAAAACATTCGCGAGATTCACGCGACTAATCAGGAGGAGCACTTCGTAGACGAACTCGACAAAAAAATAGATGACCACGAGAAAAAAATGATTGCAGGCGAGCTCACTGCGGGCATTTTTGTAAACACTGCAAGTGTGATTATGAGGCTTGGTGTGGCGACGACGATTCTCGTCGGTGCGAACCTGATACTTTCGGGAAGCGTTGATTTCATGGTGCTTTTCATGTTTATGCTTGTGATCACGCGAATTTATGCTCCGTTTGATCAGAGCCTGGCGCTGATTGCGGAGGTGTTTATGTCGGAAGTATCGGCTAAACGCCTGATGGAGATATATGACACACCGATTGCTGAGGGAAGCGATACATTTTTCCCTGAGGGATACGATATCACGTTCAAAAATGTTCAGTTTGCGTACGAGGATGAGCCGGTCTTAAACGGCGTGAGCTTCACGGCCAAAGAAGGTGAAGTTACAGCGCTGGTCGGAGCCTCCGGTTCAGGAAAGAGCACCTGCGCCAGATTGGCGGCAAGACTGTGGGATCCGACGGCCGGTGAGATTTCGGTCGGCGGAGTCGATATAATGAGCGTTGATCCGGAGGTACTTTTGGGAGATTATTCGATGGTATTTCAGGATGTGGTGCTTTTTGACGACACAGTCATGGAGAACATCCGACTCGGAAAACATGGAGCTACGGACGAAGAGGTTCTGGCAGCGGCGAAGGCTGCAAACTGCGATGAATTCGTAGAAAACCTACCTGACGGATACGCTACTGAGATAGGAGAAAACGGAGCCAAGCTCTCGGGAGGGGAGAGGCAGCGAATCTCTATCGCGCGTGCGCTGCTTAAAAATGCCCCGATCGTTCTTCTTGACGAAGCTACGGCGTCACTTGATGTCGAGAACGAGACGAAGGTTCAGGGCGCTCTGTCGAGGCTTCTCGCAGGAAAAACGGTACTTGTTATCGCGCATCGTATGAGAACGGTTGAAGCGGCTGACCATATAATAGTTCTCGACGAAGGAAAAGTCGCTGAAGAGGGAACACCTGCCGAACTTATGGCGAAAGAATCCGGCCTCTTTAAGCGGATGGTTTCTCTGCAAAGAGGACTTGAATCGGCTTGATCATCCCAGACCGACGTCAAGTGCCATCATCAGAACAAAGCCTGCGGCAAAGCAGATTGTACCGACGTTTGAGTGTTTGCCGACCGCCATCTCGGGAATCAGTTCTTCTACAACCACGTAGATCATCGCCCCGGCGGCGAAGCTGAGCAGATACGGCATAAGCGGTACGAGAAGCCCCGCAGAGACTATAACCAGTATTGCACCTATTGGCTCGACGATTCCGGAGAGGACGCCATATAAAAATGTGCGCTTCTTCGGAACGCCTTCAGCCAAAAGCGGTACCGATACCACAGCCCCTTCCGGGAAGTTTTGTATCGCGATACCCAGAGCCAAAGCCAATGCGCCCATAAAAGATATTTTTTCATTTCCGTACATCCAACCTGCACAGACAATTCCTACGGCCATTCCCTCAGGAATGTTGTGCAAAGTAACTGCGAGAACGAGCTTTGTAGTTCGCTTCAATCCGCTTTCTATACCTTCTTCACTGTTATCCGGATGTATATGAGGAATCACTATATCAAGAATCAAAAGAAAAAGCATCCCAATCAAAAATCCCGTCAAAGCCGGTATGAAAGCCAGTCTTCCCATATCTTCGGCCTGATTTAGTGCGGGCAAAAGCAGACTGAAAAATGAAGCTGCCACCATCACGCCGGAAGCGAACCCTGAAAGCGCTTTCTGCATACGGTCGCTGATTTCATTTTTGAATATAAAAACGCATGCCGCGCCAAGCGAGGTGCCCAAAAACGGAATCAAGATCAGCTGCCACATAGTATCAGTCCTTTCTGAAAACAGTTCTTAATGGTTAGTCTAAACTAACTAAAGGATACACCACTTGATTTGTTCTGTCAAGTAGCGGTGTCAGACCCCAAGTGATTTCATTTTTTTCTTCACAAAATCAGCAAAATGTGGTAAAATATAAATTGTTGTTTTTGTGTTTTACGATGTGGGAAAGGAGTAAATCCATTCACCGGTAGAAAAATGGATTTAACGTGATTCTGATGATATAATAAACGGTTCAAATATCACAATAAACGGAGGAACAGTCACGGCGACAGGTGAGGGCGGAGCAGGAATCGGAGGCTCAGGTACAGGTGATGGAACAAATATAGTTATTGATGGTGGTGAGGTCTGGATTGCGGAGGTAAAAATGGATAGAGATATGAGAGCATTGGTTCGGGCTGTAGTAAAGGATATGCAGTGGAACAAACCGGTTGAAAAGATTGCGAAGAAACACGATGTGTCTGTTGAAGTAGTGGAGCAGATTTTGCAGATATATACGACTCATCCGGGAATAACTACCGATGGGATACTTGACAGATTGCCTGAGTGGTTAATGTAAAGAAATAGGAGGTTTCGACATATGAGAGATAAAGATTTTCGATTTCCGATTGAATCAACAGTACAGCATTTTAAACGAGAAATGGTAACTGATGAAGAGCGTGCGCAGGGGATGTATACTTATCGAATTATAGACTACGCGGAGCATACGGAAACAGGTGAGATACTTGTGATATATCAGGCACTGTATGGAACAAAAAAGATTTATGCCAGACCGCTTGAGATGTTTATGAGCGAGGTTGACAGAGAAAAATATCCTGATGTGAAGCAAAAATACAGATTTGATAAGATAAAAAATTAGGAGTACAAAAAAGGATGTTGCAACTGTTTCGAAGAAGGGAGTTGACAAACCCGAACAAATGTTCTACAATATCACCACGAGACAGATATTTGATTTCAAGGGACAGGGAGATGGTGAAATTGAAGGAAAAGCAGCCGATTGATGTTATTTGTCAACATTCTAAGGATGGGGAAATCATACCTATCAAGATTCGTTTGACAGACGAGGATGGAGTATGTCAGGAATACAAAATCAGAGATTTCAGGATTGTGCCGGTGAATGAGAAACAATATACACCTGATGGGCTTTTCGTTTCGGCGCATACAACGGTATATGAATGTAAGATTATCACTTTCAAAAGAGAAAAAACGATACATATAAACTATCGTTGCAGCGACGGAATATGGTCGGTTTTTATGTAGATAGGGTGAGATTATGAGAAAATACAAACATATAAATGCACTTCCGATAGGGCGCGCATCAGATAATATCACAGAAGGCTGCCTTGTTTTGGAAGGTGGAGCTTGGCGTGGACTCTACACGGTAGGTGTTCTGGATGCGATGATGGAAAACGACATAAACTTGCGAACTACTGTCGGCATTTCTGCGGGAGGACTCTCGGGCGTAGGTTACGTATCGGGACAGATTGGCTGGGGAGCAAGGATAGACCTTACATACCGTCACGATGGAAACTACTGTGGGTTGAGATCATTTTTCGGAGAAAAAAGTATCACGGGATTCAATTATTTATATAAAACTATTATAAAAGAAGTACCACTTGATAAAAAGAGATTTGCAGATCCTGACAGGAGATTTTTGGTTGGAGCGACAAACATGTTTACGGGTGAAACGGATTATTTTGAAAAAGGAAAGTGCAACATGTCTCGCGCTGTTCAGGCGTCCGCAACCGTACCATATCTGTCAAGGCCGGTGGTGATTGATGGCATCCCGTACCTTGACGGCGGATGCTCGACAAAAATTCCATATACTTGGGCGGTGGAAAATGATCAGAAAAAAATTGTTGTTGTAAAAACCAGAGAAAGAGAGTATCGCAGAAAAAAGAATAATCCTACACTGGCAAAGAGAATTTACAAAGATTATCCTGCTTTTATCGACGCGATTTCTCACACAAATGAGAAATTCAATACAATGATGGATGAGCTTGATAAACGCGAGGCTGAGGGCGATGTGTTTATAATTGCTCCATCAAGCCCTGTGGATGTCAGTCGTTTCGAGGGGAACATGGATAAGCTCGGTGACCTCTATTGGCTTGGGTATTATGATATGCAGGATTGTGTGGAAGATTTAAAGGAGTATTTGGAGCAGGATCAAAAAAAGCGCGACGGTTAAGGTGAAGAAATAGGAGTGAAAAATGAAAAAAACATTGATTGTTGTGGACATGCAAAATGATTTTGTGGACGGCGCACTCGTCACGATGAAAATGTGCCAGGTTGAGGAACAATAGGTTGCAATAATTCCCTATTTTTAGTATAATACTTAAATAGTGTTTGAAACAAATACAGCAGACTTTTGCTGATTAACCAAAAAGGAGATGTATAGTATGGCGTTGCAGGAATCCGGAGAAATGTACCTTGAGACATTGTATGTTCTTTCGCAGTCTTCAAATGAGGTCCGCAGTATAGATGTTGGAGAGCATCTGGGCTACTCGAAGCCCTCGGTAAGCAGAGGAATCGGCGTGCTCAAGGATGAAGGACTTGTAAAAAAGGATAAAAATGGTTTTCTGAAACTTACAAAGGCCGGTGAAGAACGGGCAAAGAGCATATATGAGAGACATACTGTTCTCACCAAAGTTTTTATGGCGCTTGGAGTTGACGAGGAAACTGCCACTGAGGATGCGTGTCGCATAGAGCACTACATCAGTGATACAACCTTCGAAGCCATAAAAGAGCATATGAAACAAAATGAAGTGTGACATATAAGCTACGAGAGGAAGTTGAAAAATGAACGCAACGATAGTTTTAGTTATGAATCTGTGGATATTTGTCTGTGCGCTGGTAGGCTCTATATACGGTGGACGACAGTTTTTCAGGCCGAGAAAAGCGTTGTATCTTCAAATGATAACAGCAGGAATCATATGCCTGATGTATTCGGGACTCTTTAAGGTTATATATCTGCTTACACAGGGAGGTTTGGGAAGCGATTTTCACGTAGGAGTGCTTGGAGTAATCGGAAGTTTTATGTGCTTTCTGTCAGCGAACTACGGACAGATGGACAGACTTGTCGATGACGGAACAAAAACATTCAGAGCAACGAGGATAAAGGCATTTTTCGCACCGTTTTTGGTGCTTTGCCTCTATCTCGTTTTCTTTTTTCTGGTCAAAGATTTACCCGCGAGGATCACAATCGGTATCGTATCATTTTTCATGATGCAGTGCTCGTACTACAGTTTCAAACATATCATAATCCACGATGTTGAGCTCGGTCTCATTCGAGCAGTCAGAAAGTACAATATTCTCGTCACGGTGTATGTTTTTTTGACCGGACTTGAGTTCATAGCCGAGTTTGGTGAATACGAGATACTTTATATCATTACGTGCGCAGGCGTAGGGATCATCGTCGCCGCGATCCCCTTTGTTGTGAAGGGAGGTGTTGAGCGATGGACGCTGTAGGATATTCACCGTATATTTGCTTTATAGTTCCGCTTATTCTGTCGCTTTTCATCCTTGAAAAGGGAACCAAACGCGCGGTTGGATTTATCATAGTCGGCACTACGATTTGTCTTTTTGTATCAGAGCTGAATGGTGTTTTGTTCCAGGTGCTTGACAAGGATATGGTTTATTTTTGCACCAGAATTTCACCTGTGACAGAAGAAATAATCAAGGCGCTTCCGGTACTCTTCTATGCGATATTTTTCTCGGATGACAGAAGGAGAGTTACCCAGGTTGCGCTTGCGGTAGGACTGGGATTTGCGATACAGGAGAATATGGTCATTTTTGCGCAAAACAATGACACGTTTGATGTGGCGTGGGCGCTGATTCGCGGCTTCGGTGCCGGATTGATGCACTCTGTATGTACTATGACGGTCGGCATCGGCATAGCATTTGTCAGAAAAAAGAAAAAGCTTTTCTACTGCGGAACATTGGCGTTGATGTCGCTGGCTATCACATATCACTCAATCTACAATACGATAGTTATGTCCAAGTACAAATACTTCGGACTGGCGCTTCCGTTGATAACCTACATTTCTTTGGCTATCGGATTCAAAAAAATAGCAAAAGAAGCAAGAAGACTGAGAGCCGAAGAAGAATAAAAAGAACAAAAAAGAAGCAGAGCAGAAACTGACTGAAGCAAAAGAAAAAATAGACAATATGCATCCGAACAAGATTTTGGTTCAAAACGCCAGGATGAATGTCTGTTATGAGTCTATCATAGATACCGATGAATCGCTTTTTTCGGCGAGTTCGGTGTGTCGCTGAGAGTCCTTTTCAACGATACGATGGATGCGCAGCAGGATAATATTGATCGTTATTCTCTTGAGATATCTATGTGTCGTGGGATGCCGGATACGGCACTTGAAAAATTGGACAAGGTTCTTTTTGAATCCGGAGCGTTTAAAAATATTCAATATGGTTGCTTATATCGTGATTGGTCTGGCTTCGGACTTACCATAGTCTTTACGTTGATTACCAATCTGATCTCATTCAGGAACATTAAAAATAAACCGCTTACAGATGTGACAAAATATTAGTTTTGTCGTTTACATACCGATAGTACCGGTGTAAATAGGGACTTCAGTTTCAGCTTTTTTTATCGCATCTTCGAGCGTCATATCGTGGAAATCTTCTGCGCAAAAACATCTGCCCGAATGCTTGTCGTCGATGAAGGCGCCAAGGATAACTCCGGGTAGAGAACTCTCCGGAGAATTCGGTGCTTTGTTACCGCCCAGATCTGTTCTGCACCAGCCCGGATCAGTGATGTTTATACAGACATCTGTCCCGTCATAGCGCGCGGCGAGGTCCATAGTTACTTTGTCCAATGCTGCCTTGCTTGCGCTGTAGCCGGCCTGTTCGGTTTCCAGTCGGATACCGCTTGTAGTGTTTACGATGCGTCCGAATCCTGCTTTTTCCATAAGTGGCAGGAAATGGTACAGAATCATCATCGGCGCGATGGTATTGATTTTGAAGCTTTCCTCGTAGTCCGATGCGGGAGTATTCAGATAGTCAGTTCTGTAGGCA
This sequence comes from Eubacterium sp., assembly GCA_024684535.1. Lineage (GTDB taxonomy): Bacteria > Bacillota > Clostridia > Lachnospirales > Lachnospiraceae > Eubacterium_F. The sequence continues at coordinate 4,536 of JAIKWQ010000013.1, read as the reverse complement.
ACCTGGATTCCCGCGTTGTTCAGAAGAATATCTACTTTTACACCCAAAGCATCTATCTCATCAAGCATTTTTTCGACCTGTGACATATCATCAAATTCAGCGCCGACAGCGTGAACTTCAACTCCGAATGCTTTTGCTTTTTCCACGACATCGCCACAATGCTCAGGTGTCCTGCCATGTACGATCAGGTTACATCCTCTTTCAGCCAAAAATAAAGCAGCACCTTTTCCGATACCTCTTGCAGCGCCCGTTACGAACGCCCAACGACTTTTGACATCAATCATTTTTTTACCCCCTTACAAATAAACTATCTGACCGAATGGTCTGTGTTTTTTATGATAACATCCGGGGAGCATGGCGTCAATTATTATTTCGAAAAAAACATATGATTTCGTTGACAGAAACAGCCGAATATGATATTATAATTCGTGATGAGGCAAAGGCGTCTCGGAGACTACTCCGGGGCGCCTATTTATATTTTGGAGGGAAAAAATGGCTGCATTTGATAGGGTGAAATCAGGAATTCCTGAGATGGACAAGGCGCTTGATAACATTCGACTTGGTGACAACGTGGTTTGGAGGGTTGAAAATCTCGACGACTTCAAACTGTTTATGAAACCGTATCTTGAGCAGGCGATTGAGGATGAAAGGGACATTATTTATTTTCGCTTTGCGGAACACGAACCGCTCGTGAATGATAATCCGAAGGTTAAAACTATCCACGTGCCGCTGTCACATAGGTTTGAGACTTTTACAGTGGAAATACACAATGAAATTGAGAAAGCAGGAAAGGATGCATTTTATGTTTTTGACTGCCTGTCAGAACTTCAGACCGCCTGGGCGACAGACCTGATGATGGGGAACTTTTTCCGCGTAACTTGTCCGTTTCTTTTTATTCTTGATACCGTCGCATTTTTCCCAATCATACGAGGCAAACACTCGGTGCATGCGGTGAACAAGATTATTAATACGACGCAGCTTTTTTTCGATGTGTACCGCGATGAAAAAAATGTCTATGTGCGGCCGGAGAAAGTTTGGAACAGAAACTCGGAAACGATGTTCCGTCCGCATATTTACAACCCGGAGAACGGTAACTTCCGACCGATTCTGGACGGTGTGAAGGCCAGTCGATTTTACAAGACGTTGAAAAAAGCACAGCGTGCGTCTGATGAACAGTACATAGATTCATGGGATCGTTTTTTCAACAAAACCGGAGATGCTTATCAGGCGGGAAACAGTATAGAGGATGAATGCAGGCAGATGTGCGATATCATGATGACGCGCGATGATAAGATGCGTGAGTTGGTAAAAAAGCACTTTGAGCCCGAGGATTATTTTGAAGTCAGAGATCATATGATAGGAACCGGGATGATTGGCGGCAAGGCCTGCGGTATGCTCCTTGCGCGTGCTATCGTGAGAAATTTGGCTCCGGATATAGATGATGTGTTGGAACCGCACGATTCATTCTATGTCGGCTCGGATGTCTACTACACGTACATAGTGGATAATGGCTTCTGGGATGTGAGAATCCGCCAAAGAACAGAAGAGGGGTATTTTGAAGTAGCGGAAGAATTTGCCGAGCATCTGAAAAACGGTATTTTTTCTCCCGTTATGAGGGAGCAGTTTGCGAGAATCGTTGAGTATTACGGGCAGGATCCTTTCATCGTGAGGTCAAGCAGTATTCTCGAGGACGGCTTCGGAAATGCATTTGCAGGCAAATACGAATCGGTATTCTGCGCAAATCGCGGATCTGTAGAGGAACGTGTGACAGAGTTTGAAAATGCGATAAAAACTGTGTATGCAAGTTCGATGAGTCTGTCGGCTCTTGATTACAGAAAAAGGCGAGGCCTCGACAAAAGAGATGAGCAGATGGCTCTTTTGGTTCAGAGGGTGTCCGGTGCATTTTATGGTTCGTATTATATGCCCTGTGTAGCCGGTGTAGGTTATTCTTACAGTCCGTATCGATTTTTGGAGAGTATAGATCCGAAGGCCGGTATGCTCAGACTGGTTATGGGGCTGGGTACATCAGCCGTGGACCGAACAGAAGGATCTTACCCGAGACTTGTGAGTCTGGATATGCCCGAAAAAACTGTCTATACGAGTGTGTCTGAGAGACATACATATTCGCAAAGGCGACTGGAGGTTGTTCAGTCGAGAGACTCCGAGCGAGTACTTGAGCAACTGACACTCGAAGCTATAGAGCCGGAATTACCAAATTATCTTGCAGATATAGTTTTAGAGCACGATACCGAAACGGAATTCAGACTTAGGGATATGGGCCGCGACAGGCAGGTGCGTTTTATCTCGTGTCGTGGTATCGTGAAAAATAAAACGCTGATGAATCAAATGCAACGTATGATGCACAGCATTCAGGCTGAGTACGAATACCCTGTAGATACTGAGTTTACAATCAACGTTTCTGAGGACGGTGAGTATCTGATCAATCTTCTGCAGTGTCGTCCGCTTCAGGTTCTTGATGATCAGGCACGGGTTGCATTGCCTGAAAACACGGATCCGGAGAGAATATTTTTGGAAACGAAGGGGACATCTATGGGATTGTCAAGGGATGTCCCGCTTGATATCATTGTTTATGTGGATCCGGTTAAGTACTATGAGATGCCTTACGCCGAAAAGCCTTCTGTTGCAAAGATGATAGGCCGAATCAATTGGAATTATCGCGGACTGAACAAACATTTGATGCTCCTGGTACCGGGGCGGATAGGTACATCTTCGCCGGAACTGGGCGTGCCGGTTTCATTTTCGGATATAAGTGAATTCGAGGTGATCTGTGAAATTGAGGAAAAAAAGGCCGGTTACAACCCTGAGTTATCCTACGGAAGTCACATTTTTCAGGATTTAGTGGAAGCGGATATCCTATATACGGCTGCGTTCGACAACGAAAAAACGCTTCACTATTCGCCGGAAAAACTGGAACAGGGACGGGACATCTCATCTGAATTTGATGAAGACGGTCATCTGGCAGATATCGTAAAGGTTGTGGATTTGACCGGACTCGGATGCAATCTGTATCACGATTTGAAAGACGAACGATTACTGATTACAATAGGGTAAAAAATAAGCCGCTGAAATCAGCGGCTTTTTCATCGAGGTGACAGGATTTGAACCTGCGACCTCTGCGTCCCGAACGCAGCGCTATACCAAACTTAGCCACACCTCGATTGTGTTTCAACACCTTGTATACTATAACAGACGGAAACTGAAATGTCAAGCAACTCTTTTTTTACTTATATCTGTACTTTTTTTTCGAAAGGGTGTATAATTCATGTTCTGGTGTGAATTGAATAATACGGAATGTGAGGACAAGCAAAATGATAGCTATAATAACGGGTGCAACAGGAGATATTGGCAAGGAGTTTGTCGGAGGATTGCTTGATGAGGTTGATCAGATATGGGCAATCGGAAGAAATAATGAAAGATTATCGAATCTCAAGACGGAATTTGGTGAGAAAATCTTTCCGATAAAGGCGGATTTGTCTAAAGAAGCAGAAATAAAGTCTATATGCGAGCGGATCGAATCGGAAAAACCGGAAATTCGCTACCTGATAAACAACGCCGGAGTTGCAAAAATGGGCGCTTTCAGTGAGAGTTCGCAGGATGAAGTTTTAACTATGCTGAACATCAATTGTGAAGCTGCTGCGCTTTTATGCAGGGCAGCAATTCCGTTTATGGAAAAAGGATCCTATATTCTAAACATCGCATCAGCATCTGCATTTCAGCCGAACCCGTATATTTCGCTCTATGCCGCAAGCAAAGCATATTTATTGTCGTTTTCGCGTGCTATAAACAGAGAGTTAGATGATGTAACTTGTACGGCTGTTTGCCCGGGCTGGGTTGATACGAAGATGCTTCCGAAAGAAAAAGACGGTAAAAAAATACACTATCCGGGTTTAGTGACACCGGAGAAAGTCGTGAAAAAAGCGCTCAAGGATTGTCATAAAGGCAAAGATGTTTCACTGAGCTCTGCACAGTTTAAATATATGCGGTTTTACAGCAAAGTGATGCCACATAGGTTTATTATGAATCAGTGGTTAAGGATGATTAAAAAGTATAATTGAGAAAGTAAGGTCTAATTTACCCTTTCACTGCGCCGGCGGCGATTCCTTTTACGATGTATTTCTGACAGATAAGGTAAACTATCATAATTGGAACAAGACTCATTACTATCGCTGCCAAAGAGGCACCGAGGTCAACGGTTCCATAGCTGCCTTTGAGATACTGAATATGAATCGGAATTGTCCTGTATTCAGTGATATCCAGCACCAGATAAGGGAGCAAATAATCGTTCCACACCCACATAAATTGAAGAATTCCAACCGAGATAGAAATCGGTCTCATCATCGGAAATACTATTCTGAAGAAAAGCCGTAAGGTCCCGCATCCATCGAGTATTGCCGCTTCTTCCAGTTCATAAGGAATATTTTTCACGAATCCCGTAAACATAAATATCGATACACCCGCTCCAAATCCGAGATAAACAATCGGAATCGTCCAAGGGGTATCAAGGTTCAAATGATA
>JAIKWQ010000009.1 GCA_024684535.1 Eubacterium sp. | reverse complement strand
CCGGATCTGCAGCCGCAAAAGGTATCGCTCCCTCTGTGATAAATGAGCATCCCATAACTATATTTGATACAGCCGAAGATCTCTCTTCTTTTGTAAACTTCTTCGGGAATACCCAACACGCAATCGCAATACCGATCGGCGGCACCATACCTCCGACCATAACCGCTGCCATAGCTATGTAGCATGCCTGAACACCGGGATCTGTGATAGCTGAACCACCGTCCATCAGTGTCTGAGCCTGAGCGAGCATACCTGTTCCAAACACATAAGCCGCTTTGTTTATCGGGCCACCCATATCGATAGCCATCATCGCTCCGAGAAGGAGTCCGAGCACAGGCGTCAGTCCCGAATCTGAAAGCGATGTAAGCATATTTGAAAGTCCGGTATTTGCAAGTCCGATAAGTGGGTTAAATACCATACACATCAGCACGCCGATGATAAGCACACCGAGAAGCGGATAGATAAGTATGGTCTTGATTCCATCAAGCGCTTTCGGAAGATTTTTGCACATTTTTTTCAGAAGCAGAACTATCGCTCCGGCTAAGAAACCTGCAAGTATACCTCCAAGGAATCCGGATACCGTGTTACCTCCGTCAGGTGCCTGGAACCCGAAATCAGCCATAAATTTATTGAAGCCTGTGAGCGTTCCGTTGTTATATGACTGAGCCCAAGGCACATCGCTTTTTATGAATCCTTCGATCAGCGCATTACCGTTTGCAGCTATCAGACCGCCGACAAATCCGACCACGAGTCCCGGTCTGTCAGCAATCGAATACGCGATGTATCCCGCAAGCACCGGAACCATCAGTCCCATCGCGGTTCCGCCGACATTTTTCAAAAATGCCGAGACAGGAGTCATCGTACCGAAGTTTCCACCCGCGCTGGTTCCGTATCCGCAGATCGTGTCGATCAAAAATGCCAAGGCAACCAGGATACCTCCACCGATAACGAACGGAAGCATATGCGAAACGCCGCTCATCAGGTGGGTGTATGCGGCATGTCCGATTCCGCCGCCGCTTTCTTTTGCAGGCGCTTTTGCCTCTCCGCTGCCGGAACCGGCCTTGTGTATGGGCGCGTTGCCCGAGAGCACATCAGCAATAAGCTTGTCAGCTTTGTTGATTCCGTCGGCAACTTTGGTGATGATTATCGGTTTGCCGTCAAATCTGTCCAGAGGAACTTTCGTATCAGCTGCCACGATGATTCCGTCAGCCTTTTTGATCTCGTCGGCTGTGAGTTCATTTTTCGCGCCACCTGATCCTCTGGTCTCAACCTTGATGGCATATCCGAGTTCCTGCGCTTTTTTCTCGAGTGCCTCAGCTGCCATATAGGTATGCGCGATACCTGTAGGACAAGCAGTCACCGCAAGTATCAGCTTGCTGCTCTCATCTCCGACGATGCCCTCCGTATGCTCTTTTGCATTCTCCGCATCATCGATTATTTTCAAAAATTCATCGGCTGAGGTCGCCGACTTAAGGTTGTTTGTGAAATCTTCATCCATAAGCATTGTTGAGAGATTTGACAACACATCCAGATGAACATTGTCCTCAGTATTCGGCGCTGCAATCAGAAAAATGAGATTGACCGGCTCACCGTCCAACGCTTCGTACTCAACTCCGTCAGGAATTGTCATCGCCGCAAGTCCCGGACTTTTCACCGCATCTGATTTGCAGTGCGGTATGGCAATTCCCTCTCCTATACCTGTGGTGCCTTCTTCTTCTCTGGCGAATACTCCCTTTTTGTAGGTTTCAATGTCTGACAGCTTCCCGCCGGCATTCATCAAATCCACCATTTTGTTTATCACATCGGTCTTGTCCTGTGCGCTACCTGCGATGCATATGCTGTTTTTCTCCAAGAGATCTGTGATTTTCATATAAGCATCACTCCTTCCTTCAATTTTTCTACCTGTTCACGCGACGCGAGCCACTCGGTAAATGCACTCGCACTACCGGTACTCACTCCATACTTAAAAGCCTCACCATAGTTTCCGTCACTCATCAGGTAGCCTGCTACAAAACCCGCCACCATCGAATCGCCTGCTCCGACTGAATTTACGAGAGTTCCTTTTGGCGCTTCAGACTGATATACTGAACCGTCTTTTGCAATCAGAACTGCTCCCTCTCCGGCCATCGAGATGAGAACATTTTGTGCACCCTCTTCTTGAAGTTTCTTCGCATACGGAATCACTTTCTCTCTGGTTTTCAGGGTGACGCCATAGATCTCACCGAGTTCGTGGTTATTGGGTTTTATTAGAAACGGGTGTGACTTAAGTACATTCATCAGTAAATCTTTGGTGGCATCGACAACTATCATGACATTTTTTTCTTTCAGATACTCGCATATGTCGCTGTATAGCGTTTCGGGCATCTGAGACGGTATTGATCCTGAGAGAATCAGGATATCACCATCCGAGAGTTTATCAAGTTTTTCATAGAGTTTTTTTATGTGGGTATCCGTAAATGCAGGGCCTGTTCCGTTGATTTCAGATTCCTCGTCGGAACGCAACTTAACATTGATTCTGGATATGCCTTTTTCTACTTCTATGAAGTCAGTGGAAACTCCGATGTCGGCGAGTGAATTTTTGATCTGCTCGCCAGTAAACCCGGCCAGAAAGCCGAGCGCAGTGTTGTCGAAACCAAGATTTTTCAAAACAATAGAAACATTGATCCCTTTGCCACCGGGATAGATTGATTCTTTCGTAGAGCGGTTCACCTTTCCGGGTACGAAATGCTCTACATCAACAATATAATCAAGTGATGGGTTGCAGGTTACGGTATATATCATAGGCAGTCCTCCCCCATATCTGTAGCGAGCCAAAAATTGTCTTTATTATTATAACATAAAATACGAGAAAAATAAAGAATTATTTTGTATTCATCCTGTTTATTTTTTTCAGGGAAGCTGCCTGTATATCTTTGTCATATGATAATAACGGTTCGACATCCTTGTTTTTCATATGACGGTCCATATAATTTTTCGTCAACTTGACAACAAGAGGCATCAAAACAGGATAAAAGTAGGGTTTCATACGGATATCCTGATCTTCAATTCCCCACAGAACAAAATGCTTCACTGCGCAAGCCGGGCGATAAGCATCATATACCTTCAGACGATAGCCCTGCACAAAAAGCTCATTGCTTACGGATTTCAGGGCACGCGCAGCTTCAACTGTCAGAAGAGCACAAGGTTCTTCATATCCGTCTATGCGCTCTCCGATAAAAATATATGTTGAATAATATCTGATTTCCTGAATAATATGTGGAATATACTCAGCAAGCAAAACAAATCCTGAGGAATCCATAGTTATATCAGCTTTCATAAACTCACTCCTTCATCAACCACTTCGTTAATTTGATTAGTCCTCTCTGATGTGGATTAATGCTACTATCATAGTAGCACAATAAACTTGTTTTTTCAATACCGGAATATGAGGAAGAAATTGAAAAATTCGAAATACATCTTGATTATTTTTCTGAAATTGGATATAGTAAGAGGCAGGACACCGATTATTCTTCAGAGGATTATATTATTATGAATTATATTGGATCAAAATATTCTTTGTTAGATTTTTTACAGGAAACCATAGAGAACGTTACAGGCTATAAAGATGACGAGTCATATGTATTTGCGGACTTATTTGCAGGTACAGGAGTCGTAGGGAAAACTTTCAAATCAAACGGCTGTAAAGTTATTGCTAATGATATTCAGTACTACAGTTATTGTCTAAATAAACATCTTATCGAAAATGTTCCCGAAATGGATGGAAGTTTACTTGATTACCTGAACGCGCTGGAACCTGTAAAAGGTTTTATTTATCATAACTTCTGCAGCGGGTCGGGATCAGGAAGAAATTATTTTACAGATGAGAATGGAATGTTGTGCGATGCCATTCGAGAAGAACTTGAAAAGCTTTATAAAAATGATGAAATAGACGAAGGAACATACTTTTATTATCTCGCAAGCCTTATTAATTCTATTGATAAATATGCAAATACTGCTTCTGTATACGGAGCATTTTTAAAGCACGTTAAAAAATCCGCACAAAAAAAATTCCGGTTGGAATTATTGCCTGTTATCGAAGGAGAAAAAGGCAAAGTATACAACGAAGATATCAATGAATTGATAACAAAAATAAGCGGTGATATTTTGTATTTGGATCCACCATATAATGCCAGACAGTATTGTGCAAATTATCACGTATTAGAAACTATTTCCCGATATGACAACCCGGAACTGAAAGGTGTTACCGGTTTAAGGGATGCAACTGAACAAAAAAGCAAATTCTGTTCCAAAAGGACTGTAGCGGACGCATTTGATGACCTTATCAAAAAAGCTGATTTTAAATACATTATTTTGAGCTACAACAATGAAGGTTTAATGAATCTTGAGACGATAAAAGAGATAATGTTACGCTACGGACAGTATTCTTTTTTCACAAAAGACTACAGACGATTTAAAGCTGATAAAGATAAAAATCGAAACATTGCCGCCAATTCAACCACAGAGTATTTGCACTGCTTAGTGAAAGGGTAGCGCTTTTCCAACCGGGTAAATCATTTTTCTTCCTGCATCGATTCGTAAAGCCCTTTCAACGCAGCAAAACTCTCCTCACTGACCACGTGCTCCATACGGCAGGCATCCTTCTCTGCCACGTCAGCTGGCACACCAAGCGAGATCAAAAACTCTGTAAATACCGTATGCCTTTCATATATTCTTTCAGCAAAAGATTTCCCCTCATCAGTCAGAAAAATAAACCCTGCGTCACTTACCGTGATACAGCCGGCCTCACGAAGTTTGTTTACAGCCGCGCTGATGCTGCTTTTTTTGTACCCAAGTTCTCTGGCTATATCCACAGAACGAACGACCGGCAGTCGTCTCGACAAAAGCAGTATCGTTTCGAGATAATCTTCTGATGATTCGCTTGATTTCATTTTTCCTCTCCGATTTTCAAATATACAGTTTAGGCAGCGACTTTGCTTCGCCTGCAAAACGTCTCCATAATTTCCCTGATAGACATGCCGCCTGCCAGAAGACATACAAGTGTCTCTTTTGCAATCTCATACATCCTAAATGTTTCTTTTTTTGTATCTGCATCCTCATAGACTTTCCAATATCCGCTGTAGAGGCAGTTTCTTCCGTCATTTTCTATGAATCCACGCACATCCTCAATCGGATATCCCAAAAACACTCCCATCTCGTGAGGGAATCCACATCTCCCCTCCTGATAGGCTCTGTATCTGCGGCGAAACATAAGCATCATCTGCGTGAGTGACAGATTCTCGTTGTAACCCATTTCAGTCAGGAGCTTTTGATTATCTTTCCTGCGGAGATATCTGTCCATAGATTTTTCACGAAAAATAAAACAGGTGACCTTATTCTTTGTACTGCTAAGCACATAAAACGACAGATCACTTTTGTGAAGAATGTTTCGGAGTACCCGCAGACTCTCAGGTTCCGTAACAAACAGGTTTGAAATTTTCAGACCAACAATCAGAGGCGCGCACTGGAGCACCAATTGAGACTGAATTCTCTTCATGTCCATCTGACAGATAATATCAATCACTTCCGTGCTCACAGCGTCTTCCTCTTTTCGTAGTTTAAGGTATTGTTAGATATGACTATCATCAGTTAGCTTATGCTAACTACAGAGTATAGTACCACGAATCTGGTGTGTTGTCAAGAGGTTTTATCCAATTGTTCATCAACACTTTTTTTACTTCAGCCTGTACTTTTTTATCAAAATGGTGTATAATTTGTTTTCTGGTAGAAACCAACAAACTGTGAGGGAGATGTGAGCTTTTGTGGATGGGCGTATGAAAACAAAAAAAAAATTTAGTTTGCTGATAATACTGGTTATCCTCCTGTCGACAGGGTGCTCCGGCGGAGAAAGTGCGTATGTGTATTATCTGAACCACTCGCCGGAAGCGGATGCAGCATGGCAGGAAATAGCGGCAGAATACACTGAGAAAACAGGAGTTCCCGTCAAGGTTGTAACCGCTGCTTCAGGTACGTATCCAAACACGTTGAGTGCGCAGATGTGTAAAAATGACAAGCCGACACTTTTTGCGATACGTACTTCACAGGAGTTGACTGATTGGAAAAAGTATTGCTATGATATCAGCAAGACAAAACTTTTTGATCTTCTGGAGACAACAGATTCATGTCTGTACGATGAGGAACACCGATTATGTGCGATGGGATATTGCATACAGACATATGGTATAATAGCTAACAAAACGCTTTTGTTAAAAAGCGGCCATACTTTGAGTGAGATTAAAAATTTTGAAACTCTGAAAGCAGTTGCCGAAGATATTCACAAAAGAAAGGATGAGCTCGGTTTTGATGCATTCACATCTGCAGGTTTGGAGTCATCTTCTTCGTGGCGTTTTTCAGCCCATCTTGCAAATATGCCTTTGTTTTACGAGTTTACGGAAAAAGGAATTAATTCTCAGCCCTCCGAGATTGAAGGCAAATATCTGGATTTATATAAAAACATCTGGGATTTGTATATAAATAATTCATCAACTTCGCCTGCGGGACTCAGCAATGCAACTGCTACACAAGCTGAGGAGGAATTCGGTTCCGGCAAAGCAGTATTCTTTCAGAATGGTGTATGGGAATACTCTGCGCTTACCGCAAAAGACGGACTTGCCATGAAACCTGAAGATCTTACGATGATTCCAATTTACTGTGGTATGAAAGGCGAGGAAAACGCAGGATTGTGTAGCGGAACAGATGACTGTTGGGCAATTAATTCCGATACTGATCAGGCAAATATAGATGCCACTATTGAATTTATAAATTGGCTTATCACTTCCGATCGAGGCAAAAAAATGATGGAGCATCAATTTGGTCTCACTCCGTTCAAAGAACATCAGGATTCGGATGATCCGTTTATTATTGAAGCGATGCGGTTGGAAAAACTGGGTAGATATAATGTCAACTGGGTATTTAAATACACTCCGAACACTGAAGATTGGCGTCTTGGGGTGGTTTCGGCGCTTGAGAGTTATTCTGCCGGCAAGGCAGACTGGGACGCAGTAAAAAGAGCGTTTGTTGAGGGATGGAGTTATCAGTACAAACGCGAACATTGTATCGTAGAATAACAGGAGGAAAATATGAGTCCGTACAGCGCGAAAAATAACGCGATACGAAGATCGATGAAACGGTGGGCACCGCTTTTTGTTTTGCCTGTTTTTATTTGCTTTATTATAAGTTTTGTTATTCCTTTTGTACAGGGATTGTATCTGTCTTTTACTGATTTCAATCTGACGTCGGATGCTACGTTTGTAGGAGTGATAAACTACTTCAAGGCTGTGAAAGATCCGGGATTTATTTCTGCATTTTTCGGTACGGCATTGTTTGCGATACCTACTGTTATTGTGATAAATATTCCGGCATTTTTTATCGCATTTTTTCTTTCGGACAAGATCAAAGGTGTTGGGATTTTCAGGACTGCATTTTTTATACCGAATCTGATAGGCGGAGTTGTTCTCGGTTATATCTGGAGTATGATTTTTGATGGGATACTTCACTACTTCGGTACATATCTGGTTTCCAGTTCGGCTTTCGGTTTTTGGGGACTGGTGATTTTGGTCGCATGGCAGCAGATAGGATATATGATGATTATTTATATAGCAGGTTTTCAGTCTGTGCCTACAGATATGCTTGAAGCGGCATCTGTAGACGGAGCCACCGGGCGTCAGAAACTGTTTCGGGTAATCACACCCAATATGATTCCGACGATTTCCGTATGCGCATTTTTGTCTTTGACCAATGCTTTTAAGCTGTTTGATCAGAACCTGGCACTGACGGCGGGCGCACCTGTACAGACTTTGGCTGACGGTGCGCAGATAAAAACTACCGAACTGTTGGCACTAAATATCTATAACACTTATAATATCAACGGAAGCTGGCACGGAACTGCTCAGGCAAAAGCCGTGATATTCTTTGTTCTTGTAGCTATTTTTGCCGGCGCGCAACAGTATTTTACAAATCGTGAGAAAAAAGAAAAAGTAACAGAGGATGAAAGGGGTGAGAAAAAATGAAAAAGTCGGTTTCAAAGGCTAGAATTGCTGTGTTTGCAGTCTTATCTCTTGCATGGATTATGCCAATCCTCATAGCTATCCTCAATTCGATGAAAAGCAACGGTGCTATCACCGACAGTCTTTTTTCATTGCCTCAGGGAGATGGATTCGTTGGTCTCGACAACTATGTGAATGCGATGACTTTCGGGAACTATCCATTTTTAAAATCCTTTGGTTACAGTGTATTTATCAGTGTTGTATCAACGGCTTTGATTATTGTATGTTGCTCGATGGCAGCGTGGTACATCGTGCGTGTAAACAGCCTGTTTTCAAAAATGTTTTATTATTTGTGTATGTTTTCTCTGGCAGTGCCTTTTCAGATGGTGATGTTTACGCTTACATCGACGGCTTATCATTTGAACCT
>JAIKWQ010000191.1 GCA_024684535.1 Eubacterium sp. | reverse complement strand
CACCAAATATGCATAAAACAGGCACTCTACGAATGTCGAAAACGCGCAAAAATGCCCTGATTTTGAAAAAAAATTCAAAATCAGGGCACAATATCATGTGTTTTTTGTTGAATACCACCCACAACATGTATGGGTGTATGTCAGATGTCTGCCACCATATTATATATCGAGGTCACATCCTCCCTGCCAAGCTCGACATAATGACCTTCAAACTCTTTTTTCGAAAAGATCTTGTCTACCATATATGGAATATCTTCTTTTTTCGCTCCTATTTCCGAAAACGTGGATGGCATACCTATGCTCTTCAGGAATGCTTCAAACTTACCTATACCTGCCAGCGCAGTCTCCATAGGATTGATTGAATCAAACGGAACTTCCCATACTTCCGTTGCAAAAGGTATAAACCTTTCAGGCCTGATTGCTACCACATACTTCATCCAGGCAGGCGCTATCACCGCAAGTCCGGCACCATGCGTCACATCATACAGTGCCGAAAGCTCATGCTCGATATGATGGGATGCCCAATCCTGCTCTCTGCCCACTCCGCATATGTTATTGTGAGCTACCATGCCGGCCCACATAATGTTTGCTCTGGCGTCATAGTTGTCCGGTTTTTGAATAACTCTCGGTGTTTCATAAACCATTGTCTTCAAAACCGCTTCGCAAAGTCTATCGGTAATTCCGCATTCTACTGTGTTAGAAAAGTATCTTTCGCACACGTGGATCATTATATCCGTAGCTCCCGCTGCCGTCTGATACGGATCAAGAGTAAATGTAAGCTCCGGATTCATTATGGAAAATACAGGCCTCAGAAGGTCGCTTCCGGCACCTTTTTTCGTCTGAGTCTTCTCATCTGTGATAACGGAATTCGTCGATCCTTCGCTTCCAGCAGCAGCGATAGTCAAAATCACTCCAACCGGAAGAGCGCTGTTTATCTCGGCTCTACCCTTGTAGAAATCAAGAAAATCACCCTCATACTCCACTCCGGCTGCTATAGCTTTCGAAGAATCTATTACAGAACCGCCTCCGACTGCAAGCACGAAGTCAACATTTTCTTTTCTCGCAAGCTCGATTCCCTCATACACCAGTCCGCTTCTCGGATTCGGTTTAACCCCACCGAGCTCCACGAAAGGAATCCCCTCTTCTTTCAATGCATCAATCACTCTGTCATAGAGACCTGATTTTTTGATTGAACCCCCACCGTAGTGAAGGAGCACTTTTGTTCCTCCGAATCTTCTCACGAGTTTTCCGACATTTTTCTCAGTCCCTTTTCCAAAATCAAAATATGTCGGCGCGTAAAAACTAAAATTTTCCATGTCACCCTCCCTGCTTTATTTTTGTGTAATAGAAAACCGCAAGCTGTGTTCTGTCACGAAGTTCAAGTTTTTCAAGCAAACCGCTGATATAATTTCTGACCGTCCCCTCGCTCAAGAAAAGCTCTCCGGCAATTTCTTTGTTGCTCATTCCTTTTGCGACAAGTTCGATAATATTTTTTTCTTTGTCGCTTATCCCCGCCTGTTCGAAGTCAAACTCTTCTTTTTTGCCCACCAGGCTTGTAAATTTACCTCTTATGCTGTCTCCAAACACAGACTGGCCTCTGACTACAGCTTCAAGCGCCGGCACTATTCCGTCGTATTCAGATTTCAGGATATAGCCTTTCGCACCCATATTTAATGCCTTGACTATATACTCATCATCCAAAAATGTCGTCAGATACAGTATCTTTGCATCCGGGTATGCTTCAAGAATCTTTCCGCCCGCCTCAATTCCGTCCATCTCTTCCATACGAATGTCCATAAGCATGACATCGGGCTTTTCTTTTTCATAGAGTTCTATAGCCTCTGCCCCTGAACCACCTATTGCAGCGACTTCCACACTATCATTTGCTTCGAGAATGGTTTTTAATGAAACCGAAACCAAAAGATCATCATCAATCAAAACAACTCTCATTTTTTCCTCCTACCGACGGGTTATTCTTAACTATTCTTAACCGGCACCGACAAAAATGTCCTGAACCCGTTTTCTGTTGCTTCAAACCTTATCACGCCTCCGACTGTAGCTGCCCTCTCACGCATGTTCGCGAGACCGATACCTGTATTCTTAATTTCACCGGGATGACCGTTATCCTCAATTATCAACTGATAGAATCCCGGATGCTCTCTGACTGTGATCTTCACTGCATCTCCGTTTGAATGTCTGACCACATTTGACAAGCTCTCTTTCGCAACTCCGGCAAAACAAAGCTTAACTTTGGTTGGGATTTCATATCCCATATCATAATCAAAGCATACTTCAAACTTGTTTTCAAGCGTTTTTATACTTTTTTCTATCGAAGCTTTCAGATCCATCGAATCATCATACAAGTCGTGGACACTTATGCGGACATTTTTCATAGCTTCATCCAGTGTGTCCTTGAGTTCCGCAAGCGGAACCTCCAGCTTCTCATCCTTGTTGATAACGCTTATCGCGCCCGCCTGAAGAAGCGACCTCGTGAGCATATGTCCGACATTGTCATGTATCTCGCGCGCTATACGGTTTCTCTCCTTGAGAGTTGCCATATAAACTTCCGCATCCTGCTCTTCTATCAAGCTCTTGTTCTTTTCGTCGAGGCGAACATTTTTCTCCTGCGTGAGATCTCTGGTTACCGCAAGTGTTTTCCCTGTCTTCTCAAGCTTAGAAACCCTGAAGTAGTATATGATTGCAACACCCGTAGCCACGATGACTGAAAAAATCATTGGTCCCGGAAGATAAATTATATTTACCAATGCAAATGAATCAAACAAACACAGATACCATTTTTCTTCAAGCAATGCCAAATACACCAAAACCGGTATTCCGTAGATCATCGGCTCGAAAAATGCGCAGGATATTCCGGCGAGAGCTATCGCGCCCCAAGCTATAATTGTTCCGGAAAAAGCACCCTCAATCGCAGTAACACTGACCATCACGATCAACACAATAACCGGCTTGATATACTCATCTGAAAATATAACACCCGGCAAGCACAGTAGCAATATGGCCAGCTTATCATAGAGTCTGTTCATCTGTACACTCCCTAAGCGTCAATCTTTTTGACACACCAAAATCGAACTCATATACCATATATTTTATGATATTCGGCGATAAAATTCAAGAAAAATGTCACGATAGTTATACAAAAAAATGCACACATCATCAATTTCGACGCGTGCATTTTTCCATATAAATAACAGTTTATCTCATGTTGTTGCCGCCTTTTTTTGCTTCGGCACTTTTGCTACAGACAGCCTTCCGACCGCAATCGCCACAATCATAAATACTGCTGCGAATCCAACCTCGATAAGTATGCAGGTCAGGTACTCATTGAAACTGTATGGTTCTATACCGCAAAGCATGTTGTTGGCTTTTTCATACCAGTATGCCGGCAGAAACCTTGCAGCTTTGAGCACCCCTTCGCCAAGCAAATCCATTTGGACAAACACACCGCAGGTGAAACACATACCAATCGAAACTATCTGAGTAATTATTGGTACAACCTGTTCGCTTTTGACTATGTATGAGATCATAAGCGCCATCATCGTAACCAAAACTGCGAACACGAAGGAGTTTAGTACCGCAAGCCAGGCGATACCTCTGAATATGCCCCCGTACAAAAACATCGAAAACAGTGTGAATATAATCCAAAGTGCTGCTACCAAAATCATGCTCGACAAAAACATCTGGACTGTATAGGACGATGATTTGATTGGTGCGCAAAGTGTTCTGTTTCTAAGTTTCTTTTTTCTCATTACGAGAAGTGACGGCGCAAGCGAATTGAAAAGCACACATATCAGGATATATGGCATAAATCTGTAATAGTTAGAGAATTCTTCAGTGTATTCGGGTACTTTATCTCCATCGAAGTTTTCCACCGTAACCTGAGTTTCCACATCCAGCTGTTTTTCCGTCTTCTTCACTGCATCTTCATACGACTCACCAACAGTCATAAGTGTATGAATTGATGAAACATACTTATTCAAAAACTGATTTACCAGCACATCCGAAAAGCCGTCGTGAAGGTGGTAGTTTTCAAAAAGATTGTCTGTCTCGCCTTTTTTGATATTCTCCGCATAGCCCTTTTTGATCACAAGCGCATAGCTGATAGACCCATAGTATAACCTGTCCATAATCTTTTCTTTGTTCTCTTCCATCCGGACAACATTGTGTTTTGTCGAAATATAGTCCACCAACTGCTTGCTCTCAGCGGTTTCATCCTTATCAAAAACAACTATATCAAGTTTTTCTTCCGAGAATGTATTTACTTCGGTTGTGCCTCTTGCCAAAAACGTACTGATGATGAAAAATATGATCAGGTACGGAAGCGAACCCGGAAGCTTTTTTTTCAAAACCTTGAAAAATGCATTAAATACTTGCATATTTTTTCCTCCTTGTGCAGATGAGTCCGAGTGCCACGAATATTACGGACATTATACAAAGTACCACTATACAGTATATAAACCTGGAATAATCACTGTCCAAATTCAGCGCATAAAACGAATCTGAGATTAGTGCCGCAGGATTGAGCTTATTCATTATCGGCGCATACGTTTCTATAGTACCTTTCATATCTCCTGCCATCAAACCACTTAGGAAACAAAGTATCATAGTCACTGAAGTGCATATGCCGACTTTGAGATTCTCTGAAAAACTTCCGATCGAGCCCACGAAAAATCCGGCTGATGTTCCCATTATTCCACCTATGATTCCTGCAAGATATACCAACGGAAGTTTATCTCCCAAATCAACTTTGAGCACAAACTTACTGAAGGTTATGGTCACAATCACGCATAATGATTGCACCATATAACTTGCCAAAAGCGCTGCGATTGTCGATATGATCTTCGGTGTCGGCGAGCAGTTTTTCCTCGCTCCGAGTTTCGACAGATTCGCCTGATTGTTTATCGATACATGAAGACCTGTCACAGTTCCAAAGAGCGCAACCATCGCAATCAGGTTATAAAAATACTGCAGATAGACATCTGTATCACCCTCAGTCAGCGGAATCGTCTCTACAGAGTTTATTTCTTTTTTCAAATCATCTGCTATCATCAACATTTTGATTGGATTCTCATCATAAGCTTCTTTTATGATGCCTGCCTGAGAATTGTACTGGTCGCAGAAGGATTTCAGCACAGACTGTTCTGAGCCCTTGCCGGTGATAGAAAGCTTCAGTTTAGCATCATCCACAAATATGATTCCTTCGACCTCACCGTCTTCAAGAAGCTTCATCGCCTTGTCTTTATCTGTCCAAGTGACATCAAGCAACGGATCATCACCGTTGGAAACCTCTTTTATTATTGAATGGAAAGTATCGCTTTTTTCTTCTTCAACTATAGCAGTTTTTACCTTGCTGAAAACTATGTCGCCCTCATATATACTACCGAATGCTATTTTGAAAAATGTCCCGAGCGCTATCGGAAAGAGCATCAGCCAGATCAGAAGCTCTTTTGCACGAATGTTGATCTTGACTTCATTGATTAAATTGTGAAAAAACATAGCTAACCCTCCCGTCAATCTTCATCCTTGTCTCTGAGTTCTTTTCCTGTTATCTCAAGGAACACATCGTTGAGCGTCGGAAGCTCGGATGTGATTCTGCCGAGATGTACATTATTCTTCTGCATAAGTTCGAGAACTCTGACCATATTGTGCTTACCACCCGAGAAAAGCACTGTCAGAAAACCATCCTCATATGTGGCATCATATGCGTGTGGAAGCTCTTTGACCTCATCTATGATCTTTTGCTCTAAGCTTCTTGCCTCGATATGAATTGTCTCGGTATTTTTGATACGACCTTTGAGTTCATCTTTGGTCCCCTCAGCAATCTTTTGACCTTTGTCGATGATCGCTATTCTCGAGCATAGCTGTTCCACTTCTTCCATATAGTGAGAAGTATAGATGATTGTCGCTCCGTTTCTGTTCAGCTCTTCGATTCCTTCCAGGATTTTGTTTCTGCTCTGTGGATCGACTGCAACCGTAGGCTCATCCAGAATGATAAGTTTCGGTTTATGC
This sequence comes from Eubacterium sp., assembly GCA_024684535.1. GTDB lineage: Bacteria > Bacillota > Clostridia > Lachnospirales > Lachnospiraceae > Eubacterium_F. The sequence continues at coordinate 10,830 of JAIKWQ010000191.1, read as the reverse complement.
GCAATTCCGCAGGCTATGTTCAATCTTCTGAGAAGTCCTCCGGAGAGCTTTTTCGGATGAAACTTTTTAAAATCGGTAAGTCCTACAAATTCTATCGCTTCTTCAACAAGCTCTTTTCTTTTTTCTTTGTCTGTCACATACAGTCCGCAGAAAAAATCGATATTTTCATAAACTGTAAGTTCCTCATATACAGCTACATCCTGCATTATGATTCCTATATTTTTCTTTATATCGTAGCTTACCGGTGTCATTGGCTTGCCGAAAAGCTCGATACTTCCTTTGTCATATGAAAGGAGTGACAAAAGGCAGCTGATTGTTGTTGTCTTGCCGGAACCGTTCGGGCCAAGAAGGCCGAAAATCTCACCCTCTTCTATACGAAGATCAAGATGATCGAGTGCCAGCAGATCTCCATAGCGTTTTGTGAGTCCGGTGATATTTACTACCGGTGATTTTGATGAATTTTCCATTTTAACCCCTTTTCCGGAAGCGCCCCGCACTTCCTTTCACTTTATTTTTGACTACGACTATATCATACTCCCGCACCCGCTCATATACAAGTGAACAGCGTCAGAACCTGATATGACATTTGTCATATATATGCATGAAAAAAATACGCGCATCGGAAATACCGACACGCGTATCAATTATTCATAACCTCTTATTCTTCATCCTCTTTAGGCAGCTTGTCTTCTTTGTAAAGCTTCAAGAAAGCATCGGCAACCTTCGGATCAAACTGAGTTCCTTTGTTTCTTTCTATCTCCTCTATGATGTCTTCCTTGGTAAGCTTCTTTCTGTAAACACGATTCGAGTTCATCGCATCGAATGAATCCGCAACACATATCATACGTGCAACAAACGGAATGTCCTCACCCGCAATTTTCTCGGGATATCCGTTTCCGTCGTATCTTTCGTGGTGATACAAAGCTCCTTCATATGCTTTTTCTATACTTTTGAAGCTTCTGAGTATCTCCCCTCCGCGAACGGTATGTGATTTGATAACCTCAAACTCCTCATCCGTAAGTCTGCCGGGTTTTCCGAGAATATGATCCGGAACACCTATCTTTCCGCAATCATGAAGAAGAGCTATATAGTAAACTCTGTCAAGTTCCTCTCCTGTGTAACCAAATTCCTCAGCTATACACCTGGTATAGAGTGCCACACGCTTTGAGTGACCGTTTGTATACGGGTCTTTTGCATCGATAAACCCGGTAAATGTTTCTATTGATTCATTTATGACTTTGTTATCGTGCTCATGCTGAATTTTGTACTTTCTAATCTGGATTGATGTGATAGTGTATGCAATCAATGCCACAAACCAGAGGGCACCGGCTACAACAGAAATCCAAAATAGTGGCTCACTGGTATACTGTCTGTGGAGGCTGTAATCAAGCTCCAAAACAGAATCACTGATATCTTTTTCAAGCGGAACGTACAGGATCACTCCCGGTGTAGTAGCTTCTTTCGCCTCTATCGGAATCTCCATCGCGTTCGCATCCGCTGCAGGATAATACACCAGATAATCGCCCGGATTCATCATTACCAACGCTTCACCGTCGACTGTGACATATTTCAGGTTGTAATCAGCAGTATTGTAATCACGAAGATCCGGAACCTTGTTTACAACATCCTTTCCATCTATATTCTGGTGGAACTCGAGAGCACCGTTCCACGCCGACAATAAAAATGCCTGCTTGTTGAAAGTAAGTTTGAATGTGAAGTCCTTCAACTGATCAGTAGTGTTATTTGATACTGTGAAATCGTACGTATACGCCTGATGTTCTACTTTATTTATACCCTCTTCCTTGATATCAAACACTTTGGACCAGGTGCTGCTTCTTGGGATCGCTTTCACGGAAACTTTGCCCTCTCCGCTATCTTCAGCTGAAAAAAGCGCATCTCCCTGAAAAGTCTCACGATGCTCTGCAGCATTGTATACGTTAGTCTTGATGATGGCTATCGCGAGCACAGCAAGCGAAATCAAAAGCGTTATGATGAAAAACAACTGAGCGCCGTAGCTTTTTTTCTCTTTTCTCAAATCATCACTCCATTCTTCCCTGAACACTCAGGGAACAGTGACAGTTTACAGCAACTTACAGCAGATAAATATTTTTCTCTTCGCATTTTTTTATCTGTTCTTCCGGCCACAATGAAGACTGAACCTCACCGATGTGTGCTTTTTTCAGGAAGAACAAACACAATCTCGACTGACCGATACCTCCGCCTACCGAGTATGGAAGCGCTCCTTCAAGTATCGCCTTCTGGAACGGGAGATCAGCTCTTTCCGGGCAACCTGCTATATCAAGCTGTTTTTTCAATGCAACTTCATCAACACGAATTCCCATTGATGAAAGCTCCAAAGCTATATCAAGCACCGGATAGTAAACTATGATATCTCCGTTCAATTCCCAATCATCGTAGTCGGGAGCTCGTCCGTCATGCGGTTTTCCGTCGGAGAGCACGCCTCCTATTTTCTCCAGAAAAATAGCCCCATACTCCTTCGCGGCCGCATATTCCCTCTCTTTCGGCGTAGCATCGGGGTATTTTTGAACAAGTTCTTCTGTTGTTATAAACTTGATATTTGTCGGAAGGCTTCTTCCGAAAAAATGATACTCCAGTGAAATATAGTCCTCAGTATCCAAAATTGCTTTGTATACTTTCTTAACTATGTGCTGAAGAACTCTTTCTTCTCGCTCTTCTCTGTCAATCACTCTCTCCCAGTCCCACTGGTCGACATATATGGAATGAAGGTTATCAGTCTCCTCATCTCTGCGGATCGCGCTCATATCACAGTAGAGCCCCTCTCCATGATGAAAACCGTAATACTTAAGCGCATGTCGTTTCCACTTAGCAAGTGAGTGAACAACCTCTGCATCTACTCCTGTTTCCTTCACATCGAAGTCGACCGGTCTTTCCACACCGTTTAAGTTGTCATTCATTCCTGACTTCGGATCAACAAAAAGCGGAGCAGAAACTCTGGTGAGATTGAGCGAATTTGCAAGCGCTCTCTCAAAAAAATCCTTCACTTTTTTTATCGCTACTTCTGTCTCGCGAATGTCAAGTCGGGACTCATAGTTTCCCGGTAGTATCAGACTCATTATAACTCATTCCTCCAAGTTTGTATATTTTTTCTTATATATCGCAGTTTCCTACAGTTCTCGGGAACGGTATGACATCACGAATATTCTGCATACCTGTCAGATACATAACGCATCTTTCAAATCCGAGACCGAATCCCGCGTGACGTGTAGTACCATACTTGCGCAAATCAAGGTAGAATTTGTAGTCTTCCTCGTCAAGTCCGCACTCAGCCATTCTGGTTTTCAGCGTTTCATAGTCAGCTTCTCTTTCGCTTCCTCCGATAATCTCACCGATTCCCGGAACCAGGCAATCCATAGCGGCAACCGTTTTTCCGTCATCATTTAACTTCATATAGAAAGCTTTGATCTCTTTCGGATAATCGGTCACAAATACAGGCCGTTTGAATTCTTCTTCCGTCAGATATCTCTCGTGCTCGGTCTGAAGATCACATCCCCAAGATACTTTGTATTCAAATTTGTCATTGTGTTTTTCAAGTATTTCTATTGCTTCTGTATATGTCACATGCGCGAAATCAGAATTCAAAACATGGTTCAGTCTGTCGATAAGTCCTTTGTCGATAAACTGATTGAAGAAGTTCATCTCCTCCGGCGCTGCTTCCAATACATATGCTATGATATACTTGAGCATACTCTCTGCCAAAAGCATATCATCTTCGAGATCAGCGAACGCAATCTCAGGCTCTATCATCCAAAACTCTGCTGCATGCCTTGTCGTGTTGGAATTCTCGGCGCGAAATGTCGGACCGAAAGTATAAATATTCTGGAAAGCCATAGCGAAAGTCTCGCCGTTTAACTGACCTGAAACAGTCAGGTTTGTCTCCTTGCCGAAGAAATCCTTTGAGTAATCAACTTTTCCGTCTGCCATAGGAACGTCAGCCGGATCGATAGTTGAAACCCTGAACATCTCACCTGCGCCCTCGCAGTCGCTTCCGGTGATGATGGGTGTATGTACATATATGAAATCTCTTTCCTGGAAAAATCTGTGAATCGCATACGCTATGAGTGATCTCACACGAAATACAGCCTGGAAAGTATTTGTTCTCGGTCTTAAGTGTGTCAGTGTTCTTAAGTATTCAAGTGTATGGCGCTTTTTCTGAAGCGGATAGTCAGGTGTTGAAACTCCCTCGATGAAAACTTCATCAGCCTGTATCTCAAACGGCTGTTTGTTCTCTGGTGTAGCAACAAGAGTTCCCGTAACTATCACTGCTGCGCCAACATTGAGTTTTGAGATTTCTGCGAAATTGTCGAGTTTATCATGATAGACAACCTGAAGAGGTTCGAAAAATGTTCCGTCGTTTACTACGAGAAATCCGAATGTCTTTGAGTCACGGACACTGCGGATCCAGCCGCCGACGGTGACGGTTTTATCTATGTAGTTATCGCGGTCGCGATAGAGTGTGCGGATGTTGGTTATTGCTTCCATTTCTTTCTCCTCAATCTAGCTTTACTACAACCGTGAATTTGTATAACTACTTTTACTCAGGGCACCGTTTAAGTAACTTTTTGGCGCACGACATCGTGTCTCGCTTTTTTTCAAAAAGTTACATCAAAACGTCCTGTTTTGTCCCTCATCCTTGCACGCATTGCGGCCAAAGGGACACCCTTCGTATAAAGTAGTTATACGAAATTCACTGATTGGTGTAAAGTTTATTATTCATCTGATATTGTATTACTATTATTAAGCAGTTCCTTTAGCCTAATCAGTTAGAAATCAATCTGCCGACGCGAAACAACCACATCCGCATCGGAAAAGCTCTGGTTAAGCGTTAACGATTTTGGAAAAATCGGGTTTGAGCGAAGCGCCGCCGATGAGGCCTCCGTCGATGTTTGGTTTTGCGAGAAGCTCTGCTGCGTTCTCTGCGTTCATCGAACCGCCGTACTGGATACGGATTGCTTCTGCTGTTGCAGCATCATAAATCTCACCGATGCACTCGCGGATAGCTGAGCATACTTCCTCGGCCTGATCTGCTGTAGCTGTTTTTCCTGTTCCGATAGCCCAGATAGGCTCGTAAGCGATAACAGCTTTCTTTGCCTGGTCTGCAGTGATGTCAAGAAATGCTATCTTGATCTGCTGACGAATCCAGTCGATGGTGATTCCCTGCTCACGCTGTGTGAGTGACTCACCACAACAGATGATAGGTGTAATATTGTGCTCAAATGCTTTTTTGATCTTTTTGTTTACTGTCTCATCTGTCTCTGCGAAATACTCTCTTCTCTCTGAGTGTCCGATGATGACATACTCTACTCCGGCGTCTGTAAGCATGTTTGCAGCGATTTCTCCTGTATATGCTCCGCTCTCTTCGAAGTAAAGGTTCTCAGCACCGACTTTTACATTCGTGCCTTTTACTGCTTCTGCAACCGGGATGATATCTATCGCCGGCACACAGAATACTACATCTACGTCGTCATTTTTCACAATCGGGATAAGTGTGTTAGCAAGCTCAACCGCCTCAGACGGAGTCTTGTTCATTTTCCAGTTTCCCGCAATTATTCTTCTTCTACTCATAGTTTTGCTCTCCTTACTTATCATTAGCAGCCACAACACCTGGCAAATCCTTGCCCTCCAGGAACTCAAGTGATGCGCCACCACCTGTTGAGATATGTGTCATCTTGTCACCGAAGCCCATCTGGTTTACGGCTGCGGCTGAATCACCACCACCGATGATTGTTGTAGCGCCATCAAGCTCAGCCATAGCTTTTGCAACTGCTTCTGTACCTTTTGCAAAGTTTGACATCTCGAATGCACCCATAGGTCCGTTCCAAACGATTGTCTTTGCGTCTTTGATAGCATCGCAGAAAAGTTTAACTGTCTCAGGTCCGATATCAAGGCCTTCCATATCTGCAGGAATCTCGCCTCTTTTTACAACCTTTGAATTTGCATCATTTGAAAAATCATCAGCTGCAACTGTATCGATAGGGATGAGAAGTTTAACTCCCTTTTCTTTTGCTTTGTCTTCCATCTTGAGTGCGTAATCTTTGTAGTCCTCTTCAAGAAGTGACTTTCCAACCTCTTCACCATGAGCTGCCATAAATGTATATGCCATACCACCACCGATGATGAGAGTATCAACTTTATTAAGAAGATTCTCGATTACAGGAATCTTTGAAGAAACCTTAGCTCCACCTAAGATTGCCACGAATGGGCGCTCAGGATTGTTTACCGCATTTCCGAGGAAATCGATTTCCTTCTGCATCAGATATCCTACAACTGCTGTGTCAACATATTTTGTAACACCAACATTTGAGCAGTGTGCGCGGTGAGCTGTTCCGAATGCGTCATTTACGAATACATCAGCAAGTGATGCAAGATCTTTTGAGAATGCTTCCTCGTTTTTTGTCTCCTCGATACGATAACGTGTATTCTCAAGAAGTACAACATCTCCGTCATTCATTGCTTCTACAGCTGCTTTTGCGTTTGGTCCCACGACATTGTCGTCAGCAGCGAATTTTACATCCTGACCGAGAAGCTCTGTAAGTCTTTTTGCTACAGGAGCAAGGCTCATCTCAGGTTTCGGCTCTCCCTTCGGTTTACCGAGGTGTGAGCAAAGAATAATCTTTCCACCGTCTGCGATAAGCTTTTTGATTGTAGGAAGTGCAGCCACCAGACGATTCTCGTCTGTGATTTTTCCGTCGATTAGCGGAACATTGAAGTCGCAACGTACGAGGACGCGCTGACCTTTGACATTGATGTCATCAACTGATTTTTTGTTGAGCATTTATTTTTCCTCCATGGTATATAAAATAAAAATGAAGGGGTCCGGGGCAAAGCCCGAACCCCAATTGCTTCACATTAAGTTATGAATAACTATCAACCCAACTCAGAGAAGTATTTGATAGTTCTTACCATCTGTGATGTATATGAGTTCTCGTTATCATACCAAGATACTACCTGAACCTCATACTGATCATCAGATACCTGGTTAACCATTGTCTGTGTTGCATCGAAGAGTGATCCGAATCTCATTCCGATAACGTCTGATGATACGATCTCGTCCTCGTTGTAACCGAATGACTCATTTGCTGCTGCTTTCATAGCTGCGTTGATGTCGTCAACCGTAACGCCTGCTTTTTTAACAACAGCTGTAAGGATTGTTGTTGATCCTGTAGGTGTAGGAACACGCTGAGCTGATCCGATGAGTTTTCCGTTGAGCTCAGGGATAACAAGTCCGATAGCTTTTGCAGCACCTGTTGAGTTAGGTACAATATTTACTGCTGCAGCACGTGATCTTCTGAGATCACCTTTTCTCTGTGGTCCGTCAAGTGTCATCTGGTCACCTGTGTAAGCGTGAATTGTTACCATGATACCTGACTGGATAGGAGCATATTTATTCAACGCATCTGCCATAGGTGCAAGACAGTTTGTTGTACAAGATGCTGCTGAGATGATTGTGTCATCTGCTTTAAGTGTCTGATGGTTTGTATTATATACGATAGTAGGAAGATCGTTTCCTGCAGGAGCTGAGATAACAACCTTGCGCGCACCTGCATTGATGTGTGCCTGTGCTTTCTCTTTTGATGTATAGAATCCTGAACACTCAAGAACTACGTCTACACCAAGATCTCCCCAAGGACAATTGTTTGCATCCGGCTCAGCATAGATTTTGATTGTTTTTCCATCAACTGTGATGCTGTCATCACTTGCTGAAACGGTGTCAGCCTTCTCGTATTTACCCTGTGAAGAGTCATACTTAAGAAGGTGTGCGAGCATCTTCGGGCTTGTAAGGTCGTTGATTGCTACAACCTCATATCCTTCTGCTCCGAACATCTGACGAAATGCCAAACGACCGATACGTCCAAATCCGTTAATTGCTACTTTTACTGCCATAATATAAAACCTCTTTTCTACACCGCTTGTGTTATCAGGATATGCGGAAGCGGCGCCGACGCATATCGGGGAGCAAAAATGCTCTGGTTACCTATTTCAGCGGGTTCAAAAATGAACCCAAAATCGTCTGCTCAACATTCTAACCTATCACGTTAGAAAAATCAAGAGTTTTTTGTGTGAAAATCACATCTTATCATAAAGCTCTTCATACTTCTTGGCTGAATTTGCCCAAGAGAAGTCTTTTGCCATACCTCTGTCGATAATCTTGTTCCATTCGCGTTTGTGATCATAGTACACTGATTTCGCATATCTGATAGTATCAAGCATCTCGTGAGCATTGTAGTTAGCGAACGAGAATCCTGTTCCCTTGTCCTCAAATTCATTGTACGCCTCTACAGTATCTTTGAGTCCTCCGGTCTCACGCACAATCGGAACTGTTCCGTATCTGAGACTCATCAGCTGGCTGAGTCCGCATGGCTCAAACAGAGAAGGCATCAGGAACGCATCACACGAAGCATATATTTTGTGGGAACGCTCATTACTATAGAAGATATTCGCTGAAACCCTGTCGGGATACTTCCAAGCGAAGTGGCGGAACAGATGCTCATATTTTTCTTCACCGGTTCCAAGAACCACAAGCTGTGTATCCTCAGAGCAGATTTCCTCAATCACGTAATCTATCAGGTCAAACCCTTTCTGATCAGTCAGTCGTGAAACCACACCGATCATAAACTTCTTCTCTTCTTCAGCAAGACCGAGCTCTTTCTGAAGTGCCTTTTTATTTTTAATCTTCTCTTTGCGGAAAGTTCTGGCATCATAATTGAAATCAATCAGCTTATCTTTCGCAGGATTCCACTCATCATAATCAAGACCGTTTACGATACCTGTTAAGCACGCTGATTTCGCATTAACGAGTCCGTCAAGCCCCTCACCGTAGAACGGCATCTTGATCTCCTCGGCATAGGTATCACTTACTGTTGTGATCTGGTCAGCATACACAAGACCACCCTTTAAGTAGTTTGCATCACCGTAAGCCTCGAGCTTATCCGGCGTGAAGTAGTACGCGTCAAGGCCGGTGGTATCCATAACAGTCTTTTTGTCCCAGATTCCCTGGAATTTCAGGTTGTGGATCGTCATAATCGTCTTGATTCCACGATAGAAGCTGTTCTGCTGGAACACATCCTGCAGATAAACAGGAACCAGACCTGTCTGCCAGTCGTGGCAATGAATGATGTCCGGTCTGAAATCAATCACAGGAAGACAAGACAGAACCGCCTTGTCGAAAAATGCAAATTTCTCGATATCCTGATAGATTTCTCCGTATGGAAGCATGCCGCTGAAATAGAACTCATTGTCCAGGAAATAGAATGTAACCCCGCTGATCACAAGCTTGAATATACCTACATACTGCTTACGCCAAGCCAGGTCCATATAGAAATGGTCTACGTACTCCATCTGATCTTTGTACTGATCAGGAATTGCCGTATACTTCGGCACGATTACACGCACGTCAAATTTTTTGCTGTTAAAATATCTCGGCAGTGAACCCACTACATCGGCCAAACCGCCTGTTTTGATGAAAGGCACACACTCAGATGCACAAAATAGAATATTTTTCACGCTATATCCTCCAATCGTTGGTATATATATCCCTCCCACAGACTTAAGTCTGTAGTCACGCATGGTATTATACTACAATCAAAGGATTTTCGCAAGCAAAAACTACATATTTATGATAAAAAAATGTCACGATTTCAGTTCGTTCGCCATCTGTTTCATCTCGCGGGCATTTTTCCTCGTAGCTTCGGTTATTTCAGCACCGCCGAGTATTCTGGCAAGTTCTTCCACAGACTCATTTTCATCCAGCGGTCTGATGGATGTTGTGGAGCGTATATCATTCACGTCTTTTTCGATCACAAAGTGTCTGTCAGCCATCGCTGCAATCTGCGCCAAATGAGTTATGCAGATAATCTGATGCGATTTGCCGAGAGTGGCCATTTTTTCCGAAACCATCTGTGCCGTCCTACCACTGATTCCGGTATCAATCTCGTCAAAAATGAGTGTCTCGATATCATCGCTTTCTGCAAACACAGACTTGATCGCAAGCATTATTCTTGAAAGCTCACCGCCCGAAGCCACTTTAGACAGGCTTTTCTTCGGCTCGCCGGGATTCGTTGAAATCAAAAACTCAACCTCATCAAGCCCTCTTGAAGTGAAACTCTCAAGCGGTCTGATGTCTATGGCAAAATCAGCATTTGCAAAGTTCAGATCAGACAAGGCCTCACATATCTGAACATTCAACGTATCAGCCGCTTCTTTCCTGGCGACACTCAGTTTTTCGGAAACCGATTTTAATCTTTGTTCCAATTCTTCAAACTTTTCTCTTCGCTTCGCCGAGAAAGATTCGTAATCCTCGTATTTTGCGATTTTCTCATCGGTTTCAGATAAAAATGCCATGATATCATCATAGCTTTCACCATACTTTGACTGAAGTGAATGAATCGTATCCATTCTTCTCTCAAGTTCTACAAGCTCGGCCTCATCAAATGTATAGTCCTGCATAAACGAAGATATGTCTCTGTTGAAATCGCCAAGCAAAGATTCAATCTCGATAAGCTGATCCGCATAACCTGCTATATTCTCATCAAGTTCAGCCGCCTTTTTTATGTCCGCAACAACTCTTCCAATCGCATCCGCTGCCTGTTTTGACCCGTCAGAGTAGACGTGCGAAAGCGATTCAACCAGCTTGCCTGAATTTGCTGCAAGAGAATATTTTTTATCAATTTCATCCATCTCTTCGCGATTTAACGAAGCCTTTTCAATCTCATCTTTTATGTAGTTTAATCTGTCAAGTTCTCTGCTCAACTCTCCCTCGCTCAGATCCTCGCTCTCAATCTCTTTTTTGAG
>JAIKWQ010000187.1 GCA_024684535.1 Eubacterium sp. | reverse complement strand
CGGTTCATAATTCACTTCATTTGATGCTGTCTCCTTAACTAAACTGTTATCACTCATTGTGTTCTCCTGATAATTCAGACAATTCCTGCTTTAGTTTATTTATTGTATCCTCAGCAAAAGCAGGTTTGCTTTTTTGATTATTAATTATGCCGTCAATCTGCTCAACCGCATCATCAAGATTTTCATTGATAATCATATAGTCATAATCTTTTATATATGAAACCTCTCTTGTCGTCTGTTCGAGTCTGAGACGTATCTGATCATCGTTTTCTGTTCCTCTGTTTTTCAAACGATTGTGAAGTTCTGTTGCAGATGGGGGAACCACAAAAATCAAAACAGCATCGGGAAAAAGCTTCCTGACCTGCATTCCTCCCTGCACTTCTATCTCAAGAATAACTTCTTTCCCTTCCATAAGCCAGTCGTTGACGGCTTTTTTCGGTGTTCCATAGTAGTTTCCGGCGTATTCTGCGTATTCAATCATATCTCCGGAAGCGATCATTTTTTCAAATTCATCACGCGATACAAAAAAATATTCCCTTCCGTTTTGCTCGCCTTCTCTCGGCTTTCTCGTAGTGCAAGATATGGAAAGCTGATAATCACTTTTTTTCAATAATTCACCAACAATTGTCCCTTTTCCTGCGCCCGAAAATCCGGACATTACACAAAGAACACCTTTTTTGCTCATACAGAATCTCCTTCCGTATTGATACGCGACACAACTGTTTCTGGTAAAAGCGCCGAAAGCACTATAGTTCTGTTCTCAAGAACAACTACCGATTTTGTTTTTCTTCCGCAGGTAGCATCTACAGCATACCCATCATCCTTAGCGGTTTGTATCATTCTTTTGATAGGCGCCGCTTCAGGACTTACGACAGTGCATATCTTGTCGCTGTTAATCATATTCCCGAATCCAATGTTTATAAAACTCATTTTACCTCGTACTATTCAATATTCTGAATCTGTTCTCTGATTTTTTCAATAAGCGTCTTTAATTCAATTCCATAATCAGCTATGGTTATATCTGTAGACTTGGAAAGAATCGTGTTCGCTTCTCTGTTAAGTTCCTGTGTGAGGAAATCAAGTTTGCGTCCGATGTTCTCAGATTCACCAAGTGTTTTTCGCATATGCGAAATATGCGTTCTGAGTCTGACCATCTCCTCGTCTACACAAAGCTTATCTGCGTATACTACCATTTCAGTAGCCAAAACTCTCTCATCAATCTGTCTGTCTCCAAGAATTTCCTCAGCTTTTTTCGAGATCCTTTCTCTGTATTCTTCGAGAATTTCAGGATATCTGTCATCTATCTTATCAGTAATCTCAGAAACAGAAGTCAGTTTATCGCTTATATCATCAAAAAGCTTTTTGCCCTCTGTCTCCCTACTGGCCAAAAACATATCAATCGCCGAATTCAGAGCAAAATCAACCAAAGGCGTCAGTCTCTCTTCATCAATATTTGCATCCTTCATCGTGAAAACATCCGGGAACCTGGCAATAGACTTGACATCAGGAGTAAAATCCACTCCGTACTCCTCAGCCATTCTTTTCATCCCGTCAACATATGAGGCCGCTATGGAGCTGTTGTAATTGATTTCAACTTCCTGATCACCCTGCATCTCAAAAGTCACAAAAACATCAACTTTTCCTCTGTTCACTCTGGCTTTGATATCAGAACGCATCTTGTTCTCATAAAAACCAAACGTATGAGGCATCCTGATATTGATGTCGAGATATCTGTGATTTACTGATTTCATCTCAACAGTGATTTTATACATATCATCTGAAGCTTCGCCGCGTCCGAAGCCGGTCATGCTTAAAACCATTGCTTTCCTCCCAGTGTTTTTTTAACTTATACATTATAGACTAATTTCACTCATAAGTCAAGACGAGTGAAGGTACATTTTTCATATTGAATGTTGCCACTTCAGCAAAAATATGGTATTATCTTCGTTAAGACAACAAACATGTATGCATTTTTCACGTAAAAATGCGGAATGGACACTGATTATGGCATTTGATGGTATTACTGTAGCAGCTCTTGTTCACGAGCTTGACACCATGCTTACAGAAGGACATATAAAAAAAATAGCTCAACCTGAGTCAGATGAGCTTTTTTTGACTATTCAGACACCTCCTGTCAGGGATTCAGAAGGCGGTTTAGTTCGTGAACGCGGAAATTATAAACTCAAGCTGTCAGCGAACGCTTCTCTCCCGCTCGTTTACCTGACTGACGAGAACAAACAGTCTCCATTGACGGCGCCAAATTTTTGCATGCTTCTCAGAAAGCATTTATCAGGCGCTACAATAACAAAAATAAAACAATCCGGACTTGAGCGTGTTATACACATAAGCTTGAAAAACCGCAATGAACTTGGTGATATGGTTTCGTACACCCTAAACATCGAGCTTATGGGCAAGCATAGCAACATCATTTTTGTTGATGAGAAAAATGAAATCATCGACAGCATTAAGCATGTCAACGGACTTATGAGCTCTGTCAGGGAAGTTCTGCCTGGCAGAGAGTACTTCATACCGAATACGCTTGAAAAAACAGACGCATTCGATATAGATACAAAAGCCTGGAATGATGTTATTTTCAAAAAACCAACTACTGTATCAAAAGCAATTTCCGGTTGCATAACCGGTTTTTCCAGAACAGTTGCTTATGAAATTGCATACCGCGCCGGAGTTGACGGTGATGATTCTTTTGCTGCATTGAGCGGCAACAAAAAATCAGCTATTATGGACAGTTTCAGAGACATTCTGGGAACTATTACATCTCAATCTTTTTCACCTGTTATTTATTATGACGGAGATATACCTAAAGAGTTTTCAGCTATACCTCTTACTATGTATGACGACTTAAAAAGAGTTGAAGTTAATCTGATTTCTGATGCTGTCAGGAATTATTATTCCGAAAAAGACAAACTCACGCGTATCAAATCGAGGTCATCCGATCTGACTGCTGTTATCAAGACAAATATTGAAAGATGCGCCAAAAAAATTGACCTGTTACAAAAACAATTGAAAGACACTGAAAAAAAAGACAAATATAAAGTTTACGGTGAGTTGGTGACTACATACGGATACTCTCTGGATATCCCTGTTTCAGACGGAGCAGATACAGCTAATACGGTACTTAAATGCACAAATCACTACGATGGAAAAGAAATCGAAATACCGATAGATCCAACATTGAGTGTATCCGATAATGCGAATAAATATTTTGACAGATACAATAAACTGAAAAGAACATTTACTGCTGTTTCGGAACAACTGGAGTCTGCTGAAGAAGAACTGAAGCATTTGGACTCAATATTGAATTCACTCAGTATAGCAAGATCTGAGGAAGATATAAACGCGATACGTAGAGAACTGGCAGAAAGTGGTTATATACACAAAGCAGGCAAAAACAAAGGCAAAAAAAACACTCCCACAAGCAAGCCTCTCCACTATATTTCTTCAGAAGGATATGATATATATGTCGGAAAAAACAACTATCAAAACGAAGAAATAACCTTTAAACTTGCAACAGGAAACGACTGGTGGTTTCACGCAAAAAAAACTCCCGGTTCGCACGTGGTGGTCAAGGCCGGAGATACCGAACTCCCTGACTCAGTTTTTGAAGAAGCTGCTGCTCTCGCGGCATTTTTCTCAAAAGGACGCGGAAACGAAAAACTTGAAATTGACTATCTTCAAAAGAAAAATGTTAAAAAGCCGGCTGGAGGAAAACCTGGCTTTGTCATATACTACACAAATTATTCAATGATGGCTTCGGAAAAAAATCTTGAAAACATAAAACCTGCAGACAAAGAGGCGGAGGAATATTTATGGCAAAAATAACTTATGATACACACCTTCATACTGAGTTTTCTACTGACAGCCACGAAGCTATAGAAAACCATATTAAAAAAGCTCAGACGCTTGGAATGAATGGGATTTGCATAACAGATCATATGGATTATTGTTTTCCAAAAGACCCCACTACTATGCACCTTGACGAGCCTTTTACTTTTGATTTTGAAGCGTACAAAAAAGAGCTTTCTCAAATCAAAAATAATCATCCTGATTTCGACTTGAAAATCGGTGTTGAATGCGGTCTCCAACCGTACGAAGAAGTTATAGAAAAAAACCGGAAATTGTGCAGTGATCCCGCTCTTGATCAGATAATAGGATCCGTACATCTGGTAAGCAAAAAAGATCCGTATTATCCTGCTTTTTGGGAAGGTCGTACCACTTTTGATTCTATGCAAAACTACCTCGAAGCAATATTGATAAATATAAACCTATTCTCTGATTTTGATATACTCGGTCATATGGATTATGCCGTCAGATATGCCCCGACAAAAGGTGAATATAAGCCCGAAAAACATTTTGCGATTACGGATGCTGTTTTTGAATTCATTATAAAGAATAATATCGCACTTGAAATTAATACTTCCGCGCTGAAAGGTGACTATGCAGAGGTAAATCCACATCCCGTGTTACTTCGTAGGTATTATGAAAAAGGTGGGCGTATGATAACTTTTGGTTCTGACGCTCACGCAGCTGAGCATTTGGGATACGGTTTTGATACTGCTGCTGAACTCGCAAAAGAAATTGGTTTTTCATCATACTTTACTTTTTCTCAAAGAAAACCAATTGAACATAGTTTATAAATCAAAATAGCTGCTTTTCAATTTCGAAAAGCAGCTATTTTGTACATTAATTATCATCACGTTTGATTATGAACTTATGATAAGAACGCATACCGCCCGCTGTGCGTTTGGTTATATTCTCAGTGTGTATTTCTTCCTCAAAAATATCCGCCCGCTGACGTCTCTTCCTTCTGTAATCAATATCAGGTTCTCTATCCGGTTCATCTGAAGGTTTAGGAATTCCAAGTCCCGATAAATCCTCATCAATTGGTCGCTGTTTGGTAAATCCAACAACCGGGCTTTCATCAACGTGGTTTTTCACACGTGAAACGGTTATTTTCGGAGCCATACTTTCATCAACTCCAGGCTTCGGTTCAGGTGTGGCAGGCTCTTCAATTATTTCAGGTGCTGCAGCTTCAACAGGTTCTTCATAGGTTTCATTTATACTTAAATCTTCTTCGTTATATGACGATTCTTCTACTGTTGTTTCATAGGTGCTGTCAATATTTAAACTGTCATCATATGTTGAATCCTCTACAGTTTCTTCAAATGTGTCACCGATATCCATGTTAACCTCATACGTCGGCTCCTCTGCCTGTTCCTCGTATGTATCGCCTATATTTAAACTATCATCATACGTAGACTCTCCAGCCGCTTCTTCAGCAGGTTCCTCGTACGTATCGCCTATATCTAAACTCTCCTCATATGGCGGTTCTTCAGCAACTTCCTCGTATTCAACTGTATCATCAAAACAATCGTCTGTAGAAGTGTCATCTATCTGAACTTCATCTGCTTCACTTATCACATCGGCAAGTGTTTTTATCTCAGGTGTGGCACTTATTTCTTCAATAGGCGTTGTATCAACCGGTACCACACCAATTGAAGACGACGCTGTATCTTCATATGAATCAAAATCGTCTGCAGCATCAATACTTTCTAAAGCACCTGAAGCAATTTCATCAATGTTATTATCAATCTCTTCATCTGATACTTCATCAAAAACGCCACTTGCAACATCGTCGATATCCTGCACATCTTCAACTATATCTTCTGCAACAGACGAATCAAAATCAAATGCATCCGTAACATCCTCTGCTTGTTCTTCCTCAACAACATCTTCCTCGACTGATTCTTCCTCAACAGGTTCTACCTGTTCTTCCGGAATCGGAGTCACTCCAATCATTGAATCAGGCTCAAGCTCATATTCAGCTTGTTCAAAACTATCAGCCACATCCTGCGTATCCTCATCTTTGGACACATCATCAGCAGAAACTACATCAGGAACTTCCGACTCGTCTACTTCCTGCATCTGCTGTTCCGCGCGCCAACGATCTTCGAGATCACTTATAGTCGGTACTTCGCCGTATTCCTCGCTTGTACCGAAATTATAGTCAGTATTAGAAAGAACTACCTCTTCTTCAGAGGCAGCCTCTGCCTGGTCCTGCTCGATTACATCAGCTATATCTTCTCTGGCGCTTTCTTTAAGCCGTTTGATACTTTCAGACATATCAAGTCTCTCAAGGAGGTCGTTGAGTTCTTCGTCATCTTCCTCCTCGTCAGACTCATTCATTTTGTTTAAATCCGGAATTTCAACATTAGGCACCTGAGCATTCTCAAT
The DNA here is from genome assembly GCA_024684535.1 of Eubacterium sp. GTDB lineage: Bacteria > Bacillota > Clostridia > Lachnospirales > Lachnospiraceae > Eubacterium_F. The sequence continues at coordinate 6,236 of JAIKWQ010000187.1, read as the reverse complement.
TGCTGTAAGAATATCCTCAGGTTTCTGTGAAGAATCAGAAGATTCCGTCGTCAAATTGGCTTTTTTTTTTGAATCGCCACCGAGAATCGTGTCATCCTCAGGAACGTATGTGGATTCTATAGCTCTCTCTCCGTCATCAATGCCGGCCGAATAGATCTTTGAATTGATATTCTCTTCTTCATCCTCTTCAGCTATTGAGCTTTTGATATCAACCGTAGTATTCGACTCATCCGTAGTCGTTTTGTCAAGCATAGTGCTCTCTTCATAAGGTCTGTAATCCAGATTATTGTTATCCAGAACTCCCTTGTCAAATTCATCGACCTTGTCAGAGTGAACATCTCCTTTTCCCGGCATTGTTTCGGATTCAGGCTGCTCTGAGTGACCAACAACCGTAGAAGCAGCTTCTTTTGCTGCGATATTCGCAGCTTCTTTCTCAGCTTCTTTTTCAGCTTTCATCTTGGCAATCTCTTCCTCGCGAATATACTCTTCAGACACGTGCCACTCCATGAAATGCGACGGATCCGTATTGAGCGGTCCGTTTATTCTGTTATCGAGTGTTTGTTTCTGAATTGGCGTAGGCGCTGCTGATGAAAAACCTTTCTCGTCGTTTGTTGTCTTTTTGCTCATTTCTTCATCCCCCTCATCGTTTTTATTATCTTCGGGTACAGATTCACCAGTTTCTTCTGTTTTATCTTCTGTTTTATCTTCTGTTTTTTCTTCTGTTTCTTCTTTTGTTTCTTCTTTTGTTTCTTCCTGTTGTTCCTCTATCGGTTCCCCTATCGGTTCCTCTATTGGTTCCTCGATTTCCTGTTCAACCTCTTCCGTTTTCTCCTCAGTTACATCACCAGAAAAATCCTGCTCAGCTTCCGGTTGATCTAAATCAAATGGATCTGAATCATCTTCAACTGTTTCTTCTGCTACTTCTTCAGCCGGTTCAGGCTCTTCAGTAATCACTTCAGGTTCTTCAGGGATTTCTTCAGACTCAGGCTTTGGCTTGGTTTGAACATCATCAGCTTTAAACAGGTCACCGAATTGTATCTCCTGCGGTTCCTCAATGGCGTTTTCCATAGGTTTCGGAGCTTCTTTCGGGCCTTGATATCCGATCTTATTCATATCTTCCGGGCCAATCTCCGCATTTTTGAAATCAATATAATTCTTCTCGTCACCCTCTCCGGTATTATCTACCTTAAGCTTGCTGTCCTCATCTCCGTAGCTTGCACCCTCAATAGCGTTTCTGGGACCACCCACAACACCGTCAGGCGTCTGAAATTCATCAGTATCCTCGTTATTCAGGGCATTTGCTCCAATCATAGTGTTCGGATTCATTCGAGGATCCTCACTGAACGAAGCAACGTATTCTTTGTTTACGACATTTACATCTTTCTTCGGATCCGTTTTCTTCTCAGCAATAACATTTGCCGATGGATCCTCAACTATGTCAAGCGCACTCATATGCGTAGCCGCTATAGCATTGTCGATATCTTTTTCCGATCTGGGTTGCGGTCCTTTGTAATAATTCTCCGCCGCCGCTTCGACTTCTTCATCTTCCTCCTGAACAAGTTTCTCAGGAATAATCGTATTGTAGAAACCGTATGCCGCACATATCGAAATCATCAACGACATATAGTAAAAATGATCTCCCGGTGAAGAAACCGTAATATACGTAGCAATAACCCCTGTCATAACAAACAGCATAGGCGAAAAGCTCGAGCTTTTTCTGACCGCCGTAAACACACCGCCAAACACTCCGAAAAGAAGTAGTATTGTCGGGAACACTCCGTATTTATAGGGCGAAAGCAAAAATGTATCGAGTGCTCTGGAAAGCTTGTTTACACAGAAATCATAAATCGTACCATCCGTAAGCGACAGGTTAAACATCTCATTGAATGAAATATTGAACACTGCCGTAGGATTTTTATCCAAAACAAGCGAGAAAACAAACACCAAAATTGCAGTTATAACAAGAATGATAAATCCGATCATAAATCCTTTTGTTAAAGGATTTTCGGCATCTTTTGCATCTGACGGACAACTTTGATACATAGAAAGCACACAACCGATTGTAAGCCAGATTGCCATCGGGTTGAACAAAATAGCTATCGCAAATACCAGTCCCATAAGACAATCCGCAAAGACAAGCATCACCATACTGCCTGAGAATGAAGGAATTATGTGCTTAATAAAAATTATAAAAATGAAAAGCGGAATAATAATACAGAACACATTCAAAAACTCAGAAGCAACCAGCTCTGCTTTTGTTCCTTCAAAGAGTGTCAACATCAGCGCAAACTGGCAAGCAAGACCCATTACACCGCAAATCCTACCACCTAAAGCACGACACACCGCATACGTTGCAGCCAACATACCGGAAAGCCAAAGCGCATTCTCGAAAGAATTATCTTTATAAAGGAAAAATCCGGCGCCAATTATACCGATTACAAGAACAGCCTCAACTATGATAAGCGGCGCACTTTCTTTCTGAAGACTCTCCAAAACAGATCTGCCCTTAAGAAAGAATGCAGCAACGAAAAAGACAATCAAACAACCCAAAACAATGCCTGTAAGTATAAGTCCATTTCCGTCTTTTGAAAAATTCTCATAAACCTTAGCTGCAGCCGTCATAGTAGCGTACGCCATGAGAACAACATAAACCAAAGACACTATAATTGTTATCAGATTTCTTCTAAGTTTCAACTCAATATCTCCCTTTAGAAAATATAATTGCATCAGCAATGTTTCACACAAAGAACATTATACTACAATTATTTGCGTTTTACAAGTCTTTTGACATCATTGAACGCAATTCTTCTTCAGAAATTATCGGTATCCCCAATTCTTTTGCTTTTTTATTCTTTGAAGAAGTTGAATTCACGTCATTGTTTACCAAAAAATCGGTATTTGCGCTGACTGCTGATACAACTTTACCTCCAAGTGCTTCTATCTCATTTTTGCACTCGCTCCTGTTTGAAAAATGCTCAAGCGAGCCGGTTATCACGAAATTTTTCCCTGCGAGGGCTGAATCGGCTGAAACAGGTGCATTTTTTTGTATCCTCAAGATGCCTATAAGTTCAAATGCTTGATTTTTTTTGTTTTCATCAGCAAAAAACTGTACATACTCTCCCGCTATGTTCTCGCCGATTCCATTTACGGCGGTGAGCTCCTCCAAAGACAACTCGCAAATCTCTTGCGGTGACTTGTCCGGATAATGATTTACTATATCTTTCGCTGTGGCAAGCCCGACACCTTTGATACCCAACGCGTAAATAAAAGCCGGAAGCGTTGTATCTTTCGCATTTTCTATAGCTAAAGTTAGATTCGCATAAGATTTATCCCTAATTTTCATCTCATCATCGTTTATTATCTCATCTTTGTGTTTTTCTATATTAAAAATGTCAAGATATGAGCTTATATACTTTCTTGAAATCCATTTTTCCAGGGTGGCTTCGGAAAGTCCGTCGATACCGAGCGCATCCCTGCTGACAAAATGCGATAATCCATGTATTTTTTTTGCAAAGCACTCAGGGTTTTCACACATCAACACAGACGATCCGTTTTCAGTCACAACTGATGTTTTTCCTCCGCATACGGGACATTTTTCCGGAGGCTTACATGTTCCGCTTTTTGTGAGATTATCGCTTATCTGCGGTATGATCATATTCGCCTTGTAAACCAAAACAGTATCACCTAAACCGAGTTTCAGTTCCTCAAGAATGCTGACATTGTGTACACTTGCGCGCCTGACAGTTGTTCCTTCAAGCTCAACAGGATCAAAAATTGCAACCGGATTAATAAGACCTGTTCGAGATGCGCTCCATTCAATTTCTCGAAGAGTTGTCTGCGCCGTCTCGTCCTGCCACTTAAGCGCAATCGAATCTCTGGGAGCTTTCGCAGTACGACCCAGACTTTTACTATATTCAATATCGTCGTACGTAAGCACCAGACCGTCACTCGGAAGATCAGAATTTTCAACCTCCGTTCTGAATTCTTCAACCTTTTCTGCCAAATTGTCTGCTGACACTTCTTTGAAGGGCACGGTTTCAAATCCCTGATTCGATATGAAGTCAATCTCATCTTTTTTTCTGCCTGATTCAAGCGAGATACCGGCTCCTTCGCCCTCTAAATCAATAAGATTGTATGCATAAAATCTGACTCTCCTCTTTGCAGTCACCTCAGTATTTAAGTTTCTGACGCTTCCAGAGCAGAGATTACGTGGATTTTTATAAGCAGCCATATCAGCTTCTTTTGTGAGTAAATCAAAATCCGAATACCTGATCAACGCCTCACCGCGCAAAACGATCCTGCCTTTGAAAGGAATTTTCCCGGGCAAATTCTTGAAAGTCTTAGCATTAGAAGTTATAACTTCACCAACTTCTCCGTTTCCGCGAGTCAGCGCCTTCACAAGTTTTCCGTTTTCATAAGTAATTATGACACTCAGGCCGTCAAGCTTCATAGAAAGCAAACCTGTTTTGTCGGCAATCCAGTCAGTAAGTTCATCAACACTTTTTGTTTTTCCAAGCGAAAGCATAGGCGCCACGTGTGCTTCTTTCGCCAGTTCACTCATCGTCTCATATCCAACGCTGACAGTCGGACTTCCCGCGAGAACTATACCTGTTTTCTCCTCAAGCGCAACTAACTCATCATAAAGCCTGTCGTACTCGTAGTTTGACATTATCTCTTCGTCACTCGAATAATAAGCCGCTCCCGCTCTGTCAAGAATATCAATCAGTTCGTGCATTCTTGTCTTATCATCAACCATATTATATTAACTCCGTTTCAAAATCTTTTTTTAAAAAAGGAAATCATTTTTATGATATTTCATCATACAGACTCTTTGTCTCTTCGTCTGTCAAAAGCCTGAAATCTCCATCTTTCATATTGCCAAGGGAAATCGTCGCGAACCTGATTCTGTGAAGCGAGGTCACTCTATAACCGAAGTATTCACACATCCTTCTGATTTGTCGATTAAGTCCCTGCGTCAGTGTTATATGAAAAATGTTCCCGTCGCGCTCTGAAATCTTACAGGGTTTAGTCATCGTATCAAGAATCGGAACCCCCTGCTCCATAGCGTCAACAATAGAATCCGTCAGAGGTTTATCGGTTTTTACTATATATTCTTTTTCGTGATCATATCTGCCGCGCATAAGTTTGTCAGCAAGTTCACCGTCATTAGTCAGAAGCAAAAGCCCGCTTGAGGACTTGTCTAGTCTGCCAATGGGAAACAATCTCTCCGGAAAGTCAATAACATCCGACAGATTAGGTCGCTCCTTTTCTGATGTCGTACAAATCACGCCCACAGGCTTGTGATAAGCAGCGATCACTATTTTTTGTTTTTCTGCCACCTGTTTTCCGTCCAGACAAACAATATCGCCATCAATGACCTTGCAGCCATTTTCAGCAACTTTTCCGTTTATGGTCACTCTGCCATCCTCAACCAGTCTGTCAGCCTCTCTTCTCGAACAAACTCCTGCTACGGCTAAATATTTGTTGATTCTGATTTCCATTTTCCACCTGCAACTGAATAATATCTCACATTAGAAAGCACCTATAGCTATTGCTATAGGTGCAAGTAAACAAAATTAGTATTTACACGCCGGTTGCCGCCGCTCCGGACGAGGCCGCCGAACCTGAAACCGAACGGATTCCCTCATCCATTCTCTGGTACAGTTGCTTAAACACCGGATCGGAATTGATTGCATCATTCAGCGCCTGCTGAACTTCATTCTCAAGGTTTTTAACAGCTTCATTTTCATCAGCAGAGTTTATAAACTCTTCCTGTACCTCATCAAGCGCGCTAAGGTAAATTACATAATTATTATCCGATGTTGGTGTAAGATAAAATGCACTGAGACTCGGGGCAAGCGTATCTATGTTTTTCATCTTGAGATCATACTTCACATAAACCCTGCAACCACCGTTCTGCTCATCTTCGATAACATAGCAGTTTATATTCTGATAATCTTCAACATAAGCAGCCATCGCGGTAAGCTTTGCCCTGTTAACCTGATTTACATCACTGACAAGAGTCGTAAACGCATCAACATCGACATTTTTCTTCGCAGTAAAGTAATCAGAAATCAACGTTTTGATCTCTTCATTATCAGTCAACTCCAGGCTTGCGCTGGAAGCATTGTTTCCGCCTCTGCCCGTAGGAATAAGTGTCAATATGAAAAATCCTAAAAGCAAGGTTGCTACGCTTATAATAATTACCAGTTTTTTGTATCTCAGTTTCATTGTTC
>JAIKWQ010000181.1 GCA_024684535.1 Eubacterium sp. | reverse complement strand
GTACTCCGTATGCTTGATGATGAAGTTTGAATTTTCCTGTATCTGATAAGCGCAAGCCATACAATCACAGGGACTTATCAGCACGTTCGGATCAGGGTCAAATTCTCTTTTCCCTTCGGATACTTTTCTGGTAAAAAAGTCATTGAAACAACTGTATTTTCTATAAGGATAATCAGACATATCTATGCCCGCATGCTTTATAAAAAACGGAACTATACGCACGGATAACCCGGTATCCAAAAACTTTCCGGCAAGCTTTGAAAGTCCGGGATTAACAACAGGTTTCAAAAGCATCCTGCCAAAAGCATTTGTATACAAAAACTTCAGTAGTCCGTCGTGGGCATAGGACTGCTCAACTATATTTCCGTCTAAATCGATGTAATTCATCTTCCTCCTCCGGCGTTTTTATCACACTATGTGAAGAACTCTGCACATCACAATCGCAACAAAAACCATCATTACTATGATACCTGCATTTCCCGGTTTTTTGATCTTGAAATCAAACACATACAAGAATGCAGTTATAAGCATAAATATCGCAAGAATCAGAGTAAATACTTCCTGTCTGACATAGGGATGAAACAGGTACACAAAGGGAAAAATAATTGTGATTGTTGTGATCGGCATTCCCCTGAAATATTTTGGTTCATCTGTGGGCGGTTCTTTTTTCTTGAGCTCTTCAAGCGTATTGAAATACGCCAGTCTGATAGCGCCGCAAATCACAAAAATAATTTCTATCGCAATCCCCCAAGGTGTCTGCAAACCGAGATTGTACGCTATAACAGCAGGCGTTACTCCGAAGCACACCATATCACAGAGTGAATCTATCTGCACGCCGAATATGATCATCTCTTCAGTACGATTTTTCATCGCTCTTGCTATTTTTCCGTCGAAGGTGTCACACGCCCCCGACAAAGCAAGACAAAGTATCGCGTATTCCGCGTAGCCGTTAAACGAAAAAACCATAGCCGACACAGCTAACGCCACACCGAGATATGTCACTATAACAGAGTGATTGTAAACTCCTATCAACTTCTATCCCTCCTGTTCTTCTTTACCATCGTTTTCCTGTATCTCTTTTGTATTATCTTTCACAGTCATATGCGTGATCATAGATATGACCGCGCTGACCACAACCAGCACATAATAACTGAATCCCCTGCTCACCATCATCGACGCAGTTGCTGTAGCCGCGCCCCCGAAAACCGGAGCAAAAATCAGCAGATACAGCCTCTCGCTTATTCCCATACCTCCTGGTAACGGAAGCATATCAACCGAAATCGAAACTATAGCCTGCATAAGCGTTATCGTAATCCAGTCTTCCGCAGAAAATCCCATAGCAACATAAACTACATACGTTATGAAAAACAGGAAAAATCTCTGCAAAAATGTTAGGATTGTCGTATTAAAAACAGCTTTTTTATTTGCCTTCAAATACTTCGATGCAGCCTTGTATTTTTCCATAGACTTATCAAGTCTCTCGGCGCGGTTATTTTTCTCTTTGAGTATATGTATCTTTTTGAGAAAATTGTAACCTTTTACGATGAGAAACTTCGCCGTATCAGGCAAAAATACCAAAAGGCTCATAAGCGCCACGCAGACAACATTCAAAAATATTCCCAAATACAGGAAAAATATAACCTCACCGTTTAATGATTGTATCAGCCCCTGACCGAATATCACCAATCCGACTCCGGTCGCCACAAGCACGAATTTGTATTCGATAGTGACAAGCATAAGTATGATAGTCGCTGTCGGAATGTCTATATTCTGCCTTCTCATATAGAATATCTGCATTGGCTGCCCGCCGGACGCGGACGGTGTGATACAGCTGTAAAAAAATCCCACAAACGAATATCTGATACAGTTTATGAGGGGCACTTTGATATTCACAGTGCTCAAAAGGTACTTGATTATCACTGACTCACTACACACGAACACGATAACCAACACAAAACATATCACAAGAAAAATAGGGGATATGTCGAGAACAAGGTCAAGTATCTGCGCCGCATCCTGATCTTTGAATATAAGCCATACCGTCAGAACCATCAATGCAATCAGAAAAAGAGCATTGAGCAGATTCTTGTTAAGTACCTTCTTCAACTTTTCCTCCCATAACCTTTTCGAGCTTCATATTTATTCTGTTGAAAAATCTTCTCACATACTTGGGCAGTTTTATATACTTGCATAACATCCAGCAAATCTCTGCCAGCGCTATTCCCGCTATAACATCTACTATATAGTGCTGCTTCAAAAACTGGGTGCTTGCCATAATCGCAACCGCCGAAATAACTTCAAACAATTTCATAAACAGCGGAGCTTTCTTCGCATTTCTGATTCCCACGAAACACAGCCAACTCACCAGACAGTGTATCGAAGGAAAAAGATTGACGGGCTGATCTATGGAATACAAAAACCTCGCCATATCGTCACTGAACGCCGTTCCCGTAATCTCCGGTCTGACATTTGTTGTCGGAAGTACTATGAAAAAAAACAGACAAACAAATCTCGACAGCATGTCCGCAGTGACAAATCTGAAGAGTTTTTTGGGCTTATTTCTGTATGTATGAGCCACATAGCAGTAACCGAACGCCCAAAAAATGTAACAATAAATCAAATAAATAAAAACCCACTCCGATTGAAACGGTACCATTTCATCAAAGGGCAGTGTCAAATCATAATGTTTTAATCCGGAGCATAAAAGCATAGTCGTCCAATATATAATGCAGTTCACGACGAAACAGCTGATAAGCGGGATAATTGCCCACAGCGGAACCAACGGATCTATGTATTTTTTTAACCATTTATATATTCCAGACATCATTTCTCCTTTGAATCAGAGATTCATATACACATTCCGTCATATTGTACCACAAAAAATCACTTTTGGCAAATTTTTTACAAAGCATTGTAAATATATAAACTATGTGCTATAATATCCGTTGTTCAAAACGAGAAAGGATGGTTTTACATATGGGAGGTTTTGATATTCTGGTAGCTGTAGTGCTCGGAATCGTCGAGGGAATCACCGAGTGGCTCCCTGTAAGCAGCACCGGACATATGATACTTGTCAATCAGTTTATGTCTTTTTCAGACAAGGATTTCCAAGAAATGTTCCTGGTTGTCGTTCAGTTGGGTGCGATTATGGCGGTCGTCATACTCTTCTGGTCCAAACTGTGGCCTTTCAACTTCGGCGCGGCAAAAAACAAAAAGCCGTTTATCAAATGGGACTCGATGATACTCTGGTTCAAGATTGCCGTTGCGTGCGTGCCCGCAGTTATAGTCGGTCTTGCGCTTGATGAGATAGTTGACGAGCTTTTCTACAACGCAATAGTTGTAGCAGGAGCGCTTATCCTCTACGGAATCCTCTTCATCATCGTAGAGATATGGAACAAAGGCAAAAACCCTGTGATAAACACTGTTTCCGAAATTGGTTTCAACTGTGCGATAATCATCGGTCTTTTCCAGGTTCTCGCAGCAGTAGTTCCGGGAACTTCAAGATCCGGCGCAACTATCATCGGAGCGCTTCTGCTCGGTATATCCAGAGGCGCGGCGGCAGAGTTCACATTTTTCCTGTCTATACCGGTTATGTTCGGCGCGTCATTACTGAAAATCGTCAAACACGGTCTGCACTTCACAGGCTTTGAATTTATCACGCTCGCAGTCGGTATGATTGTGGCATTTATCGTTTCACTGTTTGTTATCAAACTATTACTCTCCTACATCAGAAAACACGATTTCAAGGTGTTTGGTGTATACAGGATAGTTTTGGGTGTTGTGGTGCTGCTATACTTTTTGATAAGCGGCGCTGCGGTCGTCTGATAAAAACGCATAGGAGGATCTGCTATGTCTGATATACCGGAGACAAAGCCGGGAGAAGCTATAGCTTACGTCGACGGAAGTTTTCTGGTCGATACCGGTGAGTACGGTTCGGGTGTGGTCTTTTTCTACGATGGTGAAGTCACAGAGCTTTCGGAAAAAGGCTCCAATCCTGATGCTGCTACTATGCGCAATGTTTCCGGCGAAGTGATGGCCTCCATGCTCGCTATGCGACAGGCAAAAAAAATAGGCGCAAAGAGCCTCGTGATATACCACGACTATCAGGGTATAGCCGATTGGTGCACAGGCGCTTGGAAAACAAAAAAAGAGGGAACAAAAGTATATAAACAATACTATCAGAATATGTCAGCGTTTCTTGATATATCATTCGTCAAAGTAACCGGACATTCAGGTGATAAATGGAATGACAGAGCCGATGAACTCGCAAGAGCAGCTATAGGAATCTGACATAAGAACTCAATATATGAATCTAAAAAACCTCTCGGGAAACTCCCGAGAGGTTTTTGTTAATAAGTTACATCACTTCTTTGATTTTGATTTAGAGGATGCCTTCTTAGATGATGACTTGGCTTTTTTATCCTTTTTCTTTGATTTAACCTTGTCGATAAAGTAATCCTCTGCCTCTCCGCGACTCATATTGAGCGGAATTGCCATCTCACCAAAGAGGTTTTCCTGCGCCATATGAAGATAGCGCTCATCAGATGTAGTGGCCTTTTTACCGTTTGCCAATCTTGTCTGATTTCTCTGATACGAAGTCTTGATAAGCTTAACCCACTGACGGGTATCACAGGAACGAAGAGCAGCCTTGTAAACTTCCTCACGTTTTTTGTCATTCTCAACGCTGAGAGTCTCGATATCATCCCACTCTTCCATCAGTTGCTTCACATCAGTTTTCGTAATCACAGCCCTTGTGATCACCTTTGTGCTGTCCGTCGGCACAAACAGCTTGCTTCCTGACGAGTACACCGGAACGAGCGTGTAATAAATACGGTCATTTCCCATTCCTGACATTGGCTCTACAGCCTCTACCTTGCACACACCATCGTTACCATGTACTACGTACTCTCCAACCTTAAACACCTTAAACCATCCTTTCGTAAATTGCATACATCCCTACGAGGTACTGAAAACACAGGCTATGCCGCACCTGTGCTCCCCCTGCAAATCTTGTTCTCGCCGATCACCGACTGAATTCGATTTTTTTCCGTCTTTTAGTTTATCACGTTTTATGCAAATATGAAAGGGTTTTTTTAATTTTTTACAAAAATTTTACAAATTTGTTAAAAATGACATGAAAAACGTCATTTGTCAAAGCTTCGTTTGTGCATTTTTACTTATCAGCATCAGCTATCATAAATCTGATTTCAGCTTCTGCTGCTTTCTGTCCGTCAACAGTCGCAAGCGCGTGTCCCACACCCATAGGTCCTTTGCACTTGATGATCTCAACCTCGAGTTTCAGCCTGTCTCCCGGCACAACCTGCTTGCGGAATTTCGCTTTGTCTATGCCTCCGAAAAATGCGAGCTTACCTTTGTTTTCTTCGAGCGAGAGCACAGATATCGCTCCAACCTGAGCCAGCGCTTCGATGATAAGCACTCCCGGCATAACAGGATACTCCGGAAAATGTCCGCGGAAAAATCCCTCCTCGCCTGTAACATTTTTGTATCCGACCGCACTCACGCCCGGAGTCATCTCCTCGATTTCATCTACGAGCAAAAATGGCTCCCTGTGTGGGATTATATCTTTGATCTGGTCCTGATTTAACAGCATTTCACAATCCTCCCTATCCGTTTATCTCATCTGTAAGTTTTTTGATAAGGTTCTTCACATAATCAAGTATCTCGCCAGTAGGAACCTTGTCCTGAATCTTCTTGTCTCGGGTAGATACCTCAACCACTGACTCCCCGAGGTTACGCGGGCTCACAACAAGTCTGATCGGCACTCCGAGCAGATCGGCATCCGAGAACATCACGCCCGGACGGACATTTCTGTCATCGTATATAACCTCTATATGATCTTTTTGCATATCATCATAAAGCTTATCAGCAAACGCTTTGGTTTCAGCATCGTCGGAACGAATCGCGCACAGATGAACCTGCCAAGGCGCGATGGTTATCGGCCATATCGGTCCGTATTCGTCGTGATGAGCCTCGCAGACAGATGCGGCAAGCCTGCCCACACCTATACCATAACAGCCCATAATCGGCGTCTGAGTCTTTCCTTCAGCATCAAGGTATGTCATATTCATCGACTTCGTGTACTTCGTACCCAACTGAAAAATGTTACCGACCTCGATTCCTCTGGATATTTTAATTGTGTGCTTTCCGCACTTCGGACATATACCACCCTCAATTATTTTTGCAACATCGACATACTCTGCATCCGGCACATCTCTTTCCATACAAAGTCCGGTGAAGTGATATTCATCCTTGTTTGCGCCGCAGGACAGATTGTTCGTACCCTGAAGCGACTTGTCATATATAACAGTCGGATTTCCTGCAACTTTCAAACCTACAGGTCCGATGTATCCCGCGCTAAGTCCGCACTCAGGAGTTATATCAGCAGGATGTATGTCATCTCCTATCAGATTTACAAGTTTTGTTTCATTGACGTCGAGATCTCCTCTTGTAAATACAACCACGTACTCATCATCTTTGTTTTTCTGATAAACAACAGCCTTGCACGACTGCTCAAGCGGCGTATGCAAAAACTCACAGATATCCTCTATCGTGTGGATATTCGGAGTGTGTACCTCCTTAAGCTCCTCATCAGCACCGTTTTTCGTGTTTTCAATGATACTCTCAGCCGCTTCCATATTGGCTCTGAAATCGCAGGCATCGTCATCACAGATAGCGATTGAATCCTCGCCAACAGGAGTGAGCAGCATATACTCGTGAGCGATGCTTCCGCCCATCATACCTGAATCAGACGCGACAGTGATAACCTCCGGCACGCCCGCTCTGGCAAAAATCCTATTGTAAGCTTCATAAACCACGTCGTAATATTTTTCCAGATCTTCCTGTGATGTATGGAAAGAATACGCATCTTTCATCGTAAACTCGCGAACGCGAATAAGTCCCGCGCGCGGTCTGGCCTCATCACGGAATTTGGTCTGAATCTGGTATATCATAAACGGATAATTCTGATAGCTTCCCGCATAGTCGCGCACCAGATGAACCGCTGCCTCCTCATGCGTCATACCGAGAAGCATTTTTGCACCGTTTCTGTCCGTAAACCTGAGCATCTCGGAGCCGATACTCTCATACCTGCCTGACTCCTCCCAGATACCTGATGACATCACAACCGGGAACAACACTTCCTGGCCGTCGATAGCATCCATCTCCTCGCGGATTATCTCTTCTATCTTTTTACATATTCTTTTAAGTGGCGGATACTGTGAATATATACCCTTTGCGATATCCTTCATATACCCACCGCGCATCATCAGCGCGTGCGAATCGATAACGCAATCCGTCGGCTTATCCTTGAATCTCTCGCCCACCATTTTGTTGATTTTCATATCGTTTTTCCTCCATAATCAGTAACTTAAAACACGCTTTCTATCATAACCCTAAGCGTCGAAAATGTCAAGGTTTACGGCATATAAAAATGTCCTCATAAAAATAGCCCGAGCGTTTCCGCTCGGGCTATTATACATCGCCGACTTTAACTTCGATTATTCGTCATCGTCGTCATCCCAATCATCATCGTCATCATCGTCTTCATCGTCTTCATCGTCTTCATCGTCATCGTCTTCATCCCAGTTGTCATCGTCGTCATCGTCACCGTCTTCATCATCATAGTCACCATCTTCGTCGCCATCTTCGTCATCAATATCCGGATTTTTCTCATATGTTACGGTAACCTTCACAGATGTTTTGTATTTGCCGTATACGCAGGTAACAGTAGCTGTTCCCTCACCTACCGCTGATACCACTCCGTCCTCGTCAACAACTACAACATCCTCATCAGATGAACTCCACTTGAAGTACTTCATGTTGTATCCGTACGGTGAACTATCCGGCGCAAAAGGATTCTCTTGTTCATAGTCCTCCGTCGGATCCCAGCTTGCATATTCATCATCTTCATCAACATACCAGGTATATTCCTCATTCGGGAATTCAAAAGATTTTAAACCACCGATTGTTACGGTAACCTTTACAGTTGCTTTTACCTTTTTGTTCTTTTTGGATGTAACTGTGATTACGGAAGAACCTTTGCCCGCACCATAAATATTGCCTTTGCTATCAACGCTGACAACACTCTTTTTGCTGGATGTGAATTTAAC
>JAIKWQ010000174.1 GCA_024684535.1 Eubacterium sp. | reverse complement strand
GAACATTCTGCTATTTTTCAATGCCTTCAGAGACGAGCATTTTCAAACGAAAACTCGAATGAAAATAAATCAAAAATTAATTACTTTGATATTTTTAAAACGGAAGAGATCGAAACCATATACCTTACGGCGTCAGGCGGTCCTTTCAGAGATTCGAAATATGATGACTTAAAAGATGTAACTGTGGAGCAGGCCCTGGCTCATCCGAACTGGTCTATGGGGAGTAAGATTACGATAGATTCTGCCACGATGGTCAACAAAGGATTGGAGATAATCGAAGCAAAATGGCTGTTTGGTGTGGACGTAGAAGATATAGAAGTTCTGGTTCAGCGTGAAAGCATAGTTCACTCGATGGTTGGCTTCAGGGACGGTGCTGTTCTGGCGCAGATGGGAACGCCGGATATGAGGGTGCCGATTCAGTATGCACTGTACTATCCTGACAGGGTGGAGCTGGATGAGGAACGGCTTGATTTCGGAAAGATTGCAAATATCTCATTCGAGAAGCCGCACACTGACGTGCTTCGGGGTATACCGCTTGCCGTGGAAGCACTGAAAATCGGCGGCACGATGCCTACGGTTATGAATGCAGCCAATGAATTCGCCGTTTCAAAATTTTTGAAAAAAGAGGTGTCTTTTTTGCAAATATATGGTATGATAGAAGATGCTATGTCACAACATAGTGTTGTTGAGAATCCGACGCTTGAAGATGTTTTGGAGGCAGAGCGTTGGTGTTATGATACATTAAGCAGTTTTGATGACTAAACTCATTTATAAACATAGAGTGGAGGAAAAAAATGGATCCGATATCAATTATATTAGCAGTTTTAGTTTTCAGCGTGATTATCATTTTTCACGAGTTCGGGCATTTCATAGTTGCCCGTATGAACAAGGTCAGCGTGATCGAGTTCTCGCTCGGTATGGGGCCGAGACTTATATCATTTGCCGGTGACGGGGAAAAACACAGGCTTTTGTTATTTAAGAGCACTGAGTTTTTTGAGCAGAACAAGCAGTACGACGGTCATACCATATATTCTTGGAAGCTGTTGCCTTTCGGCGGTTCGTGTATGATGCTCGGTGAGGAGGAAGTTGTCGAGGATGAGGGTTCGTTCAGCGAGAAGTCTGTTTGGGCAAGAATGGCAATCATTTTTGCCGGACCATTTTTCAACTTTATACTCGCGTTTGTGCTTGCACTGATGGTGATAGGTACAGTTGGATATGATAAGCCTGTCATCACCGGCTTTGATCAATCAAGCACTGCGCAGGCTGCGGGCTTGCAAAAGGGTGATATTATCACAAATATCGGTGGTACGAAGATTGTTGTTGACAGAGAGTTGAGTTACTATCCGATTTTCCACAAGCTGGATGGAACGCCGGTTGATATAACCGTTGACAGAAACGGCGAGGAAAAGACTTTTTCTGTGACGCCGAAGCTTACCAAGCAGAGAGATGGTACGGGAAAATATCTTTTTGGTTATTATCACGCTTCGCCGCGTGAGAAGGGAAGCTTTTGGGATGTAATCAAATACTCGAGTTATGAGGTCAAGTTCTGGATCAAAACGACCATACAGAGTTTGGGACTGATGATAACCGGACAGGTGAGTGCTGATCAGATATCGGGACCTGTGGGAATCGTTAAGCAGGTTAGTGATGTCGTTGAGGAGTCAAAACCTGAGGGAATGAAGACTGTTACGATGAATCTTTTGATATTTGCGATTCTGATTACGGCCAACCTCGGTGTGATGAACCTGCTCCCGATACCGGCACTTGACGGAGGAAGACTGTTGTTCCTGATCATCGAGTTGATTCGGAGGAAACCTCTGCCGCAGAAAGTGGAGACGTACTTTAACGCAGGTGGATTCATCGCGCTGATGTCGCTGATGGTTTTCATCATGGCTAATGATATACTTAAGCTGTTTTAACAACCTATATGAGGTGAGTGAAATTGGCAAAAAGAAAAACACGCGTCGTCAATATCGGCGGGGTAACCATCGGAGGGGGCGCACCTATAGCGATTCAGTCGATGACGAATACGAAAACAGAGGATGTCGAAGCGACGGTCAAGCAGATTCTCGAGCTTGAGAAAGCCGGTTGCGACATCATCCGCTGTACAGCTCCGACGGCTGAGGCCTGCGATGCGATTCATGAGATAAAAAAGCAGATTCATATACCATTGGTCGCAGACATACATTTTGATTACAAAATGGCAATCGCATCTGTTGAAGCCGGCGCCGACAAAATCAGAATAAATCCCGGCAACATCGGCGGACCGGACAGACTGAAGGAAGTTGTAAAGGTTTGCGCCGAGAAAAATGTTCCGATCAGGGTTGGTGTGAATTCAGGTTCTCTCGAAAAAGAGATACTTGAAAAATACGGCTCGGTTACAGCAGAGGGACTTGTTGAGAGCGCGCTTGACAAGGCTCATATGATAGAGGATCTTGGATATGACAACTTGGTTATCAGTATCAAATCATCGGATGTGATGATGTCGATAAAAGCGCACGAGCTGATAGCGGATAAGACTGACATACCGCTTCATGTAGGAATCACTGAGGCGGGAACTCTGATGCAGGGAAGCATCAAATCTGCTATAGGAATCGGAGTTATACTGAACGAAGGAATCGGGGATACTATCAGGGTTTCGCTGTCCGCTGACCCGATAAATGAGATAGTTGCAGCAAAACACATACTCGGAACACTTGGACTGCGAAAAACAGGTCCGAAGCTTGTTTCCTGTCCGACTTGCGGCAGAACACAGATAGACCTCATCAGCCTCGCCGGAGAAGTAGAAAAAATGCTCCTCGAGTTCCCGGACAAAGAAATAACAGTAGCCGTCATGGGCTGCGTGGTAAACGGACCGGGCGAAGCCCGCGAAGCCGATATAGGCATCGCCGGTGGCAAGGGCGAAGGCCTGCTCATCAAAAAGGGCGAGGTCGTGGGCAAGTACCCGGAAGAAAAATTGTTACAGGTTTTACATGAAGAATTACTAGTGTTATAACTTTTTTATGTTTGATTGCTTTAATGAATCAATCAAACTAAAAAATTATAAACAGGGTGGAATACATGGAAAAAGATACACTATTTTTCGATACATTTACCGACCTGTCCCTCGATGACAGGCTCTTCAACACATTTTCAACGCTGGCGGTTGTGAAAGCAACCGCCTCAAAGTCGCAGGGAAAAGTAATTATAGAGACAATCAGCGACAAGCTGGTACGCGGCAGAGATATAAAAAAAATGGAAAAAATCCTGTCAGACCAGATGTTCAAGGATTCTCCCTACAAACCCTACATATTTGTTCAATACGAATTTGCGAAAGGCTTCACTCTTGCAGAGATTCTTGATCTGTATGAGCAGGAGCTTTTTGATGATGTAAACGAAAACCGACCTATGGACGGTTACATTTTTTGCAGGGAACATTTTTCTGCCGAAGAAGACACACTGGTTATCACTTGTGAGGACGACAGCTTCGTCAAGGGCAGGTGTGAAGCGTTTGAAAAATATATCAAAAACAAATTCAGAAGGCATTTCGACAGAGAAATAAAAATCAGATTCGACTACGTTGAGAAAAAACCACGAGGTAAGAAGCCCGAATACGATATCTATGTGCAGGATGACAGGGAGGTTCAGCCGTCTACCGGATACGAAACGCCGGAATACGTGACTGATGGCGTGGGTTCAGAAGATTCACCGGACGTAGAAGCAGACAGCTCAAGTCAAAGCGCTGACAGCACATCAGATAAAAAACAAAAAGAAGATAAAAAATCAAAACGCCCATCGAAAGGCTCATATAAAAATGCACCGGAGCCCGGTCTTATATACGGCAAGTCTGTCGAGGGCGAGAGAATCGATATCTGTGACCTGGTAGACGGTATCGGCGAGGTAGTAGTAGAGGGAATGATCAGGGATATCGATTTCCGCGAGATAAAAAACGAGAGAGTCATCCTCATTGGAACTATCACCGATTTCACGGACACAATCTGCTTCAAAGCATTTTTAAAAAAAGAAGAACTCGAGGAATACTCCATACCTGAATTCATCAAAAAAGGAGCATTTTTGAGGATAAAGGGAAGCGTAAACTTCGATGATTATGACAAAAAAATCATACTCGGATATATCAAAGGAATCAAAGAAACGGAAGATTTTTCTACCAAGAGAAAAGATACAGCTCAGTACAAAAGAGTTCAGCTTCACGCGCATACTCAGATGAGTGATGCGGACGCTATGAGTGAGGTAGGAAAACTTGTGAAGCGTGCGGCAGGCTGGGGACATCAGGCTATCGCGATAACCGACCATGGAGTCGTGCAGGCATTTCCGGATGCGTATTCGGCAGCGAAGGATGCAGGAGATGATTTCAAGGTCATATTCGGTTGTGAGATATATCTGGTTGACGACTCTGAGGAGACCGTAGTTAAGCCCGCAGGAAGGTCGCTTGACGATTCATATGTCGTGTTTGACATAGAGACTACGGGATTTTCACCGAAAAGGGACAAAATCATAGAGATCGGCGCGGTGAAAGTTGTCGAGGGAAACATAGTAGACAGGTACTCGACGTTTATCGATCCGCTGATTCCGATACCGCCGAGAATTAAAGAACTCACGAAAATTACGGATGATATGGTGAAGGGACAGCGCGTCATAGATGAGGTGCTGCCTGAGTTTTTGCGCTTTTGCGAGGGATCAATCCTGGTCGCACACAATGCGAAGTTCGACCACAGTCATATCAGAGAAAAAGCAAAAATGCTCGGAATAGAGACCGATTTTTCTGTGGTAGATACGGTCGGACTTGCCAGAGTTCTGTTCCCGCATATGGCGAAGTTCAAACTTGACAATGTCGCAAAAGTGATGAAGATTTCGCTTGAGAATCACCACAGAGCTGTGGAGGATGCGGAAGCGACGGCGCAGATATTTGTAAAAATGCTCCCGATGCTTAAACAAAAAGGGATTCAAAACCTGGATGAGCTGTACGAGTATACTCATCACAATCCGGATATCATCAAAAAACTTCCGATGTATCACACTATAGTTCTGTGCGCGAACGAAGTCGGCAGGGTCAATCTCTACAGACTTGTCTCGATGTCGCACCTTAACTATTTTTACAGGAAGCCCAGAGTTCCGAAAAGCGACCTGGCGAAGTACAGAGAAGGATTAATCATAGGATCGGCCTGTGAGGCGGGAGAGCTCTATCAGGCGGTTATAGATGATGCCGACGAAGATGTGATAGAAAGGATAGCGGATTTCTATGATTATCTCGAGGTTCAGCCTGTCGCCAACAACGCATTTATGATAGAGTCGGACAGGCGCGAGAGCTATACGAGGATTAATTCATACGACGATTTGAGAGAGATAAACAAACAAATAGTCAGACTTGCAGATAAGCTTGGCAAGCCTGTATGCGCGACATCGGATGAGCATTTCCTCGATCCCGATGACGGTATATACAGAGATATACTTTTTGCCGGCAAAAAAATGGCCGATCAGAACAACCCGCCGCTTTATCTTCGTACAACAGACGAGATGCTTGGAGAGTTTTCATATCTCGGTGAAGAAAAAGCGTTTGAAGTGGTTGTGGAAAATACAAACAAAATTGCGGACAGAATAGAAGTGATATCGCCGGTATTTCCCGGAAAATGCCCGCCTATAATACCTGATTCAGACAAACTGCTTCGCGAGATATGCTACCGCAAGGCGCACCAGATGTACGGTGATGAACTGCCTGAGGTGGTTGAGGAGAGGCTTGAAAGAGAGCTCAACTCGATCATATCAAACGGATTTGCGGTGATGTATATTATCGCACAGAAACTTGTATGGAAGTCGGTGGAAGATGGATATCTGGTTGGTTCGCGTGGGTCAGTCGGGTCTTCTTTTGCTGCGACTATGGCAGGGATCACTGAGGTTAATCCGCTTCCTGCCCACTACTACTGTGCGAAGTGCCACTACAGTGATTTTGATTCGGAAGAAGTGAAGAAATATTCGGGAAGTTCAGGGTATGATATGCCACCGAAAAAATGTCCCGTCTGCGGAGAAGAACTCGTCAGAGACGGACACGATATCCCGTTCGAGACATTTTTGGGATTCTATGGAAACAAAGAGCCGGATATAGACCTCAACTTCTCAGGTGAGTATCAGCCGAAGGCGCACGCGTATACTGAGGTTATTTTTGGTGACGGACAGACCTACCGCGCCGGAACTGTGGGTACTATAGCCGAGAAAACCGCTTACGGCTATGTGAAAAAATTCTTTGAAGAAAAACAGATAAACAAAAGACCTGAGGAGATAGAAAGACTGCTCGAGGGAGTGCAGGGTGTCAAGGCGAGTACCGGCCAGCATCCGGGTGGAATCGTCGTGCTTCCGCTGGGATGGGATATAAACACATTTACTCCGGTTCAGCACCCGGCAAATGACCAGAATACGCCTATAGTTACAACGCACTATGATTATCACAAGATTGATTCAAACCTGTTGAAGCTTGATATACTCGGACACGATGATCCGACCATGATTCGTATGCTTGAGGATCTGACGGGCGTGGATGCGACACAGATTCCGCTTGATGATGAGAAGGTTTTGTCGCTGTTTGCCGGTACGGAGGCACTGGGTGTGACGGCAGATGACCTGATGGGAACAGATCTCGGAAGTTTGGGAGTGCCGGAGATGGGGACGGAATTTGTTATGCAGATGCTTCGTGACACAAAGCCGAAGAATTTTTCCGATCTGGTCAGAATATCAGGTCTTTCGCATGGTACGGATGTGTGGCTTAATAATGCTCAATACTATATCAAAAAGGGCGATTGTACGCTGTCTACTGCCATATGTACCAGAGATGATATCATGACATATCTGATCTATGCAGGTGTCGAAAAAGGACGTGCATTTGATATCATGGAAAAAGTCAGAAAAGGTGCTGTTGCAAAAGGAAAGGTAAAAGAATGGGGAGAGTGGAAAGAAGATATGCTCGCGCATGATGTGCCTGAGTGGTATGTGGAGAGCTGCCAGAAAATCAAATATATGTTTCCGAAAGCACACGCTGTAGCGTATGTAATGATGGCGTTTCGTATAGCGTGGTTCAAAGTGTATTATCCGCTTGCTTACTACGCGGCATTTTTCTCGATCAGAGCGAAAGCGTTCTCATACGAGACGATGTGTTCCGGCAAAGATGCGCTGGAATCGGCTATGAGGGATTTTGCCAAGAGAGCCAAGTCGAAGGATTTTGCGGACAAGCTGTCAAACAAGGAAGAGGACACCTACGGCGATATGAAGATAGTTCAGGAGATGCTCGCCAGAGGTTATGAATTTGCACCTATTGATATCGAAAAAGCGGACGCAAAAAGATTCACGATCACTGATGACGGAAGAGTTATGCCTTCATTCTCCGCGATAGATGGAATGGGACCTGCAGCCGCAGAAGGAATAGCTGATGCGGTCAAGGACGGGCCATTTTCCTCGCTCAAAAACTTCAAAGACAGGACCAAGGTCAGCCAGACTGTCATCGACAGGATGGTCGAACTCGGCATACTCACAGGGCTTCCGGCTGATGACCAGATGTCGCTGTTGGATTTGATGTGAAAAATAGCGATAACGTATCACGAATTAAGAGGAGACAGATATGCTGTTTTTGCTCATGGATATGGCGGAGACGCCTGAAGAAAAACGAAAAACAGAGGCATTATTCAATAAATACGAAAGATTATCCTACTATGTCGCAGGTAAAATTCTGACCAATCAGCAGGACATAGAAGACGCTGTTATGGACGCCTGGATAAAGATAATTAAGAACATAAACAAAATTTCTGAAATTTCTTGTCACGAAACCCGAAGTTTTGTGGTTATTATTGTTGAAGGGGCTGCAATAAACATATATAACCGAAATAAAAAGTATAACTTGCGGGAATTACCTCTAGAAAAATATGATCAATCACCATTTTTTTCCACAAAAGAAACAAGTTTTGAGGATGTTGAAGTATATGAGATGTTGAGAAGCATAGGAAAAGAGTTTAGTGATGTGTTAATTTTGTTTTACATGAAGGGAATGTCTGTTAAAGAAATATCAGATATTCTTGATATATCTGAAGTGGCGGTTAGAAAGAGGTTACAAAGAGGAAGAGAACAGCTGACTGAGAGGTGGAAACGATGACAGACGAAGAAATTAGAAAAGTAATCTGTGAATATGTGTGTGCCGAGATGGAATTATTACCAAATGAAGGGGATATTCCTGAGCACCCACCGTATTCCAAGAGATTCAACAGAAAAATGAAACGTCTGTTGAAAGCGGGAGATTATTTCGGAGGAAACATCCGCGTATATACGATTGTGCGTAGAGTTGCGGCTGTACTTATTATCATTCTAAGTTTGACAGTGGCAAATCAGGTTAGCGCTGCTGTATTTGGAGTTGAACCATGGAAGGCAATTGTGAGGGTTTTTGCGCCTGAAAACATAATGACTGAAAGCGTTTATAGGCAAAATGATAATCAGTCCGAGAAGGTTAAACAACCTATTTCGGATTTTCCTACATATATTCCTGATGGCTATGCCGTTAAAGAAAAGCAAAAAGAAGACACATACGATTACATAGAGTGGACGAGTGAAAAAGAACCCGACAACAGAGGGATTGTATATACGAGAGACAGTATATCAAAAGAGTATAGTGTTGTTGAGAATTCTGAGTATCAAAGGAAAAAGATTATATCAATAGCCGGATATAAGGCTGATATGTATTTCGACAATGATGAAGTATGGTTGACTTGGTTCGACAGTAATAATATTTATATGATTCAAACAAAAGGTGTGGATAAAGCAGAAAAAAGCATAAAACTTATGGCCGAAAGCATATATGTTTGATACACAGTAAAAAAAAATAAAAATCTTGTCACTTTTTTCCGAGTTGCACGGTTACTATATAATGTAAGACCTAAAGGCACTTCCGGTATTAGGAAGTAAAACTTGGAAAGGAGGGATAAATCCATATGAAAGCAAGGAAAATTCTAGCGATTGTAGCAATTTGTTGTCTTGGTATACTTGCAACGGAAAATGCTTCAAATGCAAAAACATCATCACCTGACAATGAAATATTTGGTTTTTTGGATAGTGTGAATGTTGCCAGTTATTCAGTAGAGCTAAATATCAAGTCGGGAGTTGCTCAAATCAGCAGTGGAGTTACGGGAAGACCCGGAACATCAAAGATTGCATTGACTGTATATCTTCAAAAGTATGACAGTAACAGAAACATATGGTCAGATGTTAGATCTTGGAAGGCGGATTCCAATAATTCTATCGTCAGATTTTCTAAATCGTACGATTTGATTTCAAAAGGGAAATATCGTTGCAAAATGAACGCTTCAGTTACAAGAGATGGTAAATCAGAATCTGTAAGCAAGATCAGTTCCAGTAAAACGTATTAGTATTTTGCAATGATTGTTGTCCGAAAAAAATGAATTTAGGTGATTAGAATGAAAAAAAAGGTGCTCGTTGTCATAAGTGGTTTTATCGTAATAATGATTCCAATTATTATTTGGCAAATGCAACCGCAGGCAGTTGAAACTCATTATTCGCCTGGTTCAACTGATGAGCCTACTTATCATTCAACATCTGGTGTTGAACACTTTTTTAAAAATGTTGACATCAAATCTATTGATATAGTATACAATGGCGATAGGGACAAGTCGGAAAGTGTTGAAATTGTTGATGCGTCAAAATTCAGTGAATTGTCATTTGTATTTGAAAAACGCCGGTTTTATCAGCAGAGTGGTGATTCAACAATTGATGCCCCTAACTTTGTCGTTAATCTTAGCTATGTAGAAAATGGCTTTCCCAAGACGGATGAACTCATTATTACAGATGAGTTTGTTTCAACTATGAATGACGGTAGATTCACGTGCGACGATATGAAGCAGTTTTACGATGAATTGCGGAAGTTTTTTGATGCGTGTCCAAATCATGTATAGTTTTTTCTTGCATCGTTTTGGTTGATGTCGTATAATTGATTCATAAATCAACCAAATTTAGAAGGGGTGATCTTAAATTATGCAGATATTATCAAAAAAGATTAATAAAAAAGATTTGTTTAGTTTATCTGATACTATTATTGATGATAATATGATTAAAGCGGTGGTTGATGTCGGGAGAAGGCTTGTCGCAATAGATGCGCCTATGCATGCTGATATCGAACAAATGCTTTTGGAAGATGGGGCTAAACAGGAAGAGTTGTGGGGGATTAATTTCTATCCGGATGAAGAAAAAATAGAGGATTTCGTAGAGTTTGATTCGTTGATCAATATCCGTCCCCGACAGAATAAGCATTTGTACATAGATGATGAAGAGACGAGAAATTTAATTTTAGAGGTGGTGACTGAATGGATTTTGACAACCTGATACATAAGGGGATTATGGATGATGATCGTTGGATAAAAATGCCACTGAATAAGCAGATGGGTAATATTGGCGCGGAAATAAGCAGAATAAATGCAGCAAAACGAAAGAACAGTGATACCAAGCTTTATGCTGCGTTTGACAGAGCACTTGAACTGATTGATTTGACTGTTTATGGTTTGAATAAAAGTCATGAATACGCAAAAACGCGTGAACTTCTCAGATTCAGGGAGGTTGTTTGTGATTGTGTGGCGGAAACAGGGATGTATGATGTCTCGTTGGACAAACTTGTTGATTATTGCACGCAGTATGTGCTGATCGGATGATTGGTGTGTTTGAGCACGCAATTTATATGGTTTATTTTTTCTTTTACTACTTTTTGCTGGTTTTGAATTCTTCTACTACTCTTTACTGGTTTTGTAAATGAATTTTCGAAAAATGGTTGACAAACGTGGTCGGTTATTGTAGACTATACACGAGGTCGGTTATAACCGACCAGACGTAAAATGCTTAAATATAACATTTTTGACAGGATTTAATACACGTCAAAGGGGATTGAAAAAAGAGAATCGGAGGGAAGAAATATGAGTTCAGTGATCGAATGGCTGGCTGACAGTCTTTTTGCAGGATCGATTGTTATGCTGATAGTTATGTTTATACGCGGAGTGATACTCCGTCGAATGCCAAGACGTTATGCATATTTGCTGTGGGCTGTCGTGGCGGTCCGTTTGATCTGCCCGGTGTCGATACGCTCACCATTGAGTATTTTCAACTATGTTCCGGAAGTCAAGATAGTACAGGAGCACAGTTCGCTTTGAAAACGGTGAGAATGAGAAAACGGTACACTACTTATCCGATGATCAGTTTGTTGGTGAAGAACGGAAGGCATTCATTACGCTGCAATACGGAACCGAATATGTTAATCAGTCTGAAGAATCTTTTGCGGAGGAAGA
>JAIKWQ010000157.1 GCA_024684535.1 Eubacterium sp. | reverse complement strand
TTTTTCTATTCACAAATCAATATATATGTGCTATACTTTCTCTGTCATTTTTATACTTACAGAAAGAAGGTGTATCATCTTGGTACAAAAAAGAACATCGTTTTCAGGCGGACTTGGATTCGTTCTCGCCGCTGCCGGCAGCGCCGTAGGTCTCGGTAATATCTGGCGTTTTCCATATCTGGCAGCCAGAAACGGCGGAGGTCTCTTCCTCGTAGTTTATCTGGTTTTGGCTCTCACATTCGGATTCACGCTTTTAACAGCGGAAGTCGCTATCGGCCGAAAAACCAAACGCGGTCCTCTGATGGCTTACAATAAACTCAAGAGAGGAAAGTTTTCAAAAATACTCGGAATCCTTTCCTGCCTGGTTCCTTTCATCATCCTTCCATACTATTGTACAATAGGTGGTTGGGTACTCAAGTATTTTGTTGCATTTGTCACAGGTCAGGGTATGAATACCGCAAATAATGAGTATTTCGATAGTTTCATAGCCGAAAAAGTTGAGCCTGTGGTCTATATGCTTATCTTTCTTGTAATAATCGGTTTTATCGTATACAAAGGTGTCAAATCCGGCATCGAGCTTTCATCAAAAATACTCATGCCGATACTTCTTGTTTTGGTTATCGGAGTATCTGTTTTCTCAATATTCTTGAGCCATACAGACTCTGCCGGACATACTACAACAGGTCTTGACGGCCTGAAGGTTTTGTTTATTCCGAATTTTGAAGGAATGACCTTACAGCGCTTCATACAAGTTGTCGTCGACGCGATGGGGCAGCTTTTCTTCTCGCTGAGTATAGCGATGGGTATTATGATTGCCTATGGTTCATACGTCGAAAAAGACGCCAATCTGGTCAAGTCTATAAATCATATCGAGATTTTCGATACCGTCGTTGCTTTTCTCGCAGGTACGATGATCATCCCGGCAGTTTATGTATTTATGGGACAGGAAGGACTTGAGAAATCCGGTCCTTCACTTATGTTCGTTTCGCTTCCGAAAGTGTTCAGCTCTATGGGTTGGATCGGTCACGTAGTCGGCGCGGCATTTTTCGCAATGGTGCTTTTCGCTGCCATAACCAGCGCGGTATCCGTATTGGAAGCGGTTATATCAAGTATTATCGACAAGTTCCGTATCTCCAGGAAAGTTGCTACTATACAGGAGTCTATCATCGCTGCAGGACTTGCTTTGGTCGTTTGCTTCGGCTACAACATCCTGTTTTTCAAACTCCCACTGCCTACAGGCTCGGAAGGTCAGGTACTGGATGTGATGGATTACTTCAGTAACTCAGTCCTGATGCCTATCGTTGCTATCGCAACCTGTGTTCTGCTAGGCTGGATAGTCAAACCGAAAACTGTTCTTGATGAGTGTCAGAGGAACGGTGAAAAAATGTTCCGAAAGGGGCTCTTTACTATAATGATCAAGTTTGTTGCTCCGGTATTTCTGCTGTTACTGTTCCTCAAATCATCAGGAATATTTAACTTGCTCGGAATCGAATACTTCGGTTAATATAAATATATTTTTACAGTTTTTTTGTAACTATCAGTTGAACCTTGCTTGATTTGATACCAACACTTACTTCATCAGCAAGGTTCGCCAAAACTGATTTCTCAAGCTCGTCTTTTTCTTCCTCGTCAGCTTCGTTTTGCGCAATACTCTCATCTATCGCATCACGATATCTCTGAAGTGACCAGGCGGTGATGCTCTCCATCATCTGATTTCCCATACAGGAACCTGTCATACCGTACATACCGTAAGGTATTGATCTGGCGAGCTCAAGCTGCTGCTGTTCATCTTCGTCCACTCCGGCCAGATATCCTTGTACAACCTGGCTGAGTTTACCAAGCACTCCTTTGGGCTTTTTCTTTTCTACGGTAGCCAGACCCATCAGTTCTTTTTTTCTCTCGGGATAGATAAATGTTCGCATATTCATATGCAATTCTATCTCTTTATCTGTGGACTCAACGAAAAATTCTCCGTCAATATCCATTTCCATAGAACTGATAAGTGATACCAACTCTTCAGCCAGAAGTCTCATTCTGAGAGTTGTTTTTTGATCGTATCCCTCGTCATTACAGTAACCTTCAACGAAATTAGCTATGCGAATTTCTTTGGTCTGTTTTCCTTCGACTTTTATTATTTCTGATTTCATACTCCCTGCTCCTTAATCATTTTTACCGGCGTTATCATACATATTGTTTCCCTCGCAATCGATAACTGCAATAACCGGGAAATCCTCTACATACAGCTTTCTGACCGCCTCCGTACCAAGATCATCATAGGCTATCACTTCAGCTTTTTTTATACATTTTGACAGGAGCGCGCCTGCTCCTCCGACGGATGCGAAATACACGCAGGTGTTTCTCTTCATCGCATCAACCACCTCAGGACCTCTTCTGCCTTTGCCTATCATACCGCTAAGTCCCAAATCAAGAAGCGTCGGAGTGTATTTATCCATCCTGGTGCTGGTGGTAGGTCCCGCAGATCCTATAACCTGTCCCGGCTTCGCCGGCGTAGGGCCCAGATAATATATGATCTGGTCTTTGATATCAAAAGGAAGCACAGAAGCATCTCCGCCTGCTGCAGAGAGCTCTTCCGTCATTCTTTTGTGCGCGGCGTCTCTGGCTGTATATATCGTTCCGGTGATATACACGTAGTCGCCCGCTTTGATATCTTTTATGATTTCTTTTGTTATCGGTGTTGTTATTTTTCTATCCATAATTATTCTTTTGATTCTGCGTCCTGTTCTGCAGTTTCTTCCGCATCCTCTGCCGGTGCCGGTCTGTCTTCCGGATTGTAATCAGCGGGTGCTTCCTTCAGGTTATCATCAACGATTTCCTCGCGGACTTTCGCAATCGAAGCTATTCTGACATCACTGTCTCTGTCGATATTCATAAGCTTAACTCCGGATGTCACGCGAGATAACAAACGAACGTCCATCACGTTCATACGGATGATGACACCCTCATTTGTGATAAGCATAATTTCTTTGTCTTTGCCTACGCACTTAGCTCCGACAAGTTCGCCTGTTTTTTCAGTGATCTTGTAACACTTAACACCTTTTCCGCCACGATGCTGTGTACTGAATTCATCTACAAGTGTTGTTTTGCCCATGCCGTACTCGGTTGCAAACAATATCGCCCTTCCCTGTGAATCCATCTGCATCGCTACGACTTCATCGTCTTTTCCAAGCGTAATTCCTTTGACACCGATTGAAGTACGTCCGATGATTCTCGCCTCTGTTTCAGGGAAACGAATACACATACCCTTTTTGGTTATCAGGAATATATCATTGGTGTTGTCTGTAAGTTTAACCTCTATCAGTTCGTCTCCCTCGCGGAGATTGATAGCGATAAGTCCGGTCTTGCGGATATTTTTGTAATCCTCAAGTTTTGTCTTTTTGACTGTTCCGTTTTTGGTCGCCATGAAGAGGTATTTTTCTGTATCAAATGCGTGCATCGCGATCATCGCGGTTATTTTTTCGTCAGGCTCCAACTGCAGGAGGTTGACGATAGCTGTTCCTCTGGCAGTTCTGCTTGCCTCCGGAATCTCGTACGCTTTGATTCTGAAGCATCTTCCGGTGTTCGTGAAGAACATAACAAAATGATGCGAAGTTGCCATCAACAAATCTTCGATATAGTCATCATCTATCGTCTGCATTCCCTTGATTCCTTTGCCTCCGCGATGCTGGCTGCGGAAGTTGTCAGGAGTCATTCTCTTGATGTATCCTTTTTTGGTCATCGCGAGAACGCAGTTTTCGATAGGAATCATATCTTCGATAGATATGTCATATACATCAAATCCGATGCTTGTTCTTCTGTCATCTCCGAACTTATCTCTGATGACTTCAAGTTCTGTTTTGATAACTCCGAGAAGGAGATTGTGGTCTGCCAAAATAGCTTTGAAGTCTTTGATCTTGTTCTGAAGCTCTGCAAATTCGTTTTCAAGCTTCTCTCTTTCGAGTCCTGTGAGAGCTCTCAGTCTCATCTCTACGATAGCTGAAGACTGAATCTCATCAAGATCAAATCTCTCCTGGAGTTTTTCTTTCGCTTCCGCTGTAGACTGCGATCCGCGAATTATTTTTATCACTTCATCGATGTTATCAAGGGCTATAAGCAGGCCTTTGACGATGTGTGCTCTTTCTTCTGCTTTTTTGAGGTCGAACTTGGTTCTTCTGGTGACAACCTCTTCCTGATGATGCAGATAATACTCAAGCATCTGACGAAGATTCAGCACTTTCGGCTCGAGAACACCGACTTTGTTCGGCACGAGCGCAAGCATGTTGACACCGAATGTATCCTGCATCTGTGTGTGCTTAAACAGCTGATTCAGCACCACGTTTGCATTGGCATCACGACGAAGCTCGATGACAACTCTCATACCCTCGCGGTTTGACTCGTCTCGAAGCTCTGTGATTCCGTCGATTCTTTTTTCTTTGTGCAGGTCAGCAATTTTTTCTATAAGTCTTGCTTTGTTAACCATATATGGAAGTTCCGTAACAACGATTCTTGATTTGCCGTTGTCCATTTCCTCGATATCTGTCACCGCGCGAACTCTGATTTTTCCGCGTCCTGTGCGATACGCCTCATCAATTCCGCGACGTCCGAGTATCGTTGCTCCCGTCGGGAAATCAGGTCCTTTGATGATTTCCATCAACTCATCAATCTCTGTATCCCTGTCTTCCTCAACACGATTGTCGATAAGCTTAACCACGCCGTCGATAACCTCTGTCAGGTTGTGAGGCGGGATATTTGTCGCCATACCGACTGCGATACCTGAAGCACCGTTTACCAGAAGATTCGGGAAACGCGCAGGAAGTACCGTAGGTTCTTTCTCGGTCTCATCGAAGTTCGGCATGAAATCTACGGTATCTTTTCCTATATCGGAAAGCATTTCCATAGACATTTTGCTCAGACGCGCCTCTGTATAACGCATCGCCGCAGCGCCGTCTCCATCCACGGAACCGAAGTTTCCATGCCCGTCAACCAGCGGATAATGCGTGTTCCAGTCCTGAGCAAGATTAACCAATGCCCCGTATATGGAACTGTCACCATGCGGGTGATATTTACCCATTGTATCACCGACGATACGCGCACATTTACGATGCGGTTTGTCGGGTGTGTTGTTCAGTTCGTTCATAGCGTGCAGGATACGTCTCTGCACCGGTTTCATACCGTCTCTGACATCCGGAAGCGCTCTGGCTACGATAACCGACATCGAATATTCGATGTAATTTGTCTCCATCGTTTTTTTCAGGTCTACCGGCTGAATATCATCAATTCTTTCTTCTTCCATTTTTTGCTCCTATTTTTTATTTTTATCAATAAAAATGTTCCGACAGTTGTTAGAATTTCAATTAAATATCCAGGTTTCTCGCATACTTCGCGTTTGCTTCGATAAACTCTCGTCTCGGCTCTACCTCATCACCCATAAGTGTATTGAATGTCAGGTCGATTTCTTCGTTGTCTTCCTCGTTCATCTCCACACGAAGCAGAACTCGTTTTTCCGGATCCATCGTCGTATCCCAAAGCTGCTCGGCATCCATCTCACCAAGACCTTTGTAACGCTGGATAGCGTTGTTTCCGTCGCGCCCGATTTCCTCAAGCACTTTGTTCAGTTCATCATCCGTGTATGCATAGTATGACTTTTTGTTTCTGTCAACCTTGTAGAGCGGCGGCTGAGCCAGATACACGTGACCCTGCTTGATAAGCTCCGGCATAAATCTGTAGAAAAATGTCAACATAAGCGTTGCTATATGCGCACCGTCCACGTCCGCATCGGTCATGATTATGATCTTGTGATATCTGAGTTTACTGATATCAAAATCATCTGAAATTCCTGTACCGAATGCTGTTATCATCGCCCTAATCTCGGCGTTACTCAGGATCCTGTCAAGACGGGCTTTTTCTACATTAAGGATTTTTCCTCGAAGAGGAAGTATCGCCTGCGTAGCTCTGTCTCTGGCGGTCTTTGCACTACCACCCGCAGAATCTCCCTCGACTATGTATATCTCACAGTTTTCAGGATTTTTATCAGAGCAGTCAGCCAGTTTACCCGGAAGAGAAGATGTCACATCAAGTGAGCTCTTTCTTGTCATCTCGCGGGCTTTTCTTGCTGCCTCTCTGGCTCTCTGCGCAAGCACAGCCTTCTCACAGATAACCTTTGCAACCACCGGATTCTGCTCGAGGAAGTAAGTCAACTGCTCGCTCACAACGCTGCTTGTGGCCGCATTAGCTTCCGAGTTTCCGAGCTTTTGCTTGGTCTGTCCCTCAAACTGCGGTTCAGGTATTTTTACACTTATTATCGCGGTAAGTCCTTCTCTGATATCCTCACCGCTTAAGTTAGCATCATTATCCTTCAGGATTTTCTGCTCTCTTGCGTATTCATTAAATGTCTTTGTCAGGGCATTTTTAAATCCCGTCAGGTGCATACCACCCTCAGGTGTGTTGATGTTGGTTACGAAGCTGTAGCAGCCTTCGTTGTACTCAGAATTATGCTGGAAAGCAACCTCGACATAAACATCATCACGCTGTCCCTCACAGTATATAATCTCTTCATAAAGAGGCTTTTTATTTTTGTTAATATACGCGACAAACTCCTTGATTCCGCCCTCATAGTGGAATACTTCCTCCTGTTCGCCACCTTTGCCGTCCTCAGTGACTTCTTTTCTCTCGTCAGTGAGCGTGATGCGGATTCCCTTTGTGAGGAATGCCATCTCGCGGAGTCTTCTCTTCAGTATTTTGAAGTCATAAACCGTAGTCTCTTTGAAGATTTCAGGATCCGGTAAAAATGTAACCTTCGTTCCTCTTTTGTCTGTAGTTCCGTTTTCCTTGAGCGGATACATCGTGTTTCCGCGCTCGTATCTCTGGATATATTTTTTTCCGTCCTGGAAAATCTCCACTTCAAGATAAGTAGAAAGCGCATTAACTACCGACGCACCTACACCGTGAAGACCACCGGATACTTTGTATCCGCCACCGCCGAATTTACCGCCGGCGTGGAGCACAGTAAATACAACCTCGACCGCAGGAAGGCCCGCTTTCTTGTTGATTCCGACCGGGATTCCACGTCCGTTGTCCTCGACAGTTATAGAGTTATCTTCATGTATGGTCACATGAACATCATCACAGTATCCTGCCAATGCCTCGTCTATGGCATTGTCAACAATCTCGTAAACGAGGTGATGAAGTCCTCTCTCTGATGTGGTACCGATATACATACCCGGTCTTTTTCGAACTGCTTCGAGACCTTCAAGTATCTGTATTTGGTCCGCACCATATTCTCCTTCGAATTCTTCTTCGGCCATTCTGCTATGCCTCCTGTTTTATTATTTCTTCTGTTGCTTTTCCATTTTCTATATGAAAAATTTTGTCTATTCCTATACCTTTTTTTATAAACTCTTCAAGTCCCGTACAGGTTATAATTGTCTGTATTCCCTGTATCTGCTCAAGCAAAAAGTTTTGTCTGTTTCTGTCAAGTTCCGAGAGAACATCATCCAAAAGTAATACCGGTTTGTCGCCTATCATTCTCTCGACAAGCTCTATTTCCGAAAGCTTCAATGACAGCGCTGCAGTTCTTTTTTGCCCTTGAGAACCGAACTTTCTTATATCTTCGTCTCCGTTTAAGAAAACCATATCATCTCT
>JAIKWQ010000151.1 GCA_024684535.1 Eubacterium sp. | reverse complement strand
ACAATCTCCCCAATCCCCTGTATCAGCTTCTCATTCTCATACTCTGACCTTATCGCAACCCTGAGCATATCATTCCTGTCAATCTTGTTTGTCAGGTCTCTGACGAGGATGTCGTACTTCTCCATCAGGTTTCTGGCAAGGTCTGAGGCATTTATGATACCGGCATCAACCTTTATCATGAAGTAGTTTGCCTGGCTAGGCAGAACCTCATCACCTTTTATCGCTGAAAGTCCGTCTTTCATACGGTTTCGCACCTCACGAAATCTCGCAAGCGCTCCGGCATAATCGCCTTGATATTTTTCATATATCTGCAGGAAATACTCCGCAAAAGAATTTATATTCCAAATCGGAATATTGTCTTTGATAAGTCTGATTCTTTTTTCATCCGCAGACGCAGCAAGTCCGAGCCTGAGTCCCGGAATTCCATAGGATTTCGAAAGCGACTTGATCACGATCAGATTCGGATGCGCATTCAAGATGTCTTCATTCAGCAACGTCTCGCCCTGCCTGTCGGCAAAATCGACGAAACTCTCATCAACCAAAAGCCTGGTGCCCTTCTTTTCAAACTCAGACGCCAGTCTCAAAACATCGGCTTTTTCGATGTAATTACCCGACGGATTGTCAGGGTTTATAAGCACAACCATATCTACATTTTTATCCGAGAAAAATGCCAAGACATCGTTTGCATCGTATCTGTAATCAGGCGTGCCGACATTGTAAACTACACTTTTTTCTTTTGCATAGCGGTTTCCGTACTCCTCAAAAGTCGGACGGATAAATCCGATATTTCCGGTCTCGTCGTCAAGGAGCACCTTGATCAGCTCTGCCGCGCCGTTTCCGACAACGATATTATCTGCCGATACATTATAGTTTTTCTCTGCAAGAAGCGAGATCACACGTTCTCCCGACGGATACTGCGTGAGCAACCTTCTGAAACTGTAATCAAGTTCCTCTGTCATCCTGTCACTTGGGAAATACGGATTTACCAGATAACAAAAATCAAGAAGTCTCGGATAACGCCAAAAACCTCCGAAACGCTGTGTCATTCGGGATATTTTTTCGTTCCCCGCAGCAAATATACCCTCTGCGATATCCCTGTCCTGTATGTCATCAATTTCGTACCATTTTTGTCCTTCGAGTCGCTTAACTCGGATTCCCGTACGCTCAAAAACAGTGATGACACGCAGCACCTGCTCGTAATATTCATTATTTCCGAAAACGTCGATATATGCCTTCAAAAATGGCATGTACTGATTCAAAGAAAATTCTTTGCTGAATTTGTAGATATTTACGGTTTTATAGTACTCTCCGCTGTCCGCGAAATTGAAATCAGATTTCGGAACAACCGCTGTGATACGGTCGTCCGGGGTTATTTTTACGACGGTCCCGTCCATCCAGCTTTCGTATTTATCCACCAAAGCCAAATCGGGCCTTTCATCATCAACAAGCTCTTTCAACGCCGAATCTTCGACTATCAGATCCGACTCACACAGAATAGAATCCATCTCAACCATATACTCTCTGGCGAGATAGAGCGAGTAGATATTGTTCGTGGAAGCATATTCTTTGTTGTCAACAAAAACAATCGGAGTTTTCACAGAAAGCCCCTGAACAAACTCCATCAGCTTATCTGCTTTATATCCAACCACTATAAC
This sequence comes from Eubacterium sp., assembly GCA_024684535.1. Classification (GTDB taxonomy): domain Bacteria; phylum Bacillota; class Clostridia; order Lachnospirales; family Lachnospiraceae; genus Eubacterium_F. The sequence continues at coordinate 740 of JAIKWQ010000151.1, read as the reverse complement.
TATACGTGACAAATGCAGCTCGTCAAGCTGTCCGAGCAAACGCTCGATCAGTGACACGCCATTCACCGTAACCATGCACTTTGTCTGGTCTTTCGTCAAATCTTTCAGGCGCCTTCCCATACCGGCCGCCAAAATGATTGCCTGCATCCGATTTACCTCCACACACATTTACAGTATTCTACCACATTTTGAGGTTTTATGCAAGCCTCGTTTCCCAAGTCTTTCGCACGCCTTTCTACAGCATTTCAAGGATTTTCCTGCCAAAATCCGTCACTTCAACACTGTAATCACGACTCATCACATCCGATAAAAATGTTCCGAGCGCCTCATCTTCCACCGTCTTTCCGGGCGTCTCCATCAAAAATGCCTTGCCTGCCATCCTACATCTGTGCATAGCAATTCCGGCATCACCGTAGTAGCCGTCGACGGATTCTACCGTATTCTCGGAAATCTCCGTAATAACCTTCACCCTGTCGGAGTCGGGAGCCTCATCGAGCCATTTTTCATAAGCGCCAAGCACTTCCGGCATATCATCAAGAATATCTCCCGCGTATTTGTCCTGCAAAAATACAACATCAAAATCTCCGAGCATCTCATATGCCTGCTTCATCTTTTCAAGACCACTCATTCCGTGATCATAGAGCATACTCGCGCTGACATAAAACAATATCGACTTGCCGGTTTTATTGTCGTAAATCTCTTTTTTCTTACGGGTCTGAAAGTCAGTGAGAGCGGAACCA
>JAIKWQ010000141.1 GCA_024684535.1 Eubacterium sp. | reverse complement strand
CTTGAAGTATTTGCTTTCAGTGTTCATCATCCCTATAAGTACCTCATTTTTTTATAAAAATATTCCGAAAGATGCTTCAGGCCTACTGTATCAGTCTACTTTAATCTCGTGAATCCATCCTTCAGGAGCTTCAAGATGTCCCATCTGAATTCCCGTCAATGTATCATAGAGTTTTTTCGTTATCGGTCCCATCTCATCCATTCCACTTGGGAAATCAATTTCTTTTCCGTGATCATCGATTCTTCCTACCGGTGAAATAACAGCTGCCGTACCGCAAAGACCGCACTCAGCAAAGTCTTTGACTTCCTCAAATGAAACAACTCTCTCCTCAGTCTTGAGTCCGAGATATTTTTCTGCAACATACATAAGTGATCTTCTGGTTATGGATGGCAGAATACTGTTTGACTTCGGCGTAACCACAGTGTTGTCTTTTGTCACAAATATGAAGTTTGCTCCACCTGTCTCCTCTACGTGAGTTCTGGTAGCAGCGTCAAGATACATATTCTCATCGTATCCTTTGTTATGAGCATCTACTATAGCATGCAGACTCATCGCGTAGTTAAGTCCCGCTTTCACGTGACCTGTTCCGTGAGGAGCAGCTCTGTCAAAATCACAAACCCTGATTGTTATAGGCTTCGCTCCACCTTTGAAATACGGTCCAACCGGAGTAGCAAAAAGCCTGAACTGATATTCATCCGATGGTTTAACTCCAATAACCGGTCCTGTTGCAAACATATACGGTCTCAAGTACAATGTAGCTCCTGATCCATACGGAGGTACATAATCAGCATTGGCTGCAACAACCTTTTCAACCGCATCCAAAAATCTGTCTGCAGGGAATCCCGGCATCTCAAGTCTTGCTGTAGTGTCAAGCATACGTTCAGCATTTAAATCAGGTCTGAATGTGACGATTCGACCATCTTCAGTTGTATATGCCTTCAAACCTTCAAAACAGGTCTGTGCGTACTGCAGGACACCTGCGCACTCATTGATAACGACGGTATCATCCATGGTCATCGCGCCGTCATCCCATTTGCCGTCCTTGAAATTTGAAACATATCGCTGTCTGGTTTCCATATAACCAAAACCTATGTTTCCCCAGTCGATATTCTGTTTTTCCATCGATATTCACCTTACTTTCAAGATATTTTTAAATTTGGTAAGCATATATCAAAATAGCCTATCAATGGAAATTATACAACATTTTTTTCAAAAACACAAGGTAAACTTGCGTATGAGTAAACTAAATGATATAATAACAACCAGGGACGTTGTATGCGCTCCGGAATGAGGGATTGATATGAAAAAGTTTCTGATAGTGCTTCTTCTGCTGCTTGGCTGCTGCGGAACAGGATATATAGGCTACAAACTCGCTATGAATCGGGTAACAACACCCGTAACAAGCTATCACTCGCCGAACGAGTTTGACAGTCCTGTGCACAGCAACACTTCTGTCTCGGGATCATCTGTGGATTCTTCAGATGATGAAGAAGACGAGGATGAACCTGAAAAAGAAATAACCTTCGCAGCCTGCGGTGACAATCTGATAAATTCCTACCTGTATTCACAGGCAAGACAACGCAGTAAAAAAGGAAAATACGATTTTAAGTACTGCTACAAATCTGTAGCTGACTTTTTCAAAAAGACAGATTTGAACTGGATCAATCAGGAAACTCTGGTTACTGACGGTATAGAGCCAAAGAGTTATCCTCGTTTTGCATCTCCGGGTGATGTAGCCAGAGATTTATATAAAATCAATTTCAGGGTATTCAACATATCCACAAATCATACATATGATCAAAAAGCGAAAGGTCTTTCTCTTACACAAAAGCTTTGGAAATCAATGCCTGATGACACTTTGGCTGTTGGACTTGTCAAAAACAGCAACTACAAGGACATTCCGATAAAAAAAGTAAATGGCATAAAATTCGCATTTTTATCCTACACCTACGGTACAAACGGTTTGCCGACGCCGAAAGGCTCAAAATCAAGGGTAATCTTCCTAAGCGAAACAGAGATTATCAAGAAGCAGGTCAAGCGCGCTCACAGAGAAGCAGACGTCGTGATAGTCAGCTGTCACTGGGGCGATGAGGATCGACACGAGATAAACTCTTCGCAGCGTCAGATGGCCAAAGACTTAACCGGTTGGGGCGCAGATCTGATAATAGGAACCCACCCGCACGTAGTTCAGGACGCTGAATGGGTCAAGAATAAAGGCAGAAAAGCATTCTGTGCATACAGTCTCGGAAATTTCCTGTCAGGACAATCAAAATCAGACAACTTGATAGGTGCTGTTCTGTCGCTTAAATTTGCAGCCTCACACGACAAAGACGGAGATATGAAAGTGGAAATAAAAGACCCCAAGCTTATCCCCGCAGTGACAGAGTACCGCTCAGGACACCAAAACATCCACGTTGTCTGGTTGAAAGACTATAGCAAAAAATCCGCCGACACACACGGAGTACGCGGTGCAGGCGGATATAAATTCGACTATGATTATATCTTTGATGTGTTGAAAGACAACATCAACAGAAAATATCTTGATCTTCCGAAAAAGAAGAAAAAATAATCATTCTTCTCCATTCCAGCAGTAAGTACAAAGCTTCTCAGCAGGAAGTCCGACAGCTTCAAGCAGATCATCCAAACGATTGTACCTGAGTGATGTAAAGTTCAATTCTTTGCGGATTTCCTCAACCATTTTGTCGTATTTTTCGCTGTTGGGGTCGGTGTATTCTTTCAAAACCTCTTCTGAAACATCTTCGGTTCCCTCCAGTTTTACAATCACTCTTCTGGTAATCAAATCCATCTCAGAACGTGATCTGGAGAAATTCAGATATTTACAACCATACACCAACGGAGGACACGCAGGTCTGATATGGACCTCTTTTGCTCCGCTCTCATACAAAAACTCCGTTGTTTCTCTAAGCTGTGTACCTCTGACAATTGAATCATCTATGAGAAGAAGGCTTTTTCCATCTATCAAATCGTGAACCGGCAGGAGTTTCATTTTTGCTATCTGATCTCTCTTGCTCTGAATTGTCGGCATAAATGATCTCGGCCAGGTAGGTGTGTACTTGATAAACGGTCTTGAGAACGGGATTCCTGAAGCGTTGCTGTATCCGACCGCGTGCGCCGTTCCCGAATCAGGAACTCCGGCAACGATGTCCGGCTTGACATTATCTCTCTTTGCGAGACATGCTCCACAGTTGTATCTCATTTTTTCAACACTGATCCCCTCGTATGAACTTGAAGGATATCCATAGTACACCCATAAAAATGTACATATCTTCATATCAGTGCCGGGAGCCGCAAGCGTTCTCACTCCCTCTTCAGTTACTACGTCTATCTCTCCGGGTCCCAGAATTTTCATATCCTTGTAACCCAGATTTCTATATGCAAAGTCTTCAAATGTTATACAATAGGCATCATCTTTTTCTCCGATAAACGCGGGTGTTCGGCCATTTTTATCACGACCTACATATACGCCTTTCGGCGTCATCAGCATAAGCGTGAGTGACCCGTCAACTACCTCAAGCGCGTATCTGATACCGTCAATCAGATTTTCTTTCTGATTTATGATAGCAGCAACAAGCTCAGTGGCATTTATCTCTCCACCACTCATCTCCAGGAAGTGTATCTGATTCTCAGCAAAAATATCCGCAACGATTTGATCGACATTGTTTATTTTGCTGACTGTGGTGATCGCGTATGTACCATGATGCGATCTGACGATAAGAGGCTGCGGTTCGTAATCAGATATGCATCCGATTCCCATATGTCCCTTCATATCGTGAACATCTTTGTCAAACTTTGTTCTGAAAGGAGCATTTTCTATGTTGTGAATAGCACGATCAAAACCATCTTCTCCATATACTACCATTCCGCCTCGTCTTGTTCCGAGATGAGAATGATAATCAGTTCCGAAGAACAAATCAAATGTGCAGTCAAAATCTTTGTTTCTGTTCTTTTTTGCTACAACTCCGAAAAATCCGCCCATGATTCCTCCATTCAAATGCTTATATGCAATGTCATATTCGCGTCATATCGACGCCACTTTACTACTATATCATTCTTAAGCATTCTTATCAAGAGTTAAAATTATTTTTTTATTTCGCTTTATATCCTTAATCTCATAACCTAAATCTGATAATTCTGCATTTTTGTAAGGTTATTTTAGCAAAAAACGTGATTTTGTCAACCACTTGTCTACTCGCCAAAAATATGCTAAAGTATAACTCGTAACACTAATGATCATTTATCAAAGAAAAATACAACGGAGAACCAACCAATGAACGTAGTAGGTATCGTAGCTGAATACAACCCATTCCACGCCGGGCATGCTTACCAGATTCGGAAAGCAAAAGAGCTTGCCGGAGCTGATTTTTGTGTGGTTATCATGAGCGGCGATTTTGTTCAGCGCGGTGAGCCTGCTTTTTTTGATAAGTATTCCAGAACGAAAGAAGCGCTGAAAAATGGCGCGGATGTAGTATTTGAACTTCCGGTGAGATTTGCTGTCTCAAGCGCGGGCGACTTTGCATACGGAGCTGTTCAGGCGCTTGATAGACTCGGAATTATAACGCACATCTGCTTCGGAAGCGAATACGGAGAGATTGACAGGTTTACAGAGACTGCAAATGTTTTGCTTGACGCGGACCGCGAAGGGAGCATTTTTCAGAAAGTGCTGACCGATGCGTTGAAAAACGGCAGCTCGTATGCAGACGCCAGAGATGCCGCAATAACTTCTGTACTTTCAGAAAAATACCCCGATGATGATTTCTTAAAAACCCCAAACAACATACTCGGTATCGAGTATTGCCACGCGCTGAAAAAACTTAATTCAAATATTGTTCCAATCACGATCAAAAGAGAAGGCCAGGCGTACGACGACGGTGATACATCTGCTTTTAACATCAGCTCAACTGACGGCGACAAAGAGTATCCGTCATCAACCGCGCTTCGAGCTCACTTAAAATCTCAGAACACGCCTCATATAGAAGCAGATTATTTTTCCGATATGGTTTACTACAGTCTGAAAAATACATTTAAATATGGCAAAGAAACCAATACTCATTGCCCTAAAGATCTGTCAAATGATCTCGCAAACAGGATTGCAAACTCACTGGATGAATTCACCACAGTGACGGAATTCACAGAAAAAATAAAAACTAAGGCGTTCACAACAAGCAGGATAAAAAGGTGTCTGATGCAGTCGCTCTTGGGATTATCTGATGTTAACAATAATGTAAACTGCCTGCGCCTGCTTGGTTTCAAAGAGGAAGCTAGCCATATTATTAAAACAATAAAAGACGACAATAATCAGCTTCATATCATCACCCGCCTGGCGGACGACCTGCCAAAACTTCCCTCATATGACAGAGGAATCTATAAATCACAGGACCTCTTTGCTGCTGACCTCTATCGGAATATTTTTAAAAAAAAATACGGCGTCTGCTACCCGAATGAGTATCAGCAGACACCGGTTATTCTCTAAAATAACAAAATTAAGCTTTTTCTATTTTTCACTCTCAGGCAACGGAATCCTGCCATAGAGTTTAGCCACTTCAAGCATTCGCTTCGTAAGCTTTTCCGAAAAAGCATTTTTCTTCATACGCCACTGCCAGTTAAATCCCAGCGTAGACGGCGTGTTGATTCTTGCAAGATTGTCAAGGCACAGATAATCTTGCATCGGAATAATACACAAATCAGCCACGCTGGCAAGCGCAAGACCAATCAGTTTCCAGGTCAACTTCTTTCTTCCCGTAAACACTGATGTACCCACGTACTCCAGCATTTTTTTCTTATCCGGTGCACTCATCTCACCTATCCAGGCGTATGTAGTCGAATTGTCGTGAGTACCTGTGTAAACGACACAGTTTCTGTCGTACTTATACGGAAGATAATCACTTTCCTCTCTTGAATCAAACGCGAACTGAAGAATCTTCATTCCCGGAAATCCGGAATTCTCGCGCATCTCTATCACCGAATCCGTCAGGAAACCGAGGTCTTCGGCAATCACATCAAAATCTCCCAAATTTCTTTTTGCCGCGCGGAAAACATCAAGTCCGGGCCCCGGCAACCACTCACCGTTTCTGGCAGTCCTCTCCCCGTACGGAATCGAATAATACTCATCAAATCCTCTGAAGTGATCTATCCTTACAACATCAAATAATTCATATATTTTTTTGATACGGCTGACCCACCACTCGAATCCGTCTTCTCTGTGCGCATCCCAATCATAGAGAGGATTGCCCCAGAGCTGTCCGTCCTCGGAAAATGCATCAGGCGGGCAACCGGCAACAGCTATCGGATTTCTGTCTTCGTCAAGCTTGAACAGTTCCGGATGAGCCCAGGTATCAGCGCTGTCAAGCGCGACGTAAATCGGGATGTCTCCGATAATTCTTATCCCTTTTTGATTTGCGTATTCTTTTAACTCACCCCACTGCGTATAGAACTCATACTGCAAAAATTGATAGAAAGTAACATCATTTATCAGCTTGTTTCTGTAGGCAACCATCTGATCAGGCTTTCTGGTTTTGATATCCTCCTCCCACTCGAGATAACTCTTCCCGTCGTGATCGTCCTTAATCGCCATATACAGTGCATAATCAGATAGCCATTCCTCATTGTCCCGAACAAAATCAGCAAAACCCTGATCCGTCTCTATCGCGCTTTTTTCAAATGCTTTCCTGAGAAGCTTAAAGCGCCTGTCATATATAAAATCGTATTTGATTATCTGATCATTGGTTCCGGAAGCAATCTCAGCACATTCATCCGCCGTCAGGTAACCTTTTTTTATGAGCGCCCTCAACGAAATAAAATATGGGTTACCGGCAAACGTCGAAAACGACTGATACGGAGAATCACCGTAACCCGTCGGTCCCATAGGAAGCACCTGCCAGTAGGATTGTCCCGCCTCGGCAAGTCTGTCCACAAACTCATACGCAGCCTCGTCAAAACAGCCTATACCATACTCGGACGGCAGGCTCGCAACAGGCATAAGTACACCACACGCTCTTTTCATAAAAATGTCCCCTTACAGTTTTTTAATTCGACAGCAATGAATCACTGACCGCGACATCATAGTTTTTTGACCATTTGTCATACTCGCTCTGGAATGTGTCAGTTTGCATTTTGCTGATAACTTCGTTCTGGTATTCTTTGTTCAGTTCCTCGTTCGGTTTTTCCAAAACAAATGCCAGATAGAAACCATCTGCTTCCTCAACTACCGGGCTTATGGTATCTGTTTTTGTTTTCATTATGGCATTGAACAGATTTTTTCTCGAATCCATCGGTCCGATCACAGCTTCAATTTCAGGATTATCGGATTCTTTTTCTGCCAGCAGATAAAAGCTTTTGTCTGAAGACTGGATATCTCCTCTAAGCGTCTCCATATCATTTTTCTGAACCGCTTTATCACCTTCTGCTTTTTTAAATATCAACTGCACTCTGTATGCATTGGTCTGGTCTTCAGTAAGTGTTGATTCTATATTTCCGGTAACCTTGTAGTACATCTTCTGTGCTATTTTGTTTTCCTCAAAAATCTTTGTTATCATCTGAGAATTAATTCCGTTTTCGGAAGCGGTTTTTTTGTCAACAGATGCAATATATTTTTCTGCGCTGTACTTGGCATCTTCCTTCTCATCAGCCTCCAAAACAACACCTTGTTTTTCAGCTTCTTTACAGATAACTTTTACCTGAATTATAAGTCGGAGAACCTCCTCTATAGCTTCCTGTCCGATAGTTTTATCCTTGCCTGCCGGTCTGCGGAAAACTTCTTCTCCTAGCAACTCAGTGTACTGATTCTCCATAAAATAATAATACGCTTTGTATTCTTCATATGTGACCGGAGTATCACCGACTGCGATTGCGCAGGAATCATTTTTAAGTGCGCCGGAATCAACCGAAACGGCATCCTCCAGTTTCACTGCTTCCTGATCTTTTCCCTCTCCGGAACCGCAGGATGTAAGCCCTGTGAAAACACTTGCGCTCAACAAAAGCGAGAGCGCAAAACGAGCCATTTTTTTCTGGTTATTATTCATCATCAACCTCCACTGATTCTTTGACAACTATTTTTTCTATAAGTCCCACTGCATAGCTGATTCTATCGAGGGGATTGCCTTCTTTTCTGTAACAAAAATACGGATCAAGCTTAACTTCTTTTCCTCTCCTGACTATGCTTCTTTCAGGCACAAATTTCAGATTTCCTTTTTCCTGTATGATAAGCTCCGGAATCCTCGTGGGATCCACCTTTGCCTCTCTGTACATTTTTAATATATAATCATCGCCAAGTTCTTCTATGGATGTGATATAAGCCGCGTGAGCCCTTCGTCTGATAAGCGTTATATCCAACAGATTCAACACGCATTTCGGAGGTTCCCTGAATCTGTCATTTAACTCATCAAGCATATCTTCGCGCTCCGCATCAGTCTCTACCTCAGCGATTCTTTTGTATATATCAAGCTTCTGAAACTCATTACTTATATACTCAGGCGGTATAAATGCATCTACTTTTATATCCACCGAAGTCTCAAATTCCTCATCCGGGATTTCCTCACCTTTGAGCCTTCTGATAGCATTGTCAAGCATCTTACAGTACAAATCATACCCTACTGCCGCCATATGTCCATGCTGTCCGGTTCCGAGAATATTTCCCGCTCCTCTCAATTCCAGATCTCTCATTGAAATCCTGAACCCTGAACCTAAGTCGGTGAACTCGCGTATAGCCGCAAGCCTTTTTTCCGTAACTTCCTTGAGGACTTTGTCCCTTTTGTACATCATAAATGCATAGGACGACCTGCCACTCCTTCCGACACGTCCGCGAAGCTGATAGAGCTGTGAAAGACCCAACCTGTCTGCATCCTCAACTATGATAGTATTCACATTCGGTATATCAAGCCCCGACTCAACTATCGTTGTTGCAACCAAAACATCTATGTCGCCCTCGATAAATCTGTACATGGTATCCTCGAGCTGTCTCTCCGACATCTGACCGTGCGCATACGCCACTCTGGCCTCGGGTACTGTTTTTGCAAGTCTGCCCGCAACTGTCTCTATAGTGTTTACACGATTATATATATAGTAGACCTGTCCGCCTCTTTTGATCTCACGCATGATAGCTTCCCTGGCTATCTGGTCGCTCATTTCCATAACAAATGTCTGTATCGGCATACGGTCAACCGGCGCTTCCTCAAGCACACTCATATCCCTGATACCTATGAGACTCATATGAAGTGTTCTCGGTATCGGTGTAGCCGAAAGCGTGAGTACATCTATATCATTTTTCAGTTGTTTTATTTTTTCTTTGTGTCTGACTCCAAAACGCTGTTCTTCATCTATCACCAAAAGTCCCAGGTTCTTGAATTCAACTGAATCCGAAAGCATACTGTGAGTTCCTATAACAACATCAACAGTTCCTTTTTTTAAGCCCTCTATGACTTTCTTCTGTTCTGCTTTCGTCCTGAGCCTGCAAAGAAGTCCTATTCCGACTCCGAACTTTTTCATTCTGTCGACAAACGTCTGATAATGCTGACTTGCAAGTATGGTCGTAGGCACCAAAACCGCTGCCTGTTTCCCACTCATCACAGCTTTGAACACCGCGCGTATCGCAATTTCAGTTTTGCCGTACCCTACATCACCGCAAATCAGGCGATCCATGATACGGTCACTCTCCATATCAGACTTTGTCTGCTCTATCGCCCTGAGCTGATCCTCAGTTTCATCATACGGAAACAGTTCTTCAAACTCTTTTTGCCATACGGTGTCAGCATCAAAAATAAACCCTCGTTTTTTTCTCCTGATAGCATACAAGTCAACCAATTCCTGCGCTATCTCATCTACGGCAGCCCTGACTTTTGACTTGGTTTTCTTCCACTCCGGTGAACCGAGCCTGTTAAGCTTAGGCGGTTTCGCATCAGAATCAGCATACTTTTGGAGAACTTCAAGCGAGGTCGCAGGAACGTAGAGCGAGCTCCCTGCTGCATATGAAACCTTCAGATAATCTTTGATCACATGGTCAGTTTCTATCTTTTCTATTCCCTCGTATATACCCAGTCCATGCTCCTCATGAACCACATAATCCCCGACTTTTAAATCATTGAAACTATGTATGGAATTACCTGTATACTTTTTGGTTTTCTTCCTTTTTCTCCTGGTTCCGAATATATCCCCTTCGGTAAAGACTATATACTTTCGTCCGCTGTACTCGAAGCCGTTTCTTAAATTTCCTTTAACGAGCATAACCTCACCGGGTTTTATTTCTCTGTCACTGTCCTCCGAGAAAAATGCCAAGACATCATAATCCTGCAAATCATCGCACATTCTCCTCGCCCTGGTAGCGGATGCAGATACAACCAAGACTCTGTAACCGTCTTTTGAATATTTTTTTAAGTCCTTACATAACATGATAAAATTGTTGTTATATGAAGGCGCCTTTCTCACATCAACAGTGAAAACTTCTTTTGCTTTGTAACCTGATAACCCTCCCTGAAGAAGGCTCATATAAACCGTTTGAAATCCAAGTAATTTTTCTGTTACTTTTGTTGCAGAAAACAATATATCAGCCTGCGCCGGCAATATATATCCTTCCTCCAGGCGACGTTTCATATTGTCCCTGAATTCGGCTTCTATAGCCTCTGCTCTTTCTTCAACCCGTGCCGGATCATCGATAAAAACAATCGCATCTTTTCCTGAAAAATAATCAAAAAACGAAACCGGTTTTTCATCTATAAAATACTTAATATAACTCTCAAGATTTACCATTCCATGATATAATTCAAAAGAGTTTTTGAAGTTCTCTATAACATCTTTCAGTCTTGCTGCTGCAGCATTATTTTTATTTTTTTTATACTCTCTGATCAGTTCCTCAGATTCCTGTTTTATCCTGTGCATACCGGCAGCAATCTGATCTTCATTTAACATAACTTCTGTCGCCGGAGGTATCCTGAAACCGTCGACCTTCTCTACAGACCTCTGGCTCTCGACATCAATTCTTCTTATATTATCTATCTCATCGTCCCAAAGCTCAATTCTGTATGCCGTCTCCTCCGTCATCGGAAATACATCTACAATTCCGCCCCTAATCGAATACTCACCTTCTCTGGTAACTTCCGCAACATTCTCATATCCCATATCCGTCATCAAAGCAGTAAATTCAGGTATGTCGATAGTCTCTCCGACTTTTATGTCTTTCACATATTTTTGATAATACTTATACGGCAGGCACATATCCATCCCGCCGTCTATGGTGGTGACTATAGTCGTGGGAATATCTGATGTAAGTCTTCTGATAAGCGCAAGCCTCTCTTTCGTGATAGCCTGACCACGCACATCAGCGCTGAAAAATATCAAGTCTTTAGCGGGATAATAAACTGTTTCTCTGTCATAGAGTTTCATATCAGCTACTATTTCTCTGGCTTTAGCTTCATCATAAGTTACTATTATTTTGTATTTTTTTTCACAAGCGGCTGCTGCCACAAGCTGACTTTTTGCAGGGTCAATAAGCCCTGTCATTTCGACCGGAGATACACCATTTTTCAAGGCGGACATAAGCCCGGCATATTCTTTCGTCTCACACAGAGGCTTAAGTACAGACTCCATCTTTATACCTGCTTCCCGTTCACCTTGTTCATAGCTGCATCCGTTCCATCAGTTATAATTGTAGTTACAGCCTCGTGTACCAATTCAAAAATATCTCTGATCTTGGCATCTTCTTCTTTCCCGAAACGTCCCAAAACGTGGTCTATCAGGTTGCCGTTTTCCGGAGTTCCGCCGACACCAATTCTTACCCTTGTAAACTCTTCCGTTCCCAGGTGCGCTATGATGCTTTTTAACCCGTTGTGACCTCCCGCGCTCCCTTTCGGTCTCACCCGGATTTTACCTATATCAAGATTGATATCATCACACAGTATAATAATATCTTTCGTATCAAATTTATAGAAATCTTTGAGCGCTCTTATCGATCTTCCGCTCTCATTCATATAAGTTTGCGGCATCGCAAGAAGGACTTTTTCACCCTCCAGAATCATACGACCTGTGAGAGCGTAGCCCTCTTTTGTTCCGACTCTCACATCATATCTGTCACTGAAATATGTGATACTGTCAAAACCGATATTGTGCCTTGTTGCGGCGTATTTTGTTCCGGGATTTCCCAGTCCTGCTACAAGAAACATCGCACTCTCCGTTTGTCTTCATTTCATTAAAATACACAGATTTGAATTATAACATATATTAAAGAAAAATGCAAATAGAGCCCGCGTCATATAAACGCGGGCTCCATGCATGGTTAATTATTCAATTGTAGTTTCCGTTTCACCTTCAGCGTCAGGAACTTTTGCAAATTCCTCTTTGTAACTGTCAAGTATCGCATCCATGAGGATTTTTCTCATATCTCCATTGATCGGATGCGCTATATCGCGGTATTCGCCGTCTGGTGTCTTCTTGCTGGGCATGGCTATAAATAAGCCTTTCTCTCCTTCAATTACTTTGATGTCATGTACCACGAAACAGTCGTCAAAGGTTACAGATACTACGGCTTTCATTTTGGATTCCTTTTGAACCACGCGAATCCTTATGTCCGTAATCTGCATCACTTACCCCCTAATTTGATTGTTTCGTCACTACATTACGTAGCGATCATTTTTCTCAAGAATGATATTGATGTTGTCCGGAGTGCCCGTATAGCTGGCGTTTGCACTGATGGTGTCATGGCTCTCTACGATACAATTCTCAATATACGCGTTATCCCCAATATATACATCATTTAATATGATTGAATTGCGGATAACAGAGTTGTTACCTACATACACCTCCTTGAATAAAAGTGAATCTGACACTTCTCCGTTTATGATACAACCGCTGGCGATCAAGCTGTTCCTCACATTTGAGCCGGCGTTAAACTTTGCCGGAGGAAGGTCGTCGATTTTCGACATTATCGTCGGGTAATCTCCGAAGAAGTATTGTCTGATATCTCTGTTCAGGAAATCCATATTTGTCTTGTAGTAGGAATCTACTGCTGTTATGTTGCTCCAGTAGGAATCCATCGGGTACGAATATATTTTTTTCAATCCCTTGTAGCGGATAAAGATATCCTTCACCAAATCAAATCCGTCTTCAGATCCGGCGCGCTCAATCATCTCGATAAGCTGACGTCTTCTGATAACGTAAACACCCGTAGATACCAATGTCTTGGATGTAACAAGCGGTTTTTCCTCGAACTCAGTTATAAGTCCGCTCGCATCCACTGAAACAACTCCGAAGCGGCTGGGATCATCCACTTCACCCAAGTCCTTTGTAACAATTGTGATGTCTGCATTTTTCTCGATATGATACTCAAGGAGTTTGTTCATATCCATCTTGTAAACACAGTCACCGTTTGCTATGATAACATATGGCTCATGGCTTTCTTTCAGGAAATCCAGGTTCTGCGCTATCGCATCTGCTGTTCCTCTGTACCAATAATTGTTGCCCTGTGTCTGTGTAGGTGTGAACACATAGAGTCCACCCTGCTTACGACCGAAATCCCACCACTTAGATGAATTCAAATGTTCTGTCAGTGATTTCGCATTGTACTGTGTTATCACAGCCACTTTGTTGATGTGCGAGTTTGACATACTACTAAGAGCAAAGTCAATACTGCGATACGCTCCTGCAATCGGCAGTGCCGCAGCAGCCCTATTTGCCGTAAGCTCTTTCATGCGGCTTGATCCGCCGCCAGCCAGAATAATACCTATCGCTCTCATAACATGTCACCTGCCTTTATCAAAGTCTCGCCTCCGGTTAGAACATTTCCGGGATAATCCTCTATGCTCGTTTTTCCGGATATGGCAGTATTTTTGCCGATGGTCACGCCGTCAGGAATGACGGTGTTTTCACCGACGGTGACAAGATTAAAGGCGTATACATCCGGCTTTAACTTGTTCTTTACGTCTTCCTCGCCTGCGCCGAGAACGCAGTTTGCTCCGATTTGAGTATTCTCCGATACGATTGCGCGGTCAAGTACCGTTCCTTTGCCGATAGATACGGAATTCATAATGATTGAATCCCTGACTATGGCTCCTTCTTCAATCACGACATCGGATCCTATAACGGAGTTGTGAACCTCACCGTAAACCTCGCAACCATCTCCCATAATGGCTTTGTCGACTACGGCGTCTCCCGCTATATACTGTGGTCTGAGCCACTCATTGCGGGTATAGATCTTCCAGAATTCCTCGTACAGGTTAAATACCGGAATCAGATCTATAAGTTCCATGTTGGACTCCCAGTATGAACCGAGTGTCCCCACATCTTTCCAGTAACCGTTGAACTCGTAGGAGAAAATCCTATCCCCTCTGTCCTTGCAATACGGCAAGATGTGCTTTCCAAAATCGCATCCGGGCTGATCCTTCAGATGGATCAAAGCTTCTCTCAATACCGGCCAGGAGAATATATAAATTCCCATCGAAATCAAATTGCTTCTCGGATGTTCAGGTTTCTCCTCAAACTCAAGAACTCTGTGTGAATCATCCGTTATACAAACTCCGAAACGACTGGCCTCCTCCAAAGGTACCGGAATAGTGGCCATTGTGACATCCGCGTTGTTCGCTTTGTGGAAGTCAAGCATGACCTGATAATCCATTTTGTATATGTGATCTCCGCCAAGTATCAGAACATAATCAGGGTTATAATACTCCATATAATTTAAGTTCTGATAGATAGCATTGGCTGTTCCCGTATACCATTCACTGTTCGAACTCTTCTCATAAGGCGGGAGCACCGAGACACCACCGATGTTTCGGTCCAGATCCCAAGGAATACCGATTCCAATGTGAGTGTTCAGTTTCAATGGCTGATACTGGGTGAGAACACCTACTGTATCAACTCCAGAGTTGATGCAGTTGCTCAATGGAAAATCAATGATGCGATATTTTCCTCCAAAAGCAACAGCAGGTTTAGCCACATTTGCAGTCAGAACTCCGAGCCTGGAGCCCTGTCCTCCTGCCAAAAGCATGGCTATCATTTCTTTCTTAATCATTTCTGATCCCCCGTTGTTGTTAAGATGACATTATTATAACACACTTTTTCAAAAATGTGAACATTTTTTACGAAAAAAATTAAGATTTTTTTTCAATTTTGTGGATTTTGCACAAAAATAATATCTACTTGTTTTTTTCTCAGATAATTGGTACAATAAACATAATATATCTTGCGTCAGATTCAGATTTTTTACACATCATGTTGAAAAATATCCCCGCAGATACTACTCTGACGCAATCTGATAAAATTTAATCTTGGAGGAACAGGCAAAGCTATGTACACTATTGATTTCAAAAAACCGATCAAAGTTCATTTCATAGGCATAGGCGGAATCAGCATGAGCGGATTCGCAGAATTGTTGAACTCATCGGGATTTACTATAACAGGTTCCGACCGGACCGCAAGCCAGATTACCTCTCATCTCGAGAGTCTGGGAATCAAAGTTTTTTACGAACAGGTCGCTTCAAATATAACAGACGATATCGACCTGGTTGTATATACCGCAGCCATACACCCGGACAATCCGGAGTATGCGGCCGCTGAAAAAGCAGGACTTCCCATGTTGGAGCGCGCCGAGTTGGTCGGTCAGGTTATGAAAAATTATCAAACTGCAGTCGCTGTCGCCGGAACGCATGGAAAAACCACAACCACGTCAATAGCCTCGCACATATTTTTGAAAGCGGGACTCGATCCTACTATTTCTGTAGGGGGTATACTCCCGGCCATCGGAGGCAACATACGTATAGGCAAGTCACCAAACTTCATTACCGAAGCTTGCGAGTACACAAACAGCTTCCTGAAGTTTGCTCCTACGATCGGAATCATCCTTAATATAGAAGAAGACCATATGGATTTCTTCCATGATATAGAAGATATCCGAAATTCATTCAGACAGTTCGCCGAGCTCATACCTGCAGACGGTGCGCTGATCATAAACTCTTCTATAGAAGAAAAAGAAAAAATCACATCGGGACTCAGCTGTAAAATCCTGACCTACTCAATCGACGGAGACGCAGATTACCACGCCAAAAATATAACCTTTGACGATTTCGGACATCCCTCTTTCGACGTCTACAGGAAAAATGATCTCCTGGGCCGCTGCTCATTATCGGTTCCCGGAGTTCACAACATCGGAAATTCCCTTTCGTGTATCGCGCTTGCCGAGGTTACCGGAACAGATTTCGATACGGTCAAAGCTGCGTTGGAAGAATTCAAAGGTACCGAGAGAAGATTTGAATACAAAGGAAAATGCAATGGTTTCACTATCATAGATGACTACGCTCATCATCCGACTGAAATCAGAGCAACCATAGAAGCGGCGAAAAACTATCCTCACCGCGAGCTCTGGGTAGCATTCCAACCTCACACATACAGCAGAACCAAAGCATTTTTGCAGGATTTCGCTGATGCTCTGTCCTTAGCCGACCACGTAATCCTCACTGACATCTATGCAGCAAGAGAACCCGACCCCGGTGACATCTCCTCGAAGGACATCGCGGACCTGATTTCGAAGGCCGGCAAAAAAGTAACGTATATTCGTACTTTTGAGGAAATTGAAAAATTTATTTTAAAAAATTTAGTCGACGAGGACTTGTTGATAACTATGGGCGCGGGAAACATAGTTGAAATCGGAGAGCATCTCTTAGAAGCATAAGTTATACACATTATCCACCGTTTTATACACATTTAGTCGTATGATTTCGCGGTGGATAATTTTTTGATTTTTTTTATGGTTAATAAGTCCCTGATTTGTTAAATTTGCATTTTTTGACGTTTTTTCGGGCTGTCGGAGCTTTTTTTTCTACATAAATAGTCGGCCTATGAGTAGTTATCATCATTATGCACATTATGCACATGAAAATTCTACAGAAAAAGTGCACCATCATGAGGGTTTGCATAGTGGAAAACTTTGTGGTAAGATATACCTCGCAAATGAAATTTAAGGGCTATGAGGAGAGATCCTGTATGGGTTTTTTGATAACTGCTGATGGCGTCAGCGGAAACACATCGGTTCCCAATGATGTCATTCTTCATTATATAATAAGAGCAAACGGCGAACACGTCAAAGTCTATCTCTACCTTCTGATGGCGTGCCAGTATCCCGGTCTTACGGGACAGGTTTCTGTCGAGAGCCTCGCCGACAGACTCGAATGCACAGAAAGAGATATCGTTCGCGCTCTCAGGTTCTGGGAACGTGAGGGCCTCTTAAGCATTTCGGGCGACGGTGAGAATATAGACGGAATCACATTGCACGACTTGGATACGGAAGTGTATGACAGCGATCGAACATTCGTTGACACTCAGGTACCTCATCTGAAAGTGCTGAAAAATCAGCCTGAGGAACGTATGATTCCTGAAGATGATTCGATTCCTATCCCTGAGAGGACGGATTACAGCGAAGATGTCATAGATGCACTTACTCGTGACAAGGAAATGAAAAAGACACTAAACGCTGTCGAGAAGGCTCTGAAGAATCCACTGTCACAGACACATATGCAATTGGTTATGTATCTGGTGTGCGATTTGGGATTTTCAAGCGAACTTGTTTCATATTTATATGAACTTGCAGCGAGCAGAGGAAAAACAAAACCACGTTATATAGAAACGATTGCTATCAACTGGGCCAAGAAGGGAATCACAACTCCTGAGGAAGCAAAAGAAGAAAGCTCAGAATACAGCGGAAAGTATTTGATCATCCGCAAAGCTCTGGGCATACACCGCGACTTGGCACCTGCTGAAAAAGAAATCATCGACGGTTGGAGCGAATACAGCTTCACACAAGATATACTTGAGGAGGCGTGCAGACGCACTGTGCTCCAAACCGGTGACACCAACTTAAATTATGTATCAAAAATACTAGCAAGTTGGTACGCTTCAGGAGTTCGTATGTACTCCGATATAGAAAAAGTGGATGATGATTATAAAAAGAAAAAAGCATCTGAACCGAGGACAAATCCTCGAGCCAGAACCAGAACACCTTCACGCAACGCTTTTCAGAATTTCAAACAGCGTGACTACAGCGACGAAGACTACGAAGCACTTGAGCAGATGCTTTTGAGAAAGGAATCACAATGAACCTGACAAACAGCCAATACGAAAAACTGATGTATCACTACTACGAAACACAGGCAGCATCCCACGAAGAGATGGATAAGCGCAGACAGGAGGTTTTGAAAAAACTTCCTGAACTCGAGGAACTCGAGGCAAAAGCAAGACACCTCTCTCTTTCTTTTGTGAGAGATACAGGGGATGCCTCTACAGATTCGGAAGCGCTTGAAAGCCTGAAAGAAAAACTCGAAGAGTTAAAAAACGAAAGACGTGAGCTTCTCGAGGCAAACGGATGGAGCGAGGACTATCTCGACCCTATCTACGAATGTCCTGATTGTCACGATACGGGATATATCGGCGGAGAAAAATGTCACTGTCTGAAAAAAAGAGCTGTGGAGTATTGCTATATGCAGTCTAACCTGCGAGATATACTTACAAAAGAAAACTTTGATACATTTGATATCACTCTCTACTCAGAGGATGAAGTCGATAATATGACCGACCGTTCTGCCAGAGATACGATGAGTGAGATATTCGAAGAGGCAAAATCATACGTCGACAACTTCGACAAAGAGCCGGGAAACCTCCTTCTCTACGGAGACACCGGAGTCGGCAAAACATTTTTGTCTCACTGCATAGCAAAAGAGCTGCTTGACAGCGGTCATTCAGTTTTGTATCTGAACGCGAACAGATTTTTCGACCTGCTTGCTCAGAGACAGTTTGATAATGATATGAAATACGAGGAGAAAAATACCACGATTTCATACATACTTGATTGCGATCTTCTGATACTTGATGATTTGGGAACCGAGCTTAACAACGCTTTTACGGCATCACAGTTGTATCATTGTATAGAGAGCAGACTTCTCGGAAACCACGCTACGATCATCTCGACAAATCTTTCATTTAAATCAATCAATGAAAGATACACAGAGAGAGTTTTTTCAAGAATAATGAGTAACTATAGGAGTTTAAGGCTTTTCGGAAGCGATTTGAGACTTTCGATGCACGCCTGAGTAACAAACAAGAAAGGGTTTAACGATGCCAACACAAAAAGAACTAAACAAGATTATTCCGTACGGAGACTTAGCTATAATACCACTTGAGTCAAGTCGCGAGATAGGAAAAAAAGTAGATAATTATATCGCTGACTGGCGAAAAAAAGCTGCTATGGATCCGACACAGGAGATTCATTTCACAAACTACAAAAAAAATTCCTATATCATAGACGCCAAATGTCCGCGTTTCGGATCCGGCGAGGCAAAGGGAATCATCAATGAATCAGTTCGAGGCAAAGATATTTTCCTTCTTGTAGACGTGTGTAACCATTCCTTGAGCTACAAAGTCTGCGGACAGATAAATCATATGTCACCTGATGATCACTATCAGGATTTGAAAAGAATGATCGCCGCTATCGGCGGAAAAGCCAGAAGAATTTCGGTTATCATGCCATTTTTGTATGAAAGCAGACAGCACAGACGTACTACCAGAGAATCTCTTGACTGCGCATTTGCGCTTCAGGAAATGGTACAGATGGGTGTTGATAACATTATCACATTTGACGCTCACGATCCACGCGTACAGAACGCGATTCCTCTGGGAAGTTTCGAGACAGTTCAGCCTACATACCAGTTTATCAAGGCTCTTCTGCAGAACGTTCCTGATATAAAAATGAATGCCGACAATATGATGATCATATCTCCTGACGAGGGCGCTATGGGACGCGCTATCTACTTCGGAAACGTTATCGGCGTAGATGTGGGTACTTTCTACAAGAGAAGGGATTACACAAAGATTGTTGACGGCAGAAATCCTATCGTTGCTCACGAATTCCTTGGCGCATCTGTCGAAGGCAAAGACGTGGTCGTCATCGATGATATGATTTCATCCGGCGAAAGTATGATAGATGTTGCTACAGAGCTCAAACGCCGCAAGGCCGGAAGAATCTTCGTAGCTTCAACCTTCGGTCTTTTTACAAACGGACTTTCAGTATTTGACAAAGCTTATGAGAGCGGCTTGATTTACCGCGTGATGACTACCAACCTGGTTTACCAGGATCCGGAACTTCTGAAACGCGAGTGGTATATCGACGTAGATATGAGCAAATATATCGCGCTCCTGATTGATACAATCAACCACGACTCATCGATATCAGAGTACCTGAATCCGACCGAGAGAATCGAAAGAGTTATGGTTAAATACGGACAGAAATGATATGATTGAAATAGAAATCGAAATGCCCTCGGCTTGCACCGAGGGCATTTTTATACAATTACAACGTCATTCAATTCTTCAGGCTTTCCGTTATTATTTATTACTCTCGCGCACCGATCGATGATTTCATCATCAGAAACCTGCGCGGCAATGATGCTTTTTGATTTTTCTTCAGAGTAACCTCTGTTTTGTTTCAGGCGTTCGATGCGAACTTTTTCATCTGCGGCAACTAACCAAACCTCATCGCAGAGGCTGTCGCACCCTGTCTCAAACATCAGCGCGGTTTCTATAACCAGAAGCTCTTCGCCTGTTTTTTTCCACTCTGATATCTTTTCTCTGATATATCCCAGAGCAAACGGATGAATCACGGAATCAACAAATGCTTTTTCATTTTTATCAGCAAACACCCTGTCAGCTAACTTCCTATGATTGATGTTTCCGTCCTCGTCCAGAATACCATCGCCAAAATGATCTGTTATCTGCCGATACGTCTCACTACCCGGCTCAAACGCCAGATGCCCGACTTCGTCGGCTTTTATCACCTGCGCCCCATATTTATCATGAAGCAAATCAACAACCGTTGACTTACCGCTCCCGACGCCGCCACATATTCCTATTATTATCACGATAAAAACCTCTATTAATCAAGGGAACACCTTTGCATTTTTCTTCTTTTTTATATCAAACAAATAAACACTTCCGTCATTAACACCTTTTTCTTGATTTATTATACAGCCTTTCGCGGGGTAAAGAACTTTTTTACCAAAATTCTTACAAATACATTTTCCCTCATTTTTTCTTACTTCAAAAAGTCCACTTGAATTATCCCAAACCGTATAGTACACGCCTGTATCATTTGCCGCAAATGAAAGAATATTATTTAATGATGCAATTACTTTTTCAGGTTTGTTTGTTTTCTCATTAACTCTATACAAACTTGCTTCATCACCGTTCTCACCGCCCATTGCAATAAAATATATATTGTCCTTAGTAATTTGTATGTTCATTACCTGTAAAATCAAATCTCCACAATCACATATTCTCTTCTCTTTTTTTTCTTGTGACAAATACACATACATTGAATTATCGGTTGAGTAAAAGATATCATTCTTTTTTACGGCAAATAATTCAGTTTTATCATTTATCGTAAGTCCCGTTATTTTTGATACTTCAGATAGTTTTCCATCATAAACCGAAACACCTGTACCATTTAATACATACGCTTTTCCCGAATTTCCAATAAAAACATAGTTTTTAACAGGTATATTTGTTGTGGTTTTTGCCTTTATATTGAACGAACACAACACTGATTTTGTTCCTTCAGTATTGGACATTGAATAGAAAAAATATTCTTTTTGAAATGATTTGTATCTCAGCTCGACTTCATTCTGATCTATTGGGTTGTTTACGTTAAACACAAATCTTGTTTTTTTATTCTTATCAACCAGCGAAAACATCGTCCCTTTTCCATTATCAGTGTATTTTGAAAACAAAGGTTCTCCATTTTCATCGACAATTGTTGAAAAACCGATACGACCATCAAATAATTCGTCGGAATATCTCTCAACTCCTGACACAGAATAAACCTGATTAACAGATGATACATCGCTACTCGGATTATTAATAGTACTACATGCTGTCATAAGTAACGCACTCAATAACAATAAACTAATATTACGTTTACTCATATTCTATCACCTCCGCGATTGACATCAAATATACTTCTCCTACTTTATCACCTCATTATCGATTCCTCTGTACTTACCACCATTAAAAATGGTTGCTTCTCTTTTTCTTCTTTTCTTTAATCCTGATGAGTA
>JAIKWQ010000130.1 GCA_024684535.1 Eubacterium sp. | reverse complement strand
ACTTTCAGTAGCTGCGCTTAAACAGTTGGATGTAAAAGACAAAAAAGTTGTTTGTATACTGAGTGGCGGCAACATGGATATCATCACTATGTCGTCGGTTGTGCAGCATGGATTGATAGAACGTGGACGAATTTTCACTGTGAGCGTGCAGCTTCCGGACAGACCGGGAGAACTTTTGAGAGTTGCCGATATCATTGCAAAAGCAAGAGGAAATATTGTCAGACTTGAGCATAACCAGTTCGTAAACACCAACAGAAATGCTGCGGTTGAGTTGAAGATTACAATGGAAGCTTTTAGCGCCGATCATAAAGAAGAGATTATAAAGGCTCTTAAATCCTCAAAGCTCAACCCTCGTTCAGAGATGCCATCATCAATATATTGATTATAGGAGATTTTTATGAGTGAATTAGAATTTGATAAGTCTTTATTGTTTATTCCTGACGGCGTAAAAGATGTTTACGGCAATGATTGCCGTCGTCGTGATGCTATCGAGGAGATGATTCGTCGTGAAATGCGTCTCTATGGGTTTAATGACATCAAAACACCAAGCTTTGAGTTTTTTGACATTTTTAACAAAGAGCGCGGAACTGTAAGTTCAAACAAGATGTATAAGTTTTTCGATAAACACAACAACACGCTTGTACTCAGACCGGATCATACACCTCAGATTGCGCGTTGTGTTGCCAGATACTATGCCGATGAGGAAATGCAGTTAAGGCTTTGTTATACCGGAAATACTTATATTCATCAGTCAGGATATCAGGGTAAGCTTTCTGAAACAACACAGATTGGCGCGGAACTTATCTGTGACAGTTCTTCAGATGCTGACGGTGAAATGCTGACACTGACCGTAGAATGCTTGAAAAAAAGCGGTTTGAATTCATTCCAGATTGACATAGGTCACGCAGGAATAATAAACGGTCTTCTTGAAGAAACCAATCTTTCGGATGAAGAAATAACCAAGTTGAAAACATATATAGATAACAAAAACACCCACGCCATACATCAGCTATTATCTGAAAAAGATGTAAATCCCGGCGTGAAAGAAATCCTCGCGGAGCTCACATCACTTTTCGGTGATGCAGACAGCTTGGAATTCATACGTACAAGAACAAACAATCCGACAACACTTGATGCGATAGACAGGCTCACTAAACTCAGAGAGATTTTAAAAAGCTATGATATGCTTGATTATGTCACATTTGATCCGGGTATGCTCAGCCGATATGATTATTACACCGGCGTGATATTCAAAGCATATACTTACGGAACCGGCGAAGCGATAGCTACAGGCGGAAGATACGACAACCTGATGTCTCAGTTCGGTAAAAATGCCCCCGCAGTGGGCGTGGTATTTTTGCTGGACCAGCTTATGGAAGCTTTGGACACTCAAAAAATCCCGGTAGATCTGGACGAAGGAGATATCCTTGTATTATACAGATCTGCAAACAGAAGCACTGCCATTGATATGGTTTCGAAGCTCAGAAGCGAAGGGAAATCCGTATTTTTAATGAGAAAAAACGCGGATATATCGCTTGAAGAATATAAAGCATACGGAAAAAGAAGACAACTTTCAAAGATAAATTATATTGATGATACCGGCGAAGTAACTGTATTTAACCTCACTGAAGAAAAATCCGAAGGAGAAAACTGATGAGAGATATAACTATAGCGCTTGCCAAGGGAAGACTTGCTATGCAAACGCTGGATTTACTTGAAAAAAGCGGAATCACCTGTGATGAGATTCGAGACAAAGAAACCAGAAAACTGATTTTTGTAAATCCTGAACTCGGATTGAGATTCTTTCTTTCAAAAACATCGGATGTTCCTACATATGTTGAATATGGAGCAGCTGATATAGGTGTTGTCGGAAGCGATACAATACTTGAAGAAGGCAGGAAAGTTCTTGAAGTTTTGGATTTAAATCTCGGAAAATGCAATATGTGTGTTGCGGGGCCTGCCAGTGCGGCAGAAGATCTTGCAAACAACAAGATTCGACGTGTGGCATCTAAGTATCCTCATATTGCAAGAGAATATTTTTTTGAAAATAAACACCAGACAGTAGAGATTATCAAGCTGAACGGTTCTGTAGAGTTAGCTCCTATAGTCGGCCTTTCTGAGGTGATAGTTGATATAGTTGAAACGGGATCGACCCTTCGCGCAAATGGCCTGGAAGTATTGGAGACAATCTGTCCTCTGTCTGCCAGGGTTATAGTAAACGAAGCAAGTATGAAACTCGAAAGAGAACGCATAACAAAAATCATAAACGGCCTTAGGGACGTTTTGGATGCCGGAAAAGAGGAATAAAAATGAGAATAGTTAAACTTGATTCAAACACAAAAAAAGATATCCTGACAAACCTTCTGAAGCGCAGCGCATCGCAGATGTCGGATTTTCAGCCGGCTGTTGATGAAATTCTGAATGATGTCAGAGAAAACGGTGATGAAGCTTTGGTGCGTCTGACAGAAAAATTTGACAAAGTAACTCTGTCAAAGGATAGCCTTCGTGTCACAAAGGAAGAAATCAATGATGCTTATGACAGTGTTTCGGATGAGCTGATAAGTACTATCAAAAAATCACGAGACAATATTTATAACTTTCACACAAAACAAGTCAGACAGAGCTTCATAACAACCGAAAAAGGCATAACGCTGGGACAGAGGATAACAGCCATAGAAAAAGTCGGCGTCTATGTGCCTGGTGGAAGAGCGCCTCTGTCATCAAGCGTTCTGATGAATGTAGTACCTGCTGTTGTTGCCGGAGTCGAAAAGATAGTCATGGTTACACCTCCCGGAAAAGACGGCAAAGTTACTCCTGAGGTGTTGGTTGCAGCCGATATAGCCGGAGCACACGAGATTTACAAAGTCGGCGGAGCACAGGCCATAGCAGCTCTTGCGTACGGAACAGAGAGCATTCCGAAGGTATACAAGATTGTCGGACCCGGAAACATTTTTGTTACACTTGCGAAAAAGACTGTTTTTGGTATTGTGGGTATAGATTCCGTTGCTGGTCCGAGTGAAATTCTTGTACTGGCTGACGAAACTGCAAATCCTGCCTATATAGCTGCTGATTTGCTTTCACAGGCAGAACATGACCCGATGGCATCGTCAATCCTTGTTACTACAAGCAAAGAGCTTGCCGACAGGGTTTCTGACGAGGTAGACAAGCTCAAAGACAGGCTTTCAAGAAGCGAGATTATAAATCAGTCTCTTGATAATTACGGATACATACTTTTGGCCGATGATATGAACGATGCTATAGAGGCTGTGAATGAAATAGCATCAGAGCACGTTGAAATCCAGACAAAAGATCCATATCAGACAATGACATATATACGAAACGCCGGGGCTATTTTTCTCGGAGAATACTCGAGCGAGCCTCTGGGTGATTACTTTGCGGGACCAAACCACGTACTTCCGACAAACGGTACCGCTAAGTTCTCATCGCCGCTTTCAGTTGATGAGTTCATCAAGAAAACAAGCCTGATTTCGTATTCAAGAGATTCACTTGAAGCAGTATCGGACGATATCATAAGATTTGCTAAGGCTGAACAGCTGACAGCGCACGCAAATTCAGTTGCGACAAGATTTGGCAAAGAAGTTCTTGACGTGGACTGAAAATTGTGGTATAGTCTGAATGTTGTGATAAATTAAGTAGATGGTCCGCTGTTGTACATATACGATAAGAACATCGAAAAGAATGGAGGAAGAAAAAATGAACGAGATCATCAAAAAGATCGAAGACGAGCAGTTGAAAAGCGAAATTGCTGACTTCAACGTCGGTGATACCGTACGTGTACACGCTAAAGTAAAAGAGGGACAGCGTGAGAGAATCCAGGTTTTTGAGGGAACAGTTCTCAAAAGACAGGGTGGAAGCTCTCGTGAAACAGTTACAGTCCGCAAGTTCTCTAACGGCGTAGGCGTTGAGAAAACTTGGCCTCTTCACTCACCTGTTGTTGAGAAAATCGAGGTTATACGTCGTGGTAAAGTTCGTCGTGCTAAGCTCAATTATCTGCGCGAGCGTACAGGAAAAGCTGCGAAAGTTAAAGAGCTTGTAAAATAATAGCTAATTAAAGAAAAAGAGTTAAAACAGGTCAACGAATTTGATTGAAACGGATTTGTTGGCCCGTTTTCATATTGAAGAGATTATAATGGAGCCGTCATGAATCTTCGATTTGAGGAAGAAGCAAAAAAAGAACGTCGAAAAAAGATAATAAAAGAAGTATTGATATATCTGGGTGAAATCTGTTTGGTTGTAGGTTTGGCCTGGATTATTGTAAACTTTACTTTGAAGAAGATACAGGTTATCGGCAGCGCGATGGATAACACGCTCTATAACGGAGAAGAAGTCATAGCAAATACGTTTATTTACAACTTTACTTCACCGAGCAGAGGGACAGTAATTGCGTTCTATCCGGAAAAAAATGCTATCATGTCCGATGAAGTAAGTGATTCAAACATCATCATCAGACGTGTTTTGGGACTTCCGGGCGAAAAAATCAAGATGCAAAACGGGGTTGTGTACATAAACGGTACACCGACGGAAGAAAAATATGAATTCGACAGAAATGTTTCATCAGGTCAGGCGGAAGAAGAAATCTTGCTTGGTGATGATGAGTTTTTTGTATTAAGTGACAAAAGAACCGATCTTGATGACAGCAGGAGCTCGAGTTTCACAAAAGTAAAAAAAGAAAACATAATCGGGCCTGTCTTTTTGGCGTTAAATCCTTTTTCACTTATATCAGGACCTGAAAAAGAAGAAAAAAAATAAATAGATTGGAATAAAAATATGCATTTTCAGTGGTTCCCGGGACATATGACCAAAGCCATACGGTCTATGAGGGAAGATATAAAGCTTATAGATATAATAATAGAGATTCGTGACTCAAGAATTCCATTGAGCAGTGAGAATCCCGAGATTAAGAGCCTTGCAAACGGCAAGCAGCGTATATTGGTTTTGAACAAGTCTGATATGGCTGATGAATCAGAAACGCGTAAATGGATTGAAAAATTTGAAAATGACGGCATATATACAGTTGCAATTAATGCAAAAAACAAAAATGAAATAAAAAAGGTTAAAAGCCTGATAGATAAAGCAAGCGTTGAAAAAAAAGCCAGAGATTTGAAGCGAGGGATCAAAAACAGACCTGTCAGAGCAATGATTGTAGGCATCCCAAATGTCGGGAAATCCACATTTATAAACAGTTTTGCAGGTCGTGCAAGTACAAAAACCGGCAACAAACCCGGAGTGACCAAAGGAAAACAGTGGATACGTCTTTCCGGTGCGGGTTCAACCCCCATAGAACTGCTTGATACTCCCGGTATTCTTTGGCCTAAGTTTGAAGACCAGAGGGTAGGTCTTAATCTGGCATTAACCGGATCAATCAAAGATGAATTGATAATCAGCACTGACCTTGCGTTGGATCTGATTGAATACCTGGATGAAATGCATCCGGGACTTATCAGTGAAAATTACGGATTTGAAACCGAAAAAGATAGCGTGAGAGTGCTTGAACAGCTTGCTGATGCAAGAGGTTGTTTGAGCAAAGGTGGTGAAAAAGATCTCGACAGGGCGGCATTTTTGCTTTTGGATGACTTTAGAAATTCAAGACTTGGAAGAATAAGTTTGGAAACAGTGTGACAGTATTTTGAGGAGAGACCATAAATGAGCGAAGGATTTAATCCTGATAAACTCTTTTCTGATATAGATAAGATACTTCAGAGTCAGGGTATAGATACATCTTCATACGATCATCAGGGACCGTTGGTGGTACCTGACTCTCTTAAGGACGGTATAAATCCGGACGTCAGCTCGCAGACTACGAAAACTACTCCCGAGCCAAAACCAATGCCAAAGCCGGAGCCGGAGCCCAATCCTGAGCCGGCAACAATTAAACCACAGGAGGCCACACAACACACTCAAAAGCAGCCGTTTTCTACATCTGAATCAAAAACAAACGAAATACCTGTACCTGACAAACCTGTAGAATTTGTGGATACGGCTAAACCGGTTGAGGACCCGAAAAAATCTGTTGATGAAGGAAAAATCGAACCACACCAACTGGTCGATCCTGTAAAACCGTCCAAGTTCACAACTATAGAATCTCCGAAAAAATGGGATATGGAACTGGTTTTGGAGCCTGCCGAGCCCGAACTCGGTGTATATGAACCTGATCAAAAGCCTAGCGTAACAGTTATCCATAACACCGGAAAAATAACAGGAATAGCAGACACAGGCTCATTCGGAGATGTTTCACTTGGAGTCGAAACAGAAAGTGTCGAGTACGATGAAGGACATCCTGTCTTGAGATTTTTCAGAAATCTTCTGATATGCGCTGTAGTTGCATTTGTACTCGCAATAGTGATAACAAAATTTGTTGCTCATCATACTCAAGTTGACGGAACATCAATGGAAGAAACACTGAAAAACGGTGATGAATTAATCGTCGAGCAGGTTAGTTACTACTTGCACGATCCCGAGAGATTTGATGTGATTGTATTCCCGACCTCTACGCATGACAGCTATATCAAACGAATTATAGGTCTTCCCGGTGAGACAATCCAGATTATGGACGGAAAAATATATGTGAATGGAAACCTACTGCCGGAATCATATGGAAAAGACC
>JAIKWQ010000123.1 GCA_024684535.1 Eubacterium sp. | reverse complement strand
TTTTTCTCGGCCCACGAACATCATCGTGACCGCATAGGCCAATGTCAGCACTCCTGCCACGATATACGCCGCCATCCAGGGCAGATGTAAGCCTATTTTCGCGTTCAGGATGTAGCTTGTAACCACGTACATATAGAACGTTCCCGGCAGTACCGCCAGTATATACGGAAGCTTGTGCCTCTTCATATATGTCGCTATCAAAGTAAATGTAAATACTATCAGTACAGAATTCGCCCATGAAAAATATCTCCACAGGAAATTAAATCCGGAAGGATTCAGCTTCGCCCAAACAAGTATCGCTGCAGCAACAGAGAATAGCACAAAGGCCAGCACGAGGGCATTTTTCTTGTTTTTCTGATCTATGTTCAGCGCTTCTCCCACTATCAGTCTGAGCGACCTGAGCGCCGTATCTCCCGACGTTATTGGTAGAACTATAACTCCAACGATTGCGATAATACCACCGACTGTTCCCAACATATCTTTTGCTATCACTCCGACAACCTGCGCTGATGCATCTGTTATCTGATCAGGATTTGTGAGTCCGAGTCTGATCGCACCCATAGTTGCTGCCGCCCAAATCATAGCAATAAATCCCTCAACTATCATCATGTTGTAGAAAGTCATACGGCCATGTTGCTCGCTTATGACCGTTCTCGAAACGATAGTTGCCTGCGTAGAATGAAATCCCGAACATATTCCGCAGGATACAGTCACGAAAAATATCGGTATAAAATTTCCCTGATATGGGAATCCTCCGACGCTTTCCCAAATCTCAGTCAACGGGTATCCTTTTACAAATATTCCTATGAAAACACCAACCGCAGAAAGCAACAGTATTGCTCCGAATATCGGATACACTTTTCCGATTATTTTGTCTATCGGAAACATCGTTGCAATCAGATAATACGCAAATATTCCTCCATAAACAATCCAAACCACCGGATTGGAAGGCGCGGTATCACCTTTTATGACATTCGCTATAAACAGATCTCCCGGAGTATATATAAATACAACGCTGAGCAGTATCAGAAGCAGACATACAAAAACATTGTATATCTTGAACATATGCTTTCCGAGAAATTCCCTGATCAGAACGGGAGTCTGTTTCCCGTCATTTCTTATAGAAATCATACCGGTCATATAGTCGTGTACTCCTCCGGCGATTATACATCCAATCGGAATCGTAACAAATGCAATCGGCCCGAACAGAATTCCCTGAATAGGTCCCAGAATCGGTCCCGTGCCCGCTATATTCAAAAGTTCTATCAAGGCGTTGCGCCACTTACCCATCGGCACAAAATCCACTCCGTCGTGGTGCTTGGTTGCAGGCGTCTCAGCATCCGTAGGTTTCATCAGTTTTTCCCACACTCTGCCGTAAATCGCGCCACCTATTATCAACACTGCAAGTCCAACTAAAAATGTAATCATTGTTATCCTCCCAATTCAAGTAATGCCTGGTATATATCGCGCTTCGACACACCGCGATCCTTTGCAACAGCTTTCATTGCTTCTTTTTTATCAACACCTTTTTCAAGGTATATTTTCATATGCTCCTCAACAGACAGCTTTTCCCATTCCTGCTGTTTGTCCCTCTCCATTTCCTCAGAATCACAACCCTCAATAACCAAAACAAACTCGCCTCTTGGCTCTTCTTTTTCACGAAAAAATGCTCCCGCAGCCGCTATCGAATCAAATCTCATCGACCACTCGTGCTTTTTGGTAAGTTCCTTGCACACTGTGATTTTTCTGTCTTTCTCTCCCACTGCATCCGCAAGTTTTTCCAGAGTTTTTACCAATCTGTGCGGAGCTTCATAAAAAATAGTGGTGACTGTACTTTCACGAAATCTGTCAAGAACACCCTTTAATTCATTTTTTTCTTTTGGCAAAAATCCCTCAAAAGTAAATCTTCTTGCATTCATCCCCGACAGTGTAAGCGCTGTTGTAAAAGCTGTAGCTCCGGGAAGCGATGTCACTTCCACGCCTGATTCTATACAGGCTCTGACCAGGTCTTCTCCCGGATCCGAAATTACAGGCGTTCCCGCATCGGTAACCAGTGCGATATTCTCTCCACGAAGCATCCTGTCAACAAGAACCGGCGTCATTTCAAAACGATTGTGCTCGTGGTATGCAATCATTGGCTTTTTTATTTCATAGTGGTTCAGAAGTTTTACCGTCTGTCTGGTATCCTCAGCCGCAATCACGTCAACTTCTTTCAGAGTATCCAAAACTCTTAATGATATATCTTTCAAATTTCCTATAGGCGTAGCGCAAATATATAGCATTATTCTTCCTCTATATAAACCTCTTCTGTTTCTTCAATTTTTTCTTTTATTTTTACTTCGGTATCAACTTCTTTTATCTCTTTTTTTCGCTCAGTTACCGTGCGAATAATCCCCTTGTAAAGACATTTGATAAGCACAGGAATATCAGTAATTATATATATAAGTTTTGTCCTTCCGGTACGGTATCTGAAGTTGTTGAACAGTGCTCCCACAAATACAACATTCATACAAATATATAACCACAATAGATACAAAAACAATGATGTCATACTTCCGTACAGCGCATTTGATGATATTTCAAATTTCATATATATTCCATACAGTGCCGTAAAAACTATCCACAAAACAGACGTCACGCAGGCACCCGGAAGTTCCTTCAAATACGTTCTGTTTTTCGGTTTTTTCTTTCTGTCTTTGAATTTTTTTCCTTTGTTGTACAGGATTCTCTCCCTCTTTTCTGCCAATGATTCCGCAGGCGTAGATGGTATAAATCTGTATAACACTGCAAAAAACAGTGAAAAAACAATGATTGTTACCGCATACCTGAATACAGTCATCAGAAATCCCAAATCATTTAAAACAGGGAAAACACTTCTGATGTACTTAACTATAAAAGATCCGAATGCGATCAATGCCAGTATCCCGGGCATAACCAAAGCAAACATCAAAAAATATATCAGGGAAAAAATTCTTCTTAAAACAAAACTCCGTTTTTTTGTTGTCGCATATATATCATCAAGAGCAGTTGCCAATCCATAAATCCCTTTTGATCCGGACCAGACAAGAGCTATAAAAGATACCAGGAATACAACTCCACCTGACGCTGAATCGACGGTTTCGATCCACTTGGCGATGAAGTTCGAGCCGACTGTATCATAGTTATGAAGTGCCTGTATAGCAGCATCGGCATTCACCGCACCTGTATAACTGAGAATCTTCATCAAAAACATCAAAAACGGAAAAAAAGACAACAAAAGAAAAAATGTCACGTGCCCCGCATGTATGGAAATCTTGTGCCCCGTGATCGAGTTCACCATCCATACATACAGATTATCGCTCTTTGCATCTTTCAATATCTTGCTCATAATCCGCTCCATAACCGATTCAAAAATGTACCAAAACATTATATCACATCAAACCTACGCCCGCAAGCCCATACGCCCGCTTTTTGTCCTTTTTTTCAAAATCATTTGATTTATGTTTCAATTCATGTTATCCTATCAATGTTTGAATATCACTAAATACCGGAGGTGCAAAATGGATAGTTATAAAGAAGAATTTATCGAATTTATGGTAGAATCAGATGTGTTGAAATTCGGCGATTTCACGCTGAAAAGTGGTCGTAAATCCCCATTTTTTATGAATGCGGGCGCTTATGTGACAGGCTCGCAGCTCAAGCGTCTCGGACAATACTATGCCAAAGCAATACACGAAAACTACGGAGATGACTTCGATGTGCTTTTCGGACCTGCTTACAAAGGAATCCCTCTTTCCGTAGCTACAGCAATCGCATACGACGAACTCTACGGAAAACAGATCAGATATTGCTCAAACCGAAAAGAAATCAAAGATCACGGTGACGCCGGAATCCTGCTTGGAAGCGAGTTAAAAGACGGTGACAGAGTAGTTATCATCGAAGATGTCACCACATCGGGAAAATCAATCGAAGAAACCTATCCGATTCTGAAAGAACAGGCATCCGTTGATATCGTAGGTCTCATCGTATCACTAAACAGACTTGAAAAAGGAAAAACAGGCGAGGGAACAGCTCTTGATGAGATTTCAAAAACCTACGGCTTCAAAACAGCCGCTATAGTCGATATGTCTGAAGTTATCGAAAGACTTTACAAAAAAGAATGCGGTGGTCGCATCGTCATAGATGATGACATCAAACTTCGCATAGATATGTATTATGCGACATACGGTGTGAATTAACCGAAAAAAAACTAAAGCCTGCTGTCATCCCGACAGCGGGCTTTGTTATTATCCTTACTTAAGCGTAGCGAGCGCAGCCTCCACAGCTTCTCTTTCGCTGTAGTGATGCTTCACTCCGTTTATCTCCTGGTACTCTTCGTGTCCTTTGCCCAGAAGCACTATCATATCACCTGACTGAGCATTCTGAACGGCGTACTCAACTGCCTTCATTCTGTCTTCAATCACAGTATACTCCCCGTCTGTTTTTTCCATACCGACCATGATATCTTTTACTATATCATCGAATTTTTCTGTTCTTGGATTATCACTTGTAACAACGCAGAAATCAGCAAGTTTTCCTGCCGCCTCGCCCATCTCGTATCTTCTGAGTTTACTTCTGTTTCCTCCGCAACCGAATATCGCTATCAATCGTTTCGGCTCGTATCCGCGAAGCGTATTCAGCACGCTCTCCGTACTTACGCCATTATGCGCAAAATCTATCAGCACCGAGAATTCTCTTCCGGTCGGTACGGCCTCTACTCTTCCTCTGACCTCCACATGACGGATTGCCTCTGTTATATCAGCATCATTTACGCCGAGCAGAGTACCTACGCAGACAGCGCACAGCGCATTGTAGACATTAAAGAGTCCCGGAAGCCCTACAACAGCTCTCGTATTCACAAGCCCGGTAAGCAAGAAGCTCATTGATAGCTCGTCCATATCATTTACATGCTCTACATCTCTTGCCACCAGGTCTCTCTTTCCGGTATATCTTTCCATAGAAGCTACAAACTGCTCGTCATCTATATCAGGACGCTTTGTCTCATCCCCTGCTATGCCGTAAGTTTTCACTACGCAGTGAGCACCTTTTATTATCTTTGCGGTATGCATATCATCAGCATTAAAAATGCCAACATTGCACATATCAAAAAGCTTCGCTTTGCAGCTTAAATAATCATTGAAATCACTATGTTCATTTTTACCGATATGATCAGGCGTTATGTTCGTAAACACTCCATAATCAAAGTGCATTCCTGCAACGCGGTCCATCATCACGCCCTGCGAGCTCACCTCCATAACCATATATTCGCATCCTGCCTCGTATATGTCCGCGATATATCCCTGCAGGTCATATGACTCAGGAGTGGTGTGCTCTATCGGAGTTATATCATCTCCTATGGCAACTCCGATCGTTCCTATGATTCCACACTTTTTACCCGCTTTTTCTATGATGTTTTTTATCAAAAATGTCGTGGTCGACTTACCCTTAGTTCCAGTTATTCCGATAGTTGTCATTTTTTTCATCGGATAATCATAGTAATTCTGAGAAATCAGACTTAGTGCTGATCTGCCGTTATCAACTTTTATAACAGTTACATTTTCCGGTATATCTTCAACATTTCTTTCTACAACTATTGCCACAGCACCTTTTTCTATAACATCAGGTATGAATTTATGCCCGTCGACAACCGTTCCCGCTATAGCCACAAAAAGAAATCCTTCCGTTACTTTTCGGGAATCATACGCCAAATCTTTTATGACTGTATTCGTATCTCCCTGAAGGATTTCATGTTCTACACCGGCTAATAGTTTTTCCAAAACAACATCATTTTTTGTCGCCATAATCGATATTCCCCTCCCTGTTTTATGATAAAAATCAAGTTATAATTCATTAAATAACACCGTACTTTATAAGTGCATTTTTTATTCCGTCTTTCATAACAGGATCTGTCACATAATCAACCGAATCAAAAATGTCCGGATTGCCATCACCCATAGCCACCGATATTCCGACATGATTTAACATCGGCAAATCATTTGTACTGTCACCGAATCCCATAGTAAATTCTTTTGATATTCCCAAATAATCACAAAAATACTGAATACCCGTTGCTTTTGAACACTCTTTCGGAACTATCTCATAGAAATTCGGATCTCTGACTATGAAATCAAACCTGTCCTGATATTTTTCTTTAAACGAAGCCATATCAGACGTTTCATCAAACCAAAGCGCCATCTTGTCAAACTCATATTTATCGGATTCTCCTATAGTCTGAACCGCTTTGTCACCGTAAAAAGAATTCTCTTTTCTGATTCTGAGGACATTGCTAATCCAGGGGTCAGGTCTGAAGTAAGTAAATACCGCCCCCTCGAGCACACCGTCTATATGATAACGCATCACGTCTTCCGCTATGCTTTTTCCAAGCTCAGGCGACAGAGTATTATGTACCAACTCCTCATCGTGATATATGATATGAGTACCGCAACCACCAACCATTCCGTCAAAACCGATATCAAGGATTTCCTGTGGCCAGATCGCTCTGCAGCGGCCTGTGCACAAAAATATCTCGTGACCGTTTTGACGCGCATTTATCAATGCTTCTTTTGCGCTCTCAGGAACCACAGCCTCTTTGTCATCAAGCAGGGTTCCGTCTATATCAAAAAACAACAGATACTTATCCATATAAACTCCGATTCGGTCAATCTTTATCTATCTCTCTGTGCTTGCCTACATACATATACGCAGGGCGGATAATTTTTCCTTTGTTTACAAGCTCTTCAAGTCGGTGCGCCGACCATCCTGATATCCTGGAAACTGCAAAAATCGGTGTAAAAAGCTCCTTCGGAATTCCGAGCATTTTGTAAACAAAACCACTGTACATATCGACATTGGAGCACACAGGTTTTCTTCCCTTGTGGCGCTCGAGAATCATATCCTTTGATATGCTTTCTATCCTCTCATAGAGGTAAAACTCTTCTTCCATACCTTTTTCTTCGGAAAGCTGTTTTGCAAGTTTTTTCAGGATGACCTGACGTGGGTCTGAAAGAGTATATATG
>JAIKWQ010000066.1 GCA_024684535.1 Eubacterium sp. | reverse complement strand
AGTGGAGTCACTTGTCTGTCATCCCGCGAGTATGACGCACGCGGCAATACCTGCAGATCTCAGAAAGGCAGTCGGAATAGTTGATGAGCTTATTCGTTTTTCTGTGGGTATCGAGGATGTTGAGGACTTGATAGCTGATTTGAAACAGGCTATCGAGAAATCAAAAATCTGATTACGGCAGACAGGAGGTAAAAAAATGGATGTTCATATGGATGTCCGGAGTATGATAGGACATACTCCGATATTAAAAATAAATCATATGGGAATAAAAAATGAAGTGAATCTTTTTGCAAAACTTGAGCTTATGAATCCCGCAGGAAGTGTCAAAGACAGAGTGGGAGTGTATATGGTCGATGATGCAAGAAGACGCGGAATCCTAAAGGAAGGAGGAACCATAGTAGATGCTACCGCAGGGAACACCGGTATAGGAATAGCGATAGCAGCACTAAATCAGGGATACAGAGTTATCTTCACAGTGCCCGAAAAGTTTTCGGTTGAAAAACAACAGATTATGAGAGCGCTTGGAGCTGAGATAATTCATACTCCCAGAGCAGACGGTATGCTTGGAGCTGAAGAGAAGGCGGAGGAACTCCTAAAAAAAATAGAGGGATCCGTATCACTCAGACAGTTCAGAAACCCTGCGAATCCGAAAGCGCACTACGAAACCACAGGCCCTGAGATTTTCACTCAGCTTGACGGAGAGATAGATTATCTCGTTGCCGGAGCCGGCAGTGGAGGAACATTTACCGGAGTAGTGAAATATTTAAAAGAAAAAAATCCAAATATAAAAGGAGTTCTTGCAGATCCCGTCGGTTCAACCATCGGAGGAGGAGAACACGCCGACTACGATATCGAGGGAATAGGCAACGATTTTATCGCAGATACGATGGATATAAATTTGGTAGATAAAGTGATAAAAATAACGGATGATGAAGCTTTTATAGCTTCAAAAGAACTTGCAAAAAAAGAAGGAATACTTGCAGGGTCATCCTCAGGAGCCGCTCTGGCAGCAAGCATAAAGCTTGCAAACGAAATAGAATCCGGAAATATAGTTACAATCTTTCCGGACAGAGGAGACAGATATTTAAGCAAAGGGTTATTTGACTGAAACAAGTAACACCGATGCAAAAAATAAAAATGGTAAAAAAGAAAGAGAGGTAAAAAACAAATGGCAAGAGTCAATTTAAAAACACCGGAGGAGCTTGATGCTCAGTCAAAGGCAGCTTATGATGATTTGAATTCAAAAGGAAAAATCACAAACATGAAGCTTGTGATGCTTCAGGATTATGGAACGTATCTCGCGTTTATGGGATGGTATGATTCTTGGGCAAGTCTTGAAAAAACAGTAGGCCTGAGAGCGGCAACCATCTATGCTCACTCGGTATCTACAACGAACGGATGCCAGTTATGCTCATTATTTTTCATAAGTGATTTGAAGGAACTTGGATTGGATCCGGGTAATCTTGTGCTTGAAGAAAACGAAAAACTTCTTCAGCAACTCGGACAGCAGATTGTCAAAGATCCTACAAAAGTATCGGATGAGTTACTTGATGGACTCAGAAAATACTACACTGATACGGAGATTATAATTATCGTCGGATTCGGTGCACAGATGCAGGCGACAAACAACTTTAACTCAGTACTCGGAGTGGATGTGGATGAGAGATTGCTTCCGCTTAAGGACGAGTTTAAGCCGGTGACATGGAGAGAAAACATAAAATAAATTTCATCTAAGGAGGTGGCGACGTGGCAACAGTGTTTGAACTCGAGAATGTATCAAAGATTTACAAAAATGAAGGCAAAGAATTTCACGCTTTAAAAGATGTGAGCCTTTCAGTGGAAGAAGGAGAAATCTTTGGTGTAATCGGAATGAGCGGGGCAGGTAAATCAACGCTTGTCAGAACGCTGAACCGACTCGAGGAAGTATCTGCCGGAAGCGTAAGCTTCTACGGTCAGGATATAGCTACACTGAAATCAAAAGATCTGAGAAAAGTCAGACGCAAGGTGGCTATGATATTTCAGGGGTTCAATCTGTTGCAGCAAAGAACGATATTGGGTAATGTTATGCAACCACTGAAAATTGCAGGTGTCGGAAGGCAGCAAAGAAAAGAAAAAGCACTGGAGATGCTGAAAATAGTGGGACTTGAAGAAAAGAAAAATGAGTACCCGTCGAGACTGTCCGGAGGACAAAGACAGCGAGTTGCTATAGCGAGAGCACTGGCAGCTGATCCAAAGGTTTTACTTTGTGATGAAGCTACCAGCGCGCTGGACCCGAAAACAACAGCGGAAATACTTGAGCTTTTGAGTGAGATCAACAAAAGCAGGAAGCTTACCATTGTGATCATCACTCACGAGATGTCAGTTATAGAAAAAATTTGTGACAGAGTTGCGATAATCGATGAAGGAAATCTGGCAGAAGTCGGAGAAGTGAAAGAAATATTCAGAAATCCGAAATCGCATCCGGCGAAAAAACTGGTATTTCCTACGAATCCGTTTGATGCATCAGGAAGAGAAGCGAGACTGATCCGAATTGCTTTCGACGGACTATCGTCAAGCAAACCGTTTATCTCAAACCTTGTTGAGGATACGGGCAAAAAGGTAAATATCCTGAGCGCTAATACAAAAAGCGTAGGTGGAATAGGATACGGACAGATGGTTGTTGAACTTCCGAAGGATGCAGATGATCAAAAAACAGTTATTGATTACTTCGAGAAAAATGGATTGAGCATATCGGAGGTGGAAACAGATGAGTGATTATATAATAGAGACCATACAAAACGGCGTTATAGAAACACTTATAATGACCGCGTTTGCATCACTGTTTTCATACATAGTGGGACTCCCGCTCGGTGTTATACTGTACTCTACATCAAAGGGGAGAATACTTGAAAACAAACCCGTCAATTTCATCATAGGGTTAATAGTAAATATATGCAGATCGCTTCCGTTTTTGATACTTCTTGTTTTGCTTATACCGCTCACAAGATTTATCACAGGAAGTTCGATAGGAACTGAGGCAACGATAGTACCGCTTACGATAGGAGCGATACCGATAGTAGCAAGGATGGTTGAGTCCTCACTGTCTGAGGTTCAGCCGGGTATTATCGAGGCAGCGACGTCTATGGGCGCTTCGCCCATATACATAATACTACATTTTATTCTGCCTGAGGCAACTCCGTCTCTTCTTCTCGGAGGAGCGATAAATATAGCAACTGTACTCGGATATTCGGCGATGGCCGGAGTTATCGGAGGAGGCGGACTCGGAGCGATAGCGCTTCAGTACGGCTACTACAGATACCAGGAAGATGTGCTGTGGACGACGGTTATCCTACTTGTGATAATGGTTATGGTGTTGCAGGAAGCAGGAATAATAATATCAAAAAAAGTCAGAAAATAGTGCAAATAATATGCACAAATATAATGTTGGTGATACATCCGAAATCACATATCCGGAGTGTGAAACAAGGATTTATCCATATATAATAATCCATAAAGAAAAATAAAAAAATTCAAAATG
>JAIKWQ010000169.1 GCA_024684535.1 Eubacterium sp. | reverse complement strand
TGTTTAACCAGCCTGCGTTGGTTTGTTATTTACTTACACCCCTGCCAAATTATACTTCTGAATAAATCATTTCACATTAATCGTCACCGTAACGGTCTTCCTGCCGGCAGCATACGCTTTGTTCCCGGCAGCCTTCACCTTGATCTTCACCTTATACATTCCTTTTTTCAGCTTCTTTGCCAAAGTGATACCACCTGATTTTTTATCAACCGTTATTTTTTTTGTGGCTTTTTTCGGGTCAACAGAAACCAACGTAAATGATAGTTTTCCTTTGGCTCCAGTTACTGTCAACGCATTTTTCATCTTGATTTTCTTTGCTTTGGATGACAGTTTTTTTCCACTTACTTTGACTTTTTTTGCTTTAACGGCAAGTGTATTAACTTTGACAAATTCAGGTACAAAAGTTGTATCTGATGTCAGGTAATAGAAGTCAAGCGGACATTTTGTAGCTTTTTCCAACCACTGTTTAAACTCATAACCTTTTTTCTTCGGCTTTTGCTCCAGCGGAGACATATAGCTCCAGTTTATTTGTTTTTCACTGTAAAACAGATTGCCTTTTTCATCCTCGTAGGTTATCGTAACCGTATGCATAGGAACTGTATCAATATGCTCCTTGCAAAACTCATATCGGGATTTAATCGTTCCTTTGAAATACTCTATAAGCAAATCATAGTTAGAAAAAATCATCGGATTTACATCATGCCATTTTTCATAATCAGCCTTTTGTGAGAGACGTAATTCATCTCTGTAGCTGTCGATTTTGCCGCCATCTTTTAACAGGTCATCCAGCGCTTTGTCCAAAACTTCCCATCTTTTCTGCAATAGCTTGCGAAATTCAGGGTCTTTGTCGCGGAGAGCATTTATCCACAAGCAATCTGTTTCGTTGAAGCAGGAAGGATTTCCCGAATCAGTGTATTCTCTGTCTATCGGCTCACCCCAAGCGTTATCAAAATCCCAAAGCGGACCCCAACAGAGTTTTCCGTTTTTTTCTTTGTATAAAAATGTGCTGTCAGTCCCGTACGCGTCATTGTTTTGCGAGAACTCACATATCCACCAATAATCAGCAGCTGATTCCAAATCCATAAGCTCAGCAATTTTGTTGTGTGTTTCAGCGTCTATTTCTCCGTCTGTCATTATCAAATCTTCGATTTGCTGTATATAGTCACGTATGTATGCTCGCTGCGCTTTTTGAACCTCTGTCAATTTGTCTTCTTTTTTGTACTTAGGATCCTCGTTTATGAAAGTTTGTCCGGC
Source organism: Eubacterium sp. (assembly GCA_024684535.1). Taxonomy (GTDB): domain Bacteria; phylum Bacillota; class Clostridia; order Lachnospirales; family Lachnospiraceae; genus Eubacterium_F. The sequence continues at coordinate 7,099 of JAIKWQ010000169.1, read as the reverse complement.
TTTGGTTGTAAAAACAGTGCTTTCCGGTTCATCAGCGTTTTGAGTTTCCGAATAAAATGACAAAAGATATCCTCCTGTGACATCAGTTATGTCATCTTCATCAGGTTTGTCAATGTCTACACGATTTTTATCGACACGAACACCTTCAGTCAGGCAATAACTACCCAGATAATCAGAGCTGTTTTTCCCCTGCATAACTACATCTACGGGAACAACTTGAGGTGTAAATGCAAATCCCATCCTGGAACCCAAATAATATGTTATTCGATTCTTCATAAGAGTAGGATCAAATGCATTTGCTATAAGTTCCCAGTTTTTGTTCTCACCCATTCCGAAAAAATTGTAGTCATTTTTCAATTTCAGTTTATACGGTTTTTTAGCTGCATCAGTCCAGGTCGTATTTCCTCGACCTCTGATAAAATCAAGCTGTATCGGTCCGGTCGGGGTCTGAAAAATCCCGTATTCCCCCGAATATCCTTCAGGCAACTGAATCTCGACCTGTCCGGTGCATTCAGTTTTGTGATTCGGATCAGTATTCATTTCCTCTATAGTTTTGTAATCTCCGCCGGCATCCTCATCGATATGAATAATAAGCAGAGGAATTCCGTTCTGCGGTGAAGTCGGTACATCAGATGTCTCTGCCGCAACGCTTGTCGGAACAGATGTCAAAATCAGTGCCATAGCAAAAAATACAGTTGATAGTTTTTTGATTGTGTTTCTCATCAGGTTAGCCTCCGTATGGTATTATTTTTCAATCTACGATGACTACTATAACACTGCTTGTCCAACAGATGTCCAACACGAACTGATCATATCAACATTTTAATGCTCAACTTGGTCATAACGTCCATTTCTTCAAGGACTCAGGTATCTCATCGATTATCCGACTCGGTTTACATGGGACATAATATCCCTCCATTTCTTTGGCCTTGTAATATGTAACATAAGGTGTCATTTTTGATCTTTGTAAAGTCTCATACAGATTTCTTCTATTGAGAAGTGATCTCTTTTGATTTGCAAAATCGGTCTGCTCGATTGCGCCCATCACAAAAACAATGAAATAATCCCGTTCCAATGGTTTGTTAATTGTTGTAAGCAAAACTGAATCCTTTTGCTGACGCTCACTCTGGTCCCACAAATAGCTTTCAAAGCGTCGGATACGCTCTCCTATAGATACGTCAAGCTTGTGATACTTCTCATCAAATCCCCTAACAGTCTTCATCAGCCTGTCAAGATAATATCTTTTTGTGCCCTCCGGATCGTCCTCTCCATCCATGCGAAGCCTTCTGTAAAAATTACAATTAACAAGTAGCATCATACAAGACTCAATACCGGTATGTTTTTTTTTCAAAACACGAAGCAGCATCCTACCTTCCGATCTGAGCGAACTAGTCGGTAAAGAATCTATGTATTCCTGTAAAGCATCACATGGAGTCACACCTTTCATCCGAGCATGCCACAAAATCATCTCAATTCTCTCAGACTCAATCCTGCCGAAATACCACATTATCTTTCGTAATGCTTCATCATCATAAGGATCACGGAATATCCGGATTATCTTCATCACCTCTCGAACAATCGGCTGATCAGGAAGAATAACCTCTCCCGGCTCACGAAGCGAGAGTCCACGTTTTAAAAACTGTCGTCTATAGGTCATCAGACTATTATCATCACAGCATACAACTGCAAAATCTGATTTTTTATAACCATTAGATGTAATCATTCCCCATATGGAATCCAGCACCCATTCGACTTCAGTTTTGATGTTATCTGAATTGTAGAGTATAATCTTTCTCATATCCGACCTCCTACTGTTTTTCATTATTCCTCTCATATGGTTTTATCCCCCGTAAAAACTCTGCCGGGATATCAAAAAGAAATCTACTGGTTTCAAAATTGATAATCTTATCGGGATCCCAGTACCAACCGACGTGGTAACTCGATACATACAACCTTTTTTTTGCCCTTGTCATGGCAACATAAAACAGACGTCGTTCCTCCTCTATTCCGGTTTCACTATCCTTATCAATCTGTTTACGATGTGGAAAACGTCCATCCACACACCCTACAAGATAGACTGTATCCCACTCCAACCCCTTGGCCGTATGCACCGTCGTTAAAGATACAGATTTTTCAATTACCTCTTTATATTGATCGCGATAATATATATCAAATGTTTCGCATTTTTCTCTCAATGTCATACCTGGTTGTAGCCTATCGTATTCCTTTGCCATTTGTAATACTTCTTCGATTCCACGCATAAACTCAAAATCCGGGTCCATTGCCCTGTTTGTATTTCGGTAAAGATATCTATTTTTGATAAACTCATTGTGAAAGTGTGAATACAAACTTTTGTAGCGGTTGCGGTCATCGTTCTCATCCGGAAGACTTATCGAGGCTAATGCAAGAGCAATTTCCTCCCGATCAAGCAAAAATGGTTTCGTCAATTCGATATACGGAATTTCCTGCTGTTCCAACGCCAACTTCAAAATATCCGCTTGGATATTCTCGCGATAGATAAGAACATAGTCCGATGGCTTTTTTTTACCTTCATCCAACTCCTTTCGAATCTCGGCAGCGATTCGAATCGCTTCATCTTCCTGTGAACGGAATAGGATATGTCTTATTTTTTTACCTTTCTCTTGCTCAGAAAACATAGTAATCCTATTCTCAAATCGATTCTTTGATATCAGTTCATTCGCCGCCTCCACAATATTTTCCGTCGAGCGATAATTCTGCTCCAGGCGCATCTCGATGGTACACGGTTTATTTACCATATCACTCTCCAGATACTCAGGTCTTGCATTTCTGAACCCGTATATAGACTGGCTAACATCACCAACCATCATCGTATTCTCTCCCGCAATCATCGACAACAGGCTGTTTTGCAGTTTACTGTTGTCCTGAGCCTCATCCACCATCAGATATCTGATGCTAGAACGGATCTTCTCCGCCACCTCCTTGCACTTCAGCAGATCATAGGTGTAGAGAATAATATCATCATAATCTATAAGTTTGTTCTTCCGACAGTATTCTCTATACTTACGGTACACCTTTTTATATGTCGAACTCGTGATAGGATCCGCGTCAAGCATCTCCGGAAGTATGCGATTAGCTTTAAAAAAAGATACCTGTCCCAAACAATTATTAAGTATCCCTGCACTGACATTTTTTTTCGTATCGAAGTTATCCGAGCTCTCCAAGAATTGACAAAACAGGCTTTTATGCTCCCTCTCCGAAATTACGCTAAAGTCCTTAAGCCCGACTTTTTCTCCATATTTCTTCAACAAATCAAGGCACACTGAATGGATGGTACCGATCGTCATCCTCTCAGCGCCCGGTACATTTTTTTTGATACGAGTCTTCATCTCTCCGGCCGCCTTCCTCGTAAAGGTGACAAGCATGATTTCTGACGGGTCCACCCCCAGATCACGTACCAGATATTCCGTCCGCTTCACAAGCGTAAAGGTCTTTCCTGAACCCGCGCCTGCAAGCAACACCACATTCCGATCTACGGATTTCAGAACGCAGTCACGCTGCTGGAGATTCAAGCCCGTCAGATCTGTCAACATAACAATCCCTCCCTTCGCCTTTTTTAGCCTTTCATAAGGTTATAATGGCAAAAGGAGGGATAAATTGAAATCCATTTTATATTTCATATTTTCAATAAGTAATCTTACGACTCAAACTCCAAAAATACTCCGGTTCTTCATTCTTGAGATCAATATTTCCAAATACTCTGTCAACAGATCCAATTGAATCTATTCTTTGGGTATTTTTTAGACGTTTATTCAATATCCGGAAAAATGAGGTGGCCTTTCCGCTATCTTTTTTCAAAAGAAATGCATAATACTCGAATCCGATTCCGAGTCCCAAGATGCACATTGTCAGTTTGTCTTCGGAAAAACATATACTCATCGCTTTTTCATAATACTTTTCTGCTGCGTTATGCATCTTGTTATGTGAACAAAACATAGCTAACTTCCACAAAATAATCTCTCCCGGATGGTAGATAGTTTCTTTCTCAATCAGTTTATCGATGTAACGATCGGATGATATAGGTGTATACATTTCTTCCGCTCTTTCCCAACCGGCTATATCGCCCTCCGCCATCAAGCGGATATACGCACTGACCGAATACGGAGATTCAACTGCTTTTTTCCACAGTTCCTTAATGGAAATAGCCTCGCCGACTCCAACAGACATCTTCAGATATTTCAACGCTTCCTCATACTGTCCGTATTCCGTCTCAAGATGAACACGGTAGGAATACTGACGCCTCTGATCAACATCCGTTGAAAACATGGAGATTGCCTTTTCAGAATCCTCCACACAGTCATTGTAAAGATTTCTGTTATTTCTCACCAAAAATGTTCTGGCCTGCAATCGAGTCCCGAGCGCTTTGGCAAGTTCATCATATTTAACGTCCGTATCATCTGAAACCAATTCAATTAACTCTTTAATCTGGATACACCTGTCAACCAATACATCCGCATGCTCCAGTGCTCCTTCAAAGTCATACCGATCAATCATGACACCAATCTGACGGTTCTCGAACTTAACCCGATAGTTCATGTTTTCCGGCGACACAGGAAGCTCACGTATGTGGGCATCACATATTTTCTCCAGCTGTTCGATCCGCCGGATATCACCTAAATGAGTATAAACTGTAATCATGTAAAACTCGATGTCCGTCCGAAGCCGGAAAGCATATTCCACATTTTTCTTTTCCAATAAGGGAATATAGTAATCCAAAAGATTCTGAAGTAACCGAAGGCACATATCAAAATCGCGTACCTCGTTGAGGTAATACTCAATATATGCTTCTATAAATCGATACTGAAAACGAACATCATGGATTTCTTCCGATTCCAATCTTTCCTCCAGAATGCGAAAACTTCTTTTCAGTATATCTTTATTATCTGAAATGCAAACACTGACGACAGCTTCACCTATTCGGTTTTCAATCAGTTCCTCTCTGAATCTCTTTTCCAATACCGACTCAAAAGCCGTGAAAATCAGTGTCTTTTCTGAATCGCTATAGACACTTTCGATATAGTCCCTCTCTGTCTGATCAAACTTCCAATCCTTATGTCTTGTGTATATCGTATTACATACGATATCTGCAAGCATCAGTCGTTTATCTTTTTTGGCAGACGCTCTATCCAGTTCCCACTCCTTTTCAGATATGGAGGATTCCATACCACCAATGACGAGCTTTTCCCGTAGTCTTTTTATGTACTCTTCTGTATCTACAACACTGTCCTTCTTTTCCCGCCCCGTCGTGGTATCTACACGATTTGCAATGAGTACACGAAGACGGATTTCGCCATATCTGGCCTTCAGATTTTTGATAAGCTGCAGGATTCCTTCAGACATAATATTCAGATAGGTCAAGCTGTTATCTATGATCATAATGTATTCCTGCTTACTGAACACAACCAAGCGGTTAGAATCATTTTTAAAGAGTTTTTCTTCTATGCTCCGAAAACGCTGCAATGTATCTTTTGAATCCTTGATCTCAACAGAGTGATAAACATCCTCAGGTAGAATTGCCCGGATGGATGCATCAGAAAAAGAACCTGTCTCAACTAGCAGGCCTCCCACAAGAGAGGGGTTGGCACCCTTCTTCACTTCTCTAGAATCGTTTTCAAAGCTGCCGCTCTCGTCGAGCCATAAGTCGAATTGTTTCATAAAACCTCCAATTAAAAATTAAACTCAAAGTCAGGCTCAAGACCAAAAATCAATTTAGAACACTTTTCTTTACCATTTGGAAAATCCCGCTTAATAAGGTTATCAAACGAAAAATCTTTCGAACAACCTCTTAGTCTTTTAAGTGCATTATCAGAGATCGGTAAGTCCAACCATTCTTTTAACATCTTCAAATCATCCAGAATTGCTTCTCCCACACCATATTTATCCGGACATTCCTCAAATGCTTTATAGAAACCGTAGAGCTCTTCATAGATCTGTTTTATGCCGGCAAAATCACGCATTGTCCAGGAATAGTCGATCCAAGCGGAAAAAGCCTCTCTCAAAGCATAATATGAATCGATTCCCAAAGGCTCCTTAATGGCTTTCCTTGCCTTTTCCTCGCGCTCCTTTGCAACATCAGTAATTCCTTCCACAAACTCGCTTTTGTAGTCGAACATTTTGCAGACAAATCTGAACTTGTAGAGACTGTGGGGATCATTCCAAGAAGGTATTGTATCCTGAGCGAAAACCTTTATGTCTAACTCCCGAATCAAAGAATTGCGTTTCTCAGTATTCTCAGCTCTATCATAAAGGATTACGGCAGCTAAGTAATTATCCAATTTTTTCGAATTGTCAAAAAAAGGCAAATCGGCAGAGCTTTTTTCCGGATAACCCAAGTCAATCATCCTCGTCTTTTCCAGACACCAAAGGAATTCTGATATACTTACTTTCGATGCCAAATTCATCATATATGGAAATAAAGCTTCCGCGTAAAAAGAAGGGAAAATGCCCTTCTTATTTCTCGACATTTCTTCATATTTTTGTTTGACAAGCCAGTATGCTTCTTCGGTATCTTCGTACGGCATGAGTTCATTTATTATCCCGGGACCGATTTCCGTAAATAAATAAACCACATCATAGATCCATTCTGCGTACAATCCATCCTTTTCTTTATACTCATTCTCCAAATAGTCCATATCTATTTCAACACGGAATAAAAATGCCTTCATCAACTCTCGCTTTGTATCTTCTGGAATGCAATTGAAAAGGCCTATTTGATAAGCCATTTCTGTGTATTTGTCACATACAGCATGGATCAAATCAGATACAAAACTCCAATCAACTGCCTGATTAACGTCATATAAAACTGGGATAAAGGGCAAAACATCCTCTACGGAAAAGCTCTGGAATCTCTCCATGATTCGCATATTCGGATCGTCTTCCCTCAATTCATCATCAGATTCTGGTGCAAATAATTCTTCCTCGTTCAACTCACAATTTATAAAAGAATTATTAGAGTCCAAAGAAAATGGGATATCTCCTTTTATCTCCTCAAATATGGAATCAGCCGTATCCGTATTGAGTCGTTGATGATCACGTAGCTGTTCATGTTCCATATCAACCA
>JAIKWQ010000149.1 GCA_024684535.1 Eubacterium sp. | reverse complement strand
CGGCGATAGATACCTTCATCTTGGAAGAAGGGATATCTACCGTATCGTGTTTAGCAGTGTTCGCATTACGGATTCTCGTAAGCATATCTGCTATAGGATCACTCATAGTCATGTGTATCCCTCCTTTCATCACCAACTTGATTTCTTAACTCCCGGAATCTGACCTTTGTAAGCCAGCTCGCGGAAGCAAACTCTGCATATTCCGTATTTTCTCAAAACGCTGTGCGGACGTCCACACAGTTTGCAGCGAGTGTATGCGCGTGTAGAAAACTTAGGTTTGCGCTGCTGCTTTATTTTCATCGCTGTTTTTGCCATGATTCCTCCAATCTGTGCAAATATCACTTCTTGAACGGCATACCGAACTGTACGAGAAGCTCTTTTGCTTCCTCATCAGTGTTAGCCGTTGTTACGAAGATGATATCCATACCTCTAACTTTGTCAACCTTGTCATACTCGATCTCCGGGAAGATGAGCTGTTCCTTGATTCCGAGTGAGTAATTTCCTCTACCGTCAAATGCGTTCGGATTTACTCCTCTGAAGTCGCGGACACGTGGGAGAGCTAAGTTGATCAGACGATCAGCAAACTCATACATTTTTTCACCACGAAGTGTTACCTTGCATCCGATCGGCTGTCCCTCACGAAGACGGAAGTTTGCGACGGATTTCTTTGCTCTTGTTACTACTGCCTTCTGTCCGGAGATGATCTCGAGATCGCTTATAGCGGAATCGAGCACCTTGGAGTTTTCTTTGGCTTCGCCGACACCCATGTTGATCACGATCTTCTCGAGCTTGGGTACCTGCAGTTTATTTTTGTATTCAAATTTTTTGACCATAGCATCAACGATTTCCTCGTCGAACTGTTTTCTGAGTCTTGACACTGCCTTTACCTCCTTTCTCAATCGATCAGGGCTCCGGTAGATTTTGCATAACGGACTTTCTGTCCTGACTCCTCTACACGGAAACCAACTCTGGTTGTCTTGCCGTCAACAACAAGCATAACATTGGAGATATCGAAAAATCTCTCCTCCTCCACGATACCGCCTTTGGTGTTAGCCTGATTCGGTTTAACGTGAAGTGTTGCTTTGTTGACACCTTCTACTTTTACCTTGCCATCTTTGATATCGATGACTTTTCCTTCTTTACCTTTGTCGACACCTGTCATTACGCGAACGGTGTCATTTTTCTTGATCTTTGACATAGCCATAATCGCGTACCTCCTTATAATACCTCCGGTGCCAGAGAAACTATCTTCATGAACTGTTTGTCACGAAGCTCTCTTGCTACCGGTCCAAATATACGTGTGCCTCTAGGTGTCTTGTCATCTTTGATGATTACTGCCGCATTCTCATCGAAGCGGATATATGAACCATCCGGACGACGAATCTGTTTAACCGTACGAACTACAACGGCTTTCACAACCTCGCCCTTTTTCACAACGCCACCCGGCGCTGCATCTTTGACTGTGGCTACGATGATATCGCCAACAGCCGCATATCTTCTGACTGATCCGCCAAGAACTCTGATGCAGAGAAGCTCTTTTGCACCTGTGTTGTCGGCAACCTTCAGTCGGGTTTCCTGCTGTACCATACCTCTCCTCCTATCTTGCTTTCTCGACGATCTCTACAAGACGCCATCTCTTGTCTTTTGAAAGCGGACGGGTCTCCATTACGCGAACGCGATCTCCGATATTGCACTGATTCTCCTCGTCGTGAGCCTTCAGTTTGTATGTACGTTTCATGATCTTTCCATACAGCGGATGTTTAACGTTATCTACAACCGCAACGGTGATCGTTTTGTCCATCTTGTTGCTTACAACCTTACCGGTTCGTGTTTTTCTAAGATTTCTTTCCACGATACTGACCTCCTTACGCTTCCGCTGCACTAACCTGTGTCAGTACAGTCTGTATGCGGGCTATGTTTCTTCTAACTTCCTTGATTCTGCTTGTGTTGTCAAGCTGGTTGGTAGCGTTCTGAAATCTAAGGTTGAAAAGCTCTTTCTTTGCTGCCTCAAGCTCATCTTTGAGCTCATCTGCAGACATACCTTTGAGGTTGTTTGTGAAATCCTTACTCTTCATTTCCCGCACCTCCTTCCAGATCTGCCTTTGAAACAATTTTGCATTTGATAGGGAGCTTGTGCATTGCAAGTCTGAGAGCCTCGCGAGCTACTTCTTCGCTTACTCCGGCAATCTCAAACATAACTCTGCCCGGTTTAACTACTGCTACCCAATACTCCAGTGCACCTTTACCTTTACCCATTCGAGTCTCGGCAGGGGTCTTTGTAACCGGCTTATCCGGGAATATTTTGATCCAAACCTTACCGCCACGCTTTGTGTAACGTGTCATCGCGATACGGGCTGCCTCTATCTGATTGGATTTGATCCAGTGTGGCTCCATAGCCACCAGACCGAACTCTCCGTAAGTGATTTTGTTACCGCGCATTGCCTTGCCTCTCATAGAGCCGCGGAACTGCTTACGACGCTTTACTCTTTTAGGCATTAACATTATTATCACTCCCTTCCTTTTCCTTCTTCTTGTTACCTTTGGTAGGAAGTACTTCACCATGATAAATCCATGTCTTGACACCGATCTTGCCGTATGTTGTATCTGCCTCTGCAAAACCGTAGTCTATATCAGCACGAAGTGTCTGAAGAGGAATATTACCCTCTGAATAGAACTCTGTACGTGCCATATCCGCACCACCAAGTCTTCCCGATACGGATGTTTTGATACCTTTTGCTCCCGCCTTCATAGCGCGTCCCATACAGGACTTCATAGCTCTTCTGAAGGAAATACGACGCTCAAGCTGCTCTGCGATATTCTCTGCAACAAGCTGTGCATCTGAATCGGGTTTCTTTACTTCCTTGATATCTACAAGTACTTTCTTTGTTGAGTATTTTGCAAGCTCGCTCTTGAGCTTCTCAATCTCAGCTCCGCCTTTTCCGATAACCACACCCGGTTTAGCGGTGTATACCAGCACTCTTACGCGATCTGTCGAACGCTCAATCTCAATCTTGGAGATCCCGGCGCTGTAAAGTCTTTTCTTCAAGAATTCGCGGATGTTGTAATCCTCAACAAGGTTATCCGAGAACTCCTTTCCGTCAGCATACCATCTTGAATCCCAATCTTTGATGATGCCGACCCTAAGTCCATGTGGGTTTACCTTCTGTCCCATCTTGATCTCCTTTCTTATCTCTCGTTAAGTATAATCGTAATGTGGCAAGTTCTCTTCTCGATACGATATGCCATACCACGAGCTCTTGGTCTGATCCTCTTCATTGTTACTGATTTGCCGGCGAAGCACTCGTCAACATACAGTGTCTCAGGATCCATACCGTTGTTGTTTTCTGCATTAGCGATAGCTGATTTCAAAAGCTTTCCGATAACAGTTGATGCATATCTCGGGTTGTACTCAAGAATTGCCTGCGCCTCGATAACGCTCTTTCCTCTGATCGCTGCCAGTACATACTCAGCTTTCTGAGCTGACATACGCGCATACTTAAGTACTGCGTATGGTCTTTTTTCTCTATTTTCCTGGTTTCTTTCTTTTTTTATCTGTGTTCTATGTCCCTTAGCCATTGCAACCGGACCTCCTTCCTCTGTGGATTATCAACGTTTCTTCTCATCCTTACCGTGTCCACGATAGGTTCTGGTTGCTACGAACTCTCCGAGCTTGTGGCCAACCATATCCTCCGTAATGTAAACGGGTACATGTTTTCTTCCGTCATGTACGGCGATCGTGTGACCTACCCATGCAGGGAAGATGGTTGAACGGCGTGACCAGGTTTTGATCACAGATTTATCTCCGGACTCATTCATCGCATCGATCTTTTTCAGTAAAGATTTGTCGGCGAAAGGTCCCTTTTTCAATGAACGTGCCATTTAAATTCTCCTCCTTACTTACTTGGCAAGTGATTTGCCGTCTCTGCGACGGATGATCATCTTGTTGGACTGCTTATTCTTCTTACGTGTCTTGTAACCAAGTGCCGGTTTACCCCAAGGTGTACATGGTCCCGGTCTACCAACCGGTGCCTTACCCTCACCACCACCGTGCGGATGGTCATTCGGGTTCATAACAGAACCACGAACTGTAGGTCTGATACCCATATGACGTTTTCTTCCGGCTTTACCGATGTTTACAAGGTTGTGCTCACCGTTTCCTACAACTCCGATAGTTGCTCTACATACGATAGGCACCATACGCATCTCGCCTGAAGGCATACGAAGGATTGCATATTTACCTTCTTTAGCCATAAGCTGTGCAGATGTTCCTGCCGCACGGACAAGCTGTCCGCCGTGTCCCGGATACATCTCGATGTTGTGTACCTGTGTACCAACCGGCATATCCTTCATTTCCATACAGTTTCCTACTCTGACCTCAGCCTTCTCACCACTCATCAAAGTGTCTCCGACTTTGAGTCCTGCAGGAGCGAGGATGTATCTTTTCTCACCGTCTGCGTATGAAAGCAGTGCAATGTTTGCTGTACGGTTCGGATCATACTCGATTGTTTTAACTGTTGCAGGTATACCGTCTTTGTTTCTCTTGAAATCTATAATTCTGTATTTCCTACGATTTCCGCCTCCGCGATGTCTGACCGTGATCTTTCCCTGCGCGTTACGTCCCGCATTTTTCTTAAGCGGTGCAAGGAGTGATTTCTCCGGAGTATCAGTTGTGATCTCTGCGAAATCATAACCGGTCATATTTCTTCTCGAAGGGGTGTATGGGTTATAACTTCTGATTCCCATTTTGGTAATCTCCTTTCTCCTTCATCACAATCCTTCAAATATCTCTATATCCGCACTCTCTTCTGTGAGCCATACGATAGCCTTTTTTCTCTTTGCTGTCTGACCCTGAGTACGTCCACGTCTCTTTGTCTTTCCGGATACATTCATCGTGTTCACTCTTGACACCTCTGTGCCCGGGAACATTTTTTCAACTGCATCTTTGATCATAGTCTTTGTTGCATCCGTATGAACGTAGAATGTGTATTTTTTGTAATCCATTCCTTCCATCGAGCTCTCGGTGATAACCGGCTTTAAGATTACATCATAGTACTTGATATCTGCCATTATGCATACACCTCCTCGATAGCTTTGATTGCGCTCTTCTCGATTACGAGTGTGTCATACTTGAGTATGTCGTAAACATTAAGTCCGCTTGTGATCTTCACTTCTTTTGTATCAGGATCCTCTCCGCGAAGGAAAAATGTGCTCCTGACTCCGTTTATGTTGCGGGCTGAAAGCGCTGCATTTTTCATTTTATCTGAAGGCTCTGTGATTCCGTCGCCTCCGAGAACTACGAAAGCTTTGTTTGCGCCTACGCTTGCAAGGAACTGACCCATCTTCTTTGTCTTCGGCTCGTCGAAGCTCATCTCGTCGATGACGATCAGCTTCTCGTCGTTAACCTTGCTTGAAAGTGCAGACTTAAGTGCCTTCTCTTTCTCTTTTTTGTTCATCTTGAATGTATAATCTCTCGGTGTCGGAGCAAATACAGCTCCGCCTCCTGTCCACTGTGGTGATCTGATCGATCCCTGTCTTGCGTGGCCTGTGCCCTTTTGTCTCCAAGGCTTACGTCCACCGCCGCGAACCTCTGAACGAGTCTTGGCTTTCTGTGTGCCCTGACGACGATTGGCAAGCTGCAATGTTACAGCCTTGTGCATCAGATGCTCGTGGATCGGAGCGGCAAAAATCTCATCGCTTACATCAAGCTTATCTACCTCTTTGCCCTCCATATTGTAAACAGATACGCTAGCCATCTGTCTGTCCTCCTTTTTCTTCTATATAGTATCTTCTATTCTCAGCTTGCTGACTTAACAGCTTCCTTAACGATCACTGTTGATTTTTTCGGCCCCGGTACAGCTCCTTTTATAAGAAGAAGTCCGTCCTCACCATCAACTCTTACGATCTCAAGGTTCTGGATTGTTACCTGTACTGCTCCCATCTGTCCCGGCATTTTTTTGCCTTTGAAAACCTTGCTCGGATCAGATGCAGAACCGTTTGAACCTGCGTGACGATGGAACTTAGATCCGTGTCCCATAGGTCCTCTGGACTGTCCGTGACGCTTGATAGCACCCTGGAATCCTTTACCTTTTGTTTTAGCAGTTACATCAACTTTGTCTCCTGCTTCGAAGATGTCTGCTTTTATCTCGGCGCCGAGCTCATACTCGGATACATCCTCAAATTTAAACTCTGTTAAAAATCTTTTGTTGTCTACTCCTGCTTTTGCAAGATGACCTTTGACCGGCTTTGTAAGAAGCTTCTCACGTGTGTCGCCGTATGCCACCTGAACTGCCGAGTAGCCGTCGTTTTCTTCAGTCTTGATCTGTGTAACGTATACCGGACCGGCTTTCAATACTGTAACCGGAGTCATCACACCGTTCTCATCGAAGACCTGAGTCATACCAATCTTGGTAGCTACGATAGCCTTTCTCATCATTCATTTCCTCCTATTTTAATTTATATTACTTTTTCATCTGAATGTCGATCGCAACGCCTGCCGGAAGCTCTACTCTTGAAAGAGCATCTACAGTTTTCTGCGTCGGTGAAAGTACATCTATAAGTCTTTTGTGAGTTCTCTGCTCGAACTGCTCACGTGAATCCTTATACTTATGTACCGCACGAAGGATAGTAACAACTTCCTTCTTTGTAGGCATCGGTACCGGACCTGAAATCTTTGCTCCGGTTTTTTTCACCGTATCAACGAGCTTTCCTGCTGCGATATCGATGATTCTGTGATCATAAGCCTTCAGTATGATCCTCATTTTTTGACTCTTTTTACTTGCCATAAAAATAGTCCCCTCCTTTTCGTACTATACTTTCTCTCTTAGTACGACAAGCGGTGACTGTACACTCATCCGTGTGTGTCATATCTTCTTTCAAAAATATTGACCGCATCGGTTCGTGGTTTTGCTGATCTTCACGACCATACGCGGACTCACACGTTTATCTGCTCTGTGGCAGAAGCTATGTTTACTGTACAGTGACTTGTCGTCAGGTTTGCAGGCCGTTTGGCCTCTTGACATTCGCTCCTCGGAAAAACCCATCCACTGTTTCAGCTTTTCCCATCACACAGTTGATGGTACTTCGCTCAGATGGCAACCTCCCGTATCAACGCTATCATGTCACAGCAAACGCTATTCTACCACAGAAATTTATATAATGCAAGCATTTTTTTAAATTTTTTTGAAAAACTTTGTTTTTTCCTGAAAACTAATCCTCATCCAGCCTTGCGCGGATATCCTGCATCTTCAGATCAAGCGCAGCGCTGGTCTCCGCGCACTGTTTCAACTGCGCGCGCAGCTCTTCTGCATTGTGTCCTTTCTTATAATATATGGCGTGCTCTAAGCTCGCCCAGAAATCCATGGCGATTGTGCGCAACTGAACCTCAACCTTCATAAATCTCTTTTCATTATGAAGAAATATAGGTACCTCAACGATCAGGTGCAGGCTGCGGTAGCCGTTTGGTTTGGGCTCGGCTATATAGTCTTTTCTCCTGATCAGTTTTACATCATCCTGCTCGAGCAGGCATTCGCTGAGGAGGTAGATATCCTCCGGGAACGCGCAAACCACCCTGACGCCCGCGATGTCGCTTAGGTTTTGTTCGATTGACTCCGCCGAAAACGGAAGTCCTTTGCGCTGGAGTTTCTCGATGATCGACTCCGGACTTTTCAGTCTGGTCTTCACCGTCTCGATAGGATTTCTGTCGTATTCGGCCGAGAAATCCTCATTTAAAACCTTAAATTTTGTCTCAACCTCCATTATGGCGCACTTGTAGTACGCCATAAGAGTTCTGAAAGCTTCGCCCTGTTCTATAAACCTGCCTATCGACTCATTGGCCATCAGGTTTTCCATGAAGTTTTCATCAAAGTATATTCCTTCTGAATTGTTGAGTTCTTCTGCCATATTGATATTCCTTTACTTTTTATTTATTTTGACATCACCGGAGGAGGTGTCTATAGACATCTTGCCTGTACCTGCGCCGATTTTGTATGTCTCTTCATTTTTCTCGAACGGCAGGTCATAGTTGAAATCGCCGCTTGCTGTATCTATGGTAGCCGTCAGACTTGAATTCTCCGGGATGAAAATGCTTATGTCTCCTGAGGATGCGTCAAAATCAGAAGTCTTCGGCGCCGTGTCAAATGTGAAGTTACCTGCGCCGCTAGATGCCTCGTACTTGATATCTTCGACATTCCTTGCGCTAAACACAGTGTCGCCCGATGAAGCTCCCAGACTTACACTTGTTGCGTCTTCTATGGAAGCGTTTATGTTTCCTGAAGATTCTTCAAGCGCTATGGAGTTGCTCTTTCCATGTTGCTTGAGATTGATGCTTCCCGATGATACATCCATATTTATATCGGCAGACGTGCATTCCACATCAATACTACCTGACGAAGCGTCTACATCAAGCGCATCGGTTTTCAGATCGCGACAAGTGAAGCTCCCCGATGATATATCTGTCTTTATCGTCTTAAATGTTGTGCCGGATGGAACTTTGATATCGAGATGCTTTTCGATATCTGAAAAATTCATTATGGTCGATGATTCGCAGTATCTGATATACAGGGTGGTCCCGTCAACCCAGGTATGCACTTTGTGAGCATCATCAAGTTCTTTGTTAGCAGTTTCGGTCATGGATATTTCGCTGCCTGTTGCAGCTGTCATCTGTATATCGCCCGACACGTAGTCTGTATCAATAGTATCTATTTTTTCTGATATAGTACGGTCACCGGCGGTGTATTTTTCTGCGTTTGAATAAGTATAATCAAATGTATTCATGCATCCTGTCAGACAGCCCAACAGAAGTATCAGCATTCCTGAAAGCAGTAAACAGTTTTTCTTTTTCATTTTTCTTTTCCTCCCGTCAATTTCAAAGTTAAACCTATGATAAAGAATATCGCTCCGACTGTAATTCCTGCCGCAAGCCAGATTGCGTTGTATGCAGGCTTAATCTGTACATATGCCGGATCGAGTACATTTTTGTTGCTGAACTCGTTTATCAGATAGAAAATCAGGTCATTGGCGTAGTATGCAAACAGTGTCAGTCCTGCAGTGCATATGCCCGTTTTCATGAGCCCGCCGACGGGTACATATCTGATTACAGCAAATGTCAGCCATGTGACGCAGACAATCGGAATAGATATGGCGAGCGAGAGGCTGAAAAATCCTGCTTCTCTGATAGTAAATCCGATGCACGCCATCATAATCGCATATGATATGGTGTAGGCTGACATGATTATCAGTCCTTTGTTGTTTTTGACGATGCTTTTTACAGGCTCTGTGGCAACGATAAACGGCGTGAAAAATACGACCAGTCCGAAAAATGCTGCGGACGCTGCGATGAAAAACCAGGTGCCTCCTGTGTATATGCAGGTCACGCCCAAAAGCAACATAAGGCTTACCGTAAATGCTCCCATCGTGAGAAGCATTTTGTTTTTCGGTGCCATCAGCGGTACTACCACGAGTGATGCCGGGATAAACATAGCCGCAAGCACTACGAAAAACCACGTCAGTCCCGCTCCGGTTGCCAGGTTTACTATAAGGCAGACAAGTATAGGTATCATAAATATAGAAGCAACTATGCTTCCGGCTACGGCGCTTTTCCGTTTGAAGAACTTCGCCTGAGAGTCGATGACGTCGTCTTTGGCTTTTTTGAATTCTTCATCCATCAGACTGTCATCCATTTTTTTCAGAGTGTCGGAACATTTTTCACACTCTGCGATATGCTCTTTGACTATTTTTTCGCTCGCCGCGCTGCAAACCCCATCCTTATATAATGGAAGTAAGTCGGCGATCATATCACATTCATATTTCATTTTCTTCCATCCTTTCTACGATTTTTAGTCTGGCGCGATGATAGGTTACCCTGGCCCAGTTTTCGGTTTTTCCGAAGATGGAACCGATTTGCTTGAAGGATAGTTCTCCGAAAACTCTGAGCTGGAAAACTTCCTTGTATGGGTCATCCATATCGTGAAGTATGCGGTGGATCTTTATGGATGTCTCAGAATCAATCAGTTTTGATTCGATATCCTTTTTCGGATCCGGCTTGTCCTCAGTGATCTCATCTGTGAATCTGGCGCTTTTTCGTTTTTTATCGATAAAAATGTTTTTTGCTATGGAACAAATCCAGGTATAACTTTCGCTCTCGCCCCTGAAAGCTTTGTCAGTGGATATCGCCCTGAAAAATGCCTCCTGGGTTATCTCCATCGCTTCGTCTTTGTTCCCTGCAAGCGTCATCACGTACGAAAACACTTTCATATAGCACACTTCGTACAGCTTTTCCGCGGTTTCTGTATCCAAAGTATCGCACCTCTCTTGCTTTGTTTTTCATAGGTTAGACGGAGAAGTTTCGTTTTCGTTACAAAAAATTTGAAAAAAATTATTACATCTCTTACATCCGGCTCACATTTTCCTGTACATCTGCTATCGGGGAATGGCAGTAGGCGCATTGTCCCCGGCTCC
This sequence comes from Eubacterium sp., assembly GCA_024684535.1. GTDB lineage: Bacteria > Bacillota > Clostridia > Lachnospirales > Lachnospiraceae > Eubacterium_F. Next base: position 1,234 of record JAIKWQ010000149.1, on the reverse strand, counting down.
CGGCACGAATCCTGGTCGAGCCTCCACACTTCGGACAGCGAACTTCAGCGAATCCTGTTCCACTCTCGCCGACCATCGCATCATTTATGATAATCGCAAGTGTGCCCTCTAACCGGAGCGTACATCCCTGAAAATAGCCTTTGCGGAATAGAAGCTCAAGTTCCTTGAAAACCTCATCCTGACTCTTGCCGGTCTGACCTGTCAGTTCTCGTACCTCGACGATACCATTTTTATCTCCGGAAAGGATAGTCTCGTAGCGGAGAGCAGCATTTACCTTTCTGCTCATCACCAGTCCTATACATAGGAGCACCAATCCCGGGATAATCATCGTAGCAAAAATCGGAGCGAAGTCCCTATACTCAAGGTTACCGCTCATTTTCGGCATAGGCATCACCAGGCTATATATCGTGCCAAATGCATACAATCCCGCAATGACGCTACCTGCAACGATAAACCCCTTGCTCTTTTTTCTTTGTGTCTCAAAAATCGGAGATAAGTAATTGTACTTGATAACCACTGGATTCATATATGATATTTCCCTTCTCTATATTTTATTCTCATATGTTCGTCATGCTGCCACAGTCAGCAGATGTTTATGTCCTCCTAACCACTCGGATTATCTATTATATACCAATTTTCGCTATTTGCAAGATTTTCGCTATTTTTTTCAATTCTGAATACTTTTTTTCAACAAACCTCCGCTATACGAAAGAGGGGGCTAATTCTTTTCTGGCCAAGCGTCTGTGGCAGAGAGAAAAAAAATAAGTGGCAGCTGAGTGGCAGAATAATGGCAGAAAGTTCTTGACAAAGTCTCGGAAGTATAGTAAAATGGGGAAAGTTTCAGAGGGGGCTAGTTCATCGGTAGAATAGGAGTCTCCAAAACTTTTGAGCCGGGTTCGATTCCTGGGCCCCCTGTAAAATCGCACTTTATGAGGTGTTTGTGATGAAAATCACAGGCATCTCTTTTGCGTAGTATTGAGATATTTTTCGATAAAATGCGATATATTTTGATGGGCCTGTGGCAGAGAATGGCAAAGTTGGTAGGGGGGTCTAATTCAAAAATGGTCTAATTCTATAAACTTTGCCGCTATGATTTCACATATTTTTGAGGCAACATAAACGCTCATTGTGTTGAAAATTCACTCGATTAAAAACCTATAAATTTTCAAAAAAACTCTCATCGATTCCACGCTTCGCAAGAAGTCTCCTCACGCTTTCCTTTAGTCTTCTGTTT
>JAIKWQ010000124.1 GCA_024684535.1 Eubacterium sp. | reverse complement strand
TAATCCTCATCGTATGTAAGTTTTGTGCCATCGTAGTACACAGTGACTTCGGGGTATTTTTCTGTTCCGTCGTAAACAAATGTATCCGGAGTGACCTCTATGCGTGTCAGCTCGCTGTCCAAATCGATTCTTTCTTCGTCTGCCCTTGAAACGCGTGCATTTCCCGGCGAAAAACACAGACCAAGAATAAGTGAAAAGCACAACAACAGTGAAATCGTTTTTTTATCCCTCATACGCACACCCTCCTATAGAAACGTAAATATATGCTTCAATTATGATTATACCATATGAATACAGCCTCAGCAATGTGCTTTTTCCGAGAAAATCAGTAAAAACCTCTTGAAAAATTCGTGATTCATAGTATAATTAAATTACATATTTTATAAAGGGAGGGCAAGTCTATGCCATATGAAAAGATTCTAAACATCGTAGCAGGGGAAAAATCAGGTTCAGATGATTGGCTTTATTCATCAGGAATGGGCAGAATTCTGAACAAAAATAATATCCATATCAGTCTTGTAAAAGCTGATGACAAGGATTTGGGACTTCCGAAACCGGATAACAGACTTAAAGGTGCGTATGAACAGTCTATCGAAGATACTATCACATATCGTCTCTACTTTGATGATATTCTTGTTGAGCCTCTCAGATTTGTTAAGCTTGCAGGAAATGATGCATATGTTCCTTGCCCATACTACTATGCTTTGAGCCGTTTTGGCGGCGTAAGCGCAACTACACTTGAGCGTGCAATCGGACTTGTTATCAATCCGGAAATCAGCAAAACCGAGTATTTCGGTTATCTTGAGTCAATTCACATCTATGTTGATGACGCTGACAGAAACAAAGCGCTTAAAGAGTGGATGACAAAATAAGATTTATGAATAACAGTTAAAGTGTCGGGTGATGAGTCCGGCACTTTTTGTATCGTAGTATCTTGAAATTTTTCGTAATCCCGTTTCAATCGTGGTGTATGAATGGCTGTATAGCCGTATGAACAACACTTGACAGGGGTCAGATTTGTGGTATCATGTGATTAGAGGCGCTTCGGAGGAATGTGCCAGGACGTTGATTAAGAAATACTGGTAGGGAGAGTTTTGTTATGAATAAAACTAAAATTGAAATAGTTAAAAGAGAGACAATTAAAAAGATTCCTGAGATTCTTCAAGGGGATTTGAAAAAAATTATCTTGTTTGGAAGCTATGCACGAGGTGACTTTTCTTTTGAATCGGATATTGATATAGCTATCCTTGTAAAGGGCGGGAGAGAAGAGAGTCAGCGCTATCAAAATGAGTTGGTTTCGGTTTCATCTGATATTGATTTGGAAAACGAGGTTGTGGTGAACTATATTTGCCTTCCATATGATGAATTCATTGACAGAAAAAGCTATTATCCGTTCTATTCCAACATTGAAAACGAAGGAGTAGTGCTGTATGGATGATAAAAACAATAAAGATCTCGCCAGAGTAAGAATAGATCGAGCAGAGGAACTACTGGACGAAGCGAAGAGTCTTCTCGAAAACGGATCTTATAAATCGGCAAATAACCGAGCATATTATTCGTTCGAAAAATCCATAAAAGCAATTCTTGCGCTGAAAGGCGTTGATGCGAAAACTCATTCAGGGGTAATACATCTCTTTAATACTGAATATATCAAAAGTAGCGATTATTTTTCGCATGATGATTATGACAGATTCAAAAAGATAGAAATTATCCGAGGTGCATCAGATTATGACGATTTCTATGTGGCAAATAAGGAAGAATGCATAGAACAGGTTGAGAGTGCTGAGTACATCTTGAAAAAAGTTAAAAACTATATCGAACGATGATCTCGTGAGTGATTAAAAGAGATTGGTTTTGTAGGAAATGAGAAAGTCCTGAAAGGAGTTGAGAGCATTATGGGTGGACGAGTGCTGGAATATGAGGAAAAAGACATACTGAATCGTGGAATAGAACAGGGTATGGAGCAGGGCCTGAAAGGTATCGTGTCGCTGTGTAAAAAGATGAACGGAAGCGAAATTGATGTTGTTGAGTCGGTGGTTTCGACCTATGGCGTTTCAGAAGAGAATGCAAGGGTGATGATTAAGAAGTACTGGTAGGGTATAATGCGGAAAAATGGCAGCAACCTGAGAAATCGGGTTGCTGTTTTTTATTGGTATGACGGGCATGTCCCGAACCTTGGGTGGAAGTCCCAAGGGGCGTAGTTGCCAACGAACCCGATAGCGACTTGCAAGGTTTACATCGTGAGGTGTAGGCGAGAAGAAGCAATAGCGAAACCGTGGCTCGACGGACAGAAACCTGATAGTAAGGCGTATTAAGCGGATGAGATG
>JAIKWQ010000101.1 GCA_024684535.1 Eubacterium sp. | reverse complement strand
TATTCATTTTTATTATCTGAAGGGTAATCACGATGATGACATTTTTTTAAACGAGATAGAAGAGGTTCCGGAGAACTTATTTATGTTCTCGGACAAGTGGCAAACGTACGCTGAAGCAAATGGAGAAATCTGCATAAGCGGTTTAGAGCTGACGAAAGATAATTCTTCAAATGCGCATATTTCTCTGACTCCTGATTTGACGAAGTTTAACATTGTTATGCTTCATGGACAGTTATCCGAAAGCACCGGAAAAGACAGAGCGGAAATAATAAACTTAAAGGAATACAGAAACAAAGGAATTGATTACCTGGCGCTTGGTCACATACATTCATACAAAAATGAAAAACTCGATGCCAGAGGAAGTTATTGTTATCCGGGATGTCTCGAGGGAAGGGGATTTGATGAGTGCGGTGAACATGGATTTGTAGTGCTTGATATAGATGAAAATTCAAAAGAGTATACTGCGGAATTTATTCCTTTTGCAAAGAGGAAACTGTATGCAGTTGAGGTCGACGTAAGTGGGTGCCGGAATACATCGGAAATATCTGTTGAGGTCGAAAAAAGACTTGAAGAAGAGAAGTGTCGAAAAGAGGATTTGGTAAAAATAATACTCATCGGAGAAATGGACGTGGAAGCAGAAAAAGATCCTGAGTATATAGTAACAGGACTTTCGGATAAGTATTATTTTTTGAAAGTGTATGATGAAACAAAACTGAAGATTAAAACAGAAGACTATATGTTGGATCAATCGTTAAAGGGTGAGTTTGTCAGGCTTGTTATCAACGATGATGAATTGAGCGAAGATGACAAAAAATCAGTGATCAGATATGGACTTCAGGCGATTGCCGGAGAAGAAATTCAATAGAAAAAAATCATATTTTTGAAACGACATAATTACTGATGATCAGAATTCCTGAAAGGAGATAATCGTGAAGCTCATCTCGTGTCATATACAAAACTTCGGAAAAATAAGTGATCTGTCGCTTGATTTTTCAGACGGGCTTAATTCTATTCGTGAGGACAACGGCTGGGGGAAATCAACCCTGGGCGCTTTTATTCGTGCCATGTTTTATGGCTTTGAGGGCGAAAGAAAAAGAGATGTTTTGGAGAACGAGAGAAAGCGCTACAAACCCTGGCAGGGAGGAGTTTTCGGCGGAAGTCTGAAGTTTGAGATCAGTGGAAAAGCATACGAGATAACCAGAGAATTTGCGGATAAGGAAGCAAACGATATATACGAATTGCGTGATGCTGTGACAAACAAGGTTTCAAATGATTTTTCCGCGAAAACAGGAGAAGAGTTGTTTGGTATCAACAGAGAATCATTTTTAAAAACAGTTTTTATAGATCAAAATCAATGCACGTCTGCATCAACCGGTGATATCAATGCAAAAATCGGAAATATCTCTGATAACACCAATGATATAAACAACTATGAGCGAGCATATGCGAAAGTAAATGAACTCATAAATCATCTCACGCCAACCAGAAAAACCGGAAGTTGCAGCAAAAGGAAAGAATTAATTAACAATATAAATCAGGAACTGAGAAACAGTGAAGAAGTAGAGAATAGTTTAAGCAAATACAGCGTAAATTTAAAAGATGCGAGAGAACGAAAAGAAGGGCTTGAAAAAGAAAAATCAGAGCTTGAAATCCTTCAAAAAAAATCAATCGAATATTATGGAGAATACGGACGAATTGAAGAAAAATATAATCATTCAAAATTAAGTGAAAAAGAGATTGGAGAGTATGAAAAATTAAAAACTGTATTCGGTGATGAGACTCCGAACGATGAAATAATAAACGGTGTGAAAGCAAAAATAACTGAATACAGTGAATTGCGAACAAAAGCAGAAAAAGAACAGCTTTCCACAGCGGAAGAGGAGAGCCTGGAAGAATTATCAAAGCAGTTTGTTGATGATATCGAGAACCCGAACGAGATTGCAAATAAATGGAACAACAGACTCGAACTTAAATCTCAGGCAGAACAGAAAAAAATGTTGTTATCATCGCTTAAAGCAAATGCTTCGCAGAAACAAGGCAACAATATTTTTCCGGTGCTTCTTGTGCTTGGGATCATTCTTCTGGCAGCCGGTGGAGTTGTTGCTGCACTGGTAAATATTTATGCAGGAATTGCGCTTGTTGCAGTAGGAATAATAACTGTAATTCTCGGATTTATTTTGAACCAAAACTCATCCGGTACAGTTGATAATTCCGAAGAAATATACTCACTGGAAACTGAAATAGAGAACATAAGCTCAAGAGTAAATGACATAGAAAACGGCGTCAGGTTATACATCGAAAAACACGGAGAGCGATATGATGAGATAACTGTGCAAAACACGTTGTATAATATTATGCAAAATCAAACTAAGTATACTACGCTGCTTGAAAAAAAATCTTCTTCACTTCCGGAAGAGGAAATAAAACAAATGGAAGAATTGGGAAAAAATATCAAAGATTTTTTGAGTTACTTTGGATACGAAAGCACACCTGATAAATTCCCTGAACTGATTTATAAACTCGCAGACGATGCAAAAACATATAGGAATTTGTCAAGCAAAAAAGCAGAGTTTGAAGAAGCGAAAAAAGTGTATGATTCTGTGGAGAAGGATTCCGAGCTCCCATCGGTAGAAGAAATATCTCAAAAAATCAGTGTTGTTGCGGATAAGCTCGATGAAGTAAATACAGAGATTTCAAATTATAAGAATAATTACGACATCTTGTGTGAACAGTCAGATGAACTCGAAGAAAAAAGAGAAAAACTTGAAGAATTAAATGAAATACAAACAAAAGAAACACAGATGTATAACCACTTGAAAATTGTCAGTGATAAGCTTACACAGGCGAAGGAATCGTTTACGTCAAAATATATGAATCCGCTGCTTACTTCTTTCAAAAAATACTTCACTATGCTGGCGGGTGAAGAAGCGGATGATTTTCGACTGGATGCAGATATCAACATCACAAAAGAAGAATTGGGAAGTCAGAGGGATATCGTTACACTGAGCGCGGGGTACAAAGATATGGTCGGAATTGCGCTTAGAGCCGCGCTTGTCGACGCTATGTACGAGAAAGAGAAACCGATGCTTGTGATGGATGATCCTTTTGCTATGCTTGATGATGATAAAGTTGCTACGGCGAAGACATTTTTGCAAAAACTAGCTTCGGAGTACCAGATTGTTTACCTCACCTGTAGCGAGGTACGCGCATAGTGTTCAAATGAATTGACAGAATGGATATACGAATATGACATTTGACGGGCGGCGCATTTTTTCCATATATGGTAAAAGAAACGAATTTTTTCGAAATATAGCGGTTGACGTGGCTTTTTCAAAGTGATATACTTATAACGTTATTCGCTGAGTAGGCGGGTGACCTGTCAAAATTGTACGAAAAAGCTATAATAAACTATACAGGGAGGAAGTAAAATGAAAAATCTAAGCCTGAGATTCAAAATTCTTCTCATCGTGGTTCCGCTGGTGCTTGCGCTTGTAGCCAGTACGCTTGTCGGAATCATCCGTATGAAGCAGATTGAAGAACAAACGACAGATATGTACTACGAGTTGCTTTACAAGGTAACCAACAACGTAGTAAATGCCGACAGAGATTTCTATCAGGCGTTGACAGCACATCTGAAGTACGTTTCGAATCCGAAAGCACCGGCAGAGGAGCTCAAAGGATACGCAGATGACATCGCTGAGAACGTGCAGCAGACATATGACAAGGTTCACGAAGCTATAGATATGGCTAAGTCGAATGAATCTCTGTACAATAAAACAAACGATGCCGGAAGCTTCGCAACTCTGGGAGATGTATTTGACCAGCACTTCAATGCTGTTAAGGCAGAGCTTACCAAATCAGATGGATTGCCGGATGAGTCGGTTATCAATGATGAGTTTGGACAGGCCAGAGATGTACTTGATGCATTGGAAGAGATTGCAGAAGAGTGGGCTGAGGAAGAGCACGACAACCTGACAGGAGAGATTGTTACTTCGATAGTTCTTCTTGCTGTTATATTCAGTATCATAGCAATCGTGATAATTGTTTTGTCAGTAATCATTATCTCAAGTATGATAAAGGGTATCAAGGAAGCTACTGTAGGACTTGAAAGAATTGCTGATGGTAACCTTGACGTAGAGGTAGATATAACCAATGCAGGAAATGATGAGATTGGATTGATCAAGAAGGCTACAAGAAATCTTGCAGATCGACTGATCGATATCATTTCAAAGACAAAGAATATGTCCGGAGATTTGAACATATCCGGTGGAGATTTGGCAAAATCAGCCGGAGAAGCTACGAGAACATCTTCTCAGGTTTCAGGCGCTATCAACGATGTTTCACAGGGTGCTGTACAGCAGTCTGAGAGTGTACAGACAGCTGCAAACAGCACTGAGAATATTGGAGACAACATAGAGCAGATCAACGGCGATATGGGAGAACTCAATGATTACTCACAGAAGATGAAGGAATCCTGTGACAACACTATGGAAACACTCAATGCCCTGATCGCATCAAATGCAGATGTATCCAAGTCAGTTAGTGATATCGGAGAGACTATAAACGCAACAAATAATTCAGTTCAGAATATTTCGAAGTTCTCGGATGCGATTATGGATATCGCGTCTCAGACAAACCTGCTTTCACTCAATGCTTCGATCGAGGCTGCGAGAGCCGGAGAGTCAGGTCGTGGATTCGCAGTCGTTGCGGACGAGATTCGCCAGCTTGCAGATCAGTCTCGAGAGAGTGCGGATGAAATCAAAGCAATTATAGAAACACTTCTTAGGGATACAGAGGCGTCTGTAGTCGTTATGGAAGAGCTCAACAAGAGCATCATATCTCAGGGTGAGCAGATCACAACGACAAAGGATGATATGGAATCGATGTCAGAGAATGTTGAGCACGTATTCGAGAGCTCAGATAATATTCGCACAAGAGTTGAGAACCTCAACAGCGCGAAGGCTTCGCTTGTATCGATCATCCAGGATCTGACGGCAGTATCAGAGGAGAATGCAGCTTCATCAGAGGAAACATCAGCATCTATGGAAGAGCTCAATGCAACATTTGAGACCATATCCGAGTCTGCAGATAAGCTTCGTACGCTCGCAACCGATATGGATCAGACAATGGCGTATTTCAACATTTAATTATAGTTTCCATTCGCGTAAATATGGGCAGACGTCGGTGGAGTGCTTGCGCTCTTATCGACGTCTGATTTATAATGGAGGATTCAGATGAAAGAACAACTCTACGAAATTCCGGTAAATGACGCATTTGACGCAGGTTGCGAGTGCTCCCTGTGCAGGATGTATCATGATCTCGAAAAAGATGCGATCGAATACACTATGGGGTCGAGCTATATGCAGGATGATGTCCGCGAAATGTCGGATAAGGCAGGTTTCTGCCCTGAGCATATCAGACTTATGTATGACAACGGAAACCGTTTGGGGCTCGCTTTGATGCTCGATACGCACTACAACCGAATCATAAAAGAAATGAAAAAAAGAGCGGAGAAGGGAACTGCGGCCAAGAGTGGTGGCATTTTTGGAAAGAAAAATGAAACGTCAGCGCCGGTGACGCAGTTTATACACGAGCTTGAAGGAACATGTTTTGTATGCGACTATATAAATCGTGTTTATCCCAGATACATCGATACAATTTTGTACTTGTGGAAAACCGATGAAAACTTCAGAGAAAAGTTCAAATCAGAAAAAGGTTTTTGTGTTTCTCACTATGCCGAGTTGTATGATACGGCATCGGAAAAGCTGAAAAATGCCGAGCTTGATGAGTTTATAGAGGCGCTTAACAAGGTCTTTTTTGACAACATTGATCGCGTAAAAGAAGATATAGCGTGGTTTATAGAAAAATATGATTACAGAAACAAAGAGCAGCCTTGGAAGAATTCCAAAGATGCGCTGCAAAGAGGTGTACTTAAACTGGATCACGTCTTTGTGGAGGAACCGGAGGATAAGTAATATATGAGAAACAACCGGAACGTTTTTGGAATAATACTCTCGTGTGGAGTTATTCTTTCTATAGTGCTTTCCGCAACAGCCTGTACTTCAGGAGAACCTGAGAGCGCTTCTGATGGCGAGGAACAGAGCTACAACAGGAATTATATAGAAGAGACACTCAACCTGGCAGAAAATCCTGATGAAGAGTGGACCTACAACGAGCTGACTGACAGTTGGGTGATGTCAGTGACGTCTGCTGTTGCCTATCCTGACGTGCCTGAAAAGCAAGGCGTATCTGTATGTGTTCCGGGCGGATTTGTTGTGGGTATTGATACTGATGATGACGGTACGGAAGATGTGACGGCGTCATCTGCTACGTCTCCTGTCAAAGGAAAACTTGTTTTAGATACGGAAAAGCAGATGGTTTCAACAAACGGACAGCACTATACGTCTGAAACTGCGCCGGTCATCCTGGATACAAAAATGTCTGAGAAGGGCCTGGAGAACAGGACAGCGTCCCCCCAATACGCAAAGGAAGGATATATATGTGTTTCCTGCGGAAGGCGCGATGAAAGGTATGCGGTCGCAGATGAAAAAAATGCAATCAGGTTTGTTCGTTACAACATTCTTTTGGGAAATCTTCCGGGATGTGCTGACTATTTTGTGACAACGGGAGGAACCGATGCGATGCTTCTGGCATCGTCTGGAAACAGCTCGGATTTTTATCCGTATGAGGTTGAAGCGGGAGCTGTGGGTATATATGATAACAAAGACGGCACATACACAAACACAGTAGTTATAGACAGCATAGAAATGGGCATATCCGACTCGGTTTGGGGATGTGTATCCTATTCGCCTCTGTCATCACAGACGGAAGCGGAGATGGCATTGGCATTTGAATACTATCTGTGCAACGGTTATTTTTTTCACAATAGTTTCAGATATAAACTTGCTGATTTTTTGGCAAAAGAATATATGAATTATATCAATGAAAAAGGATTAAAAATATCCGAATCGGATGTTAATATTGATTTAAATCATAACGGAGATTTAACTGATAAAATTGATTTGACAATCGAATATGATATGACAAAATATCCGGATACAAGAGGTTATGGAGGAACATATATTGACCTGTATCTGAATCAGTTCGTGACAAATCTTCAGTGGTATTTGGACAACTTAAGCAGCGCTGAAAACATCACTTGGTTCAGCTCATCAGGCAAACGTCTTTCGGATGCGCAGGTTACACTTATGTCGCCGCGATCGAGGGCACAGGCGTATGTATTTGGCAGATATGCGGGAGCGGATTCGCCTGATGAAAAAAGAATAAATGAAGCTTCGATAAGTGAAAAATATTCCGATTACGAAACCATGCTTTCAGATTACGAAACAGATATACAAGAGATTGATTCGGGAGATAAATTCGGAAAAAAATTGACGGAATTATATGATCCAATTAAACACATAGGAAGCAAAGAAACAGAGAGTCCTGCTTGGACAAAAATAATGATTGGCGCAGCTGAAACGGATATATCATTGTTTAATTCCATGAATTTGCAGATAGCGCTTCTGGATGCGGGTACTGATACTAAACTTGAATGGCAGTGGAACTCAGAACGTAAACCGACTGAGATGTTCGGTGAGTCATTTTCACTGTATGTGGATATGATGTATGCTAAGCATGTAGACGGTGCGCAACAGATATCTCCGGCTATTAAACAGAAACAGACAAAAAACGGTTCTGCAAAAAAAGCAACAGGGAAGAATATAAGCGATATTGTCAGCATAGGTTATGACGGCAAAGCATCACTTGAAATAAAAGATGTAACCGCATACAGAACATCGTTTGCAGATAAGGCAGTTCCTTGTTTTGATGAACCTGATTACGGTCCGATGAATCTTCTTTTCGGTGATGAAAAAAAAGAAGCAAGACACTGGGATTCATACTTGTTAAAAGCGATGTCTGAAAACAAAAATATACTCGGAGCATTGTTTGAGAATAATAACAAAAGCAGAGGAGGATTAAAATGAGAGAAAGTGGTATTTTGTTCCCTATTTTTTCCGTACCGTCAAAGTACGGAATCGGATGTTTTTCGAGGGAAGCGTATGATTTTGTAGACTTTTTGGAAAAGTCCGGTCAGGGATTTTGGCAAATTCTGCCCGTAGGTCCGACCGGATTCGGAGATTCTCCGTATCAGCCGTTTTCGGCTTTTGCGGGCAATCCGTACTTCATCTGTATAGAAACACTCATCGAGGACGGACTTCTGAACAGAGAAGATGTAGAAGCTGTAAACTTTGGCGATGATGAGACAAAGGTTGACTACGGCGCGATATACGAGAGTCGTCAGGAAATCCTGAAAAAAGCATATGAGAAATTCGTAGAAAAACTGCAAAACTCAAAAAAAGACAAGGAAATAAAAGCCGGTTCTTCCACTCCGTCAGGAATACAGATTCCTAAAAATGACAACAAAAAAGAAAAATCTCTGGGAGAAGAATTCGATGCATTTTTAAAAATGGAAGAATACTGGATCGAGGACTATGCTCTTTTCATGGCGCTCAAAGACGAGGCCGGCGGCGCATCCTGGCTCGACTGGGATGACGAACTTCGCACGCGCGATGAAAAGGCTATGGAAAAGGCGAAAAAAGAACTTGCCGACAAGATGCAGCTTTACTATTTTGAGCAGTTCGAGTTCGACAGACAGTGGAGAGCTCTCAAAGCCTACGCCAACGAGAAAAATGTCAAGATAATAGGTGATATACCCTTCTATGTTGCTATGGATTCATCAGACGCCTGGTCTCATCCGGAAGTGTTTATGATGGACAAGGATTTGAAACCGAACGTGGTTGCCGGATGTCCGCCGGATGCATTTTCACCTACCGGTCAGCTTTGGGGAAATCCTATATATGACTGGGCTGCCGAGAAAAAGAGAGATTATGATTGGTGGCTTCACAGGATGTACCGTACTTATGCGTTCTATGATGTTATCAGAATTGATCATTTTCATGGCTTCTGTGAGTATTATGCAGTTCCGTACGGTGATGAAACAGCTGAAAAAGGAAAGCAGGAAAAAGGTCCGGGCATAGATTTCTTCAACGTGCTCAAAAAGAAAGTGGACAATTTAAACATCATAGCTGAAGATCTCGGAAACAACACTCCCGAGAACGAAAAACTTCTGAAAGACAGTGGCTTTCCGGGAATGAAGGTGCTTCAGTACGGCTTTACAAGTTGGGACAGTTATTATGTAAATCACAGACATATAAACAATTGCGTGGTTTACACCGGAACTCACGACAATACGCCGACTCGCGCTTGGGTTGAGGAGATAAACGAAGGCGAAAGAGACTTTACCAGAAGATATATCAACTCGATGAATACCGACTACAACGGTCTGGTTTGGGATTTGATTCGCGAGGCCTACAGATCGGTGGCAGATCTTTGTATAGTGCCTTTGCAGGATTATCTGTGTTTCGGAAAAGAAGCAAGAATCAATACTCCGGGAGCGCCGGATGGCAACTGGCAGTGGCGCCTTCGCCCGAATTTCCTGTCAGATGATCTGGCGCGCAGTATCAGAGGGCTTACTGAGCTCTACAGCAGGATCCCGAAGACTGAGGGGTGAAAACGATAGGAAAGCCCGATTTTTCTTGACAATTGGGCGTAAAATATAGTAAAATTATTACTAAATATCATTTTTTTAAAACATGGAGGTTCGCCAAATGGGATCTATACGTCAAAAAATAATCGCATCGGTGGTTGTATGTGCGCTGATAGCGGTTGGAGTACTCGGAGGAATAAGTATTATAAACTCCGGAAAGGTTGCTCAGTCACAGGCTGAAGACCATATGAAGGTTACTTGCGGTGAGCAAGTTGAAAAAACAAATACCATAATTCAGAAAATCGAGCAGTCGGTGGATACGCTTGCTGATCTGGTTACTCAAACGCTTGATTATTCTCAATTCAAGGCTAACAAAGCGTATGCAGATACATTTACGAAGGGAATCCTTGAAGAGACTATCAGATTTGCCAGTCATACTGATGGAGCTATAACCGGATATGTCAGATACAATCCTAAGTATTCCAATCCGACGTCGGGAATATTTTTGACAAGAAACTCAACGGCCGAGGAGTTTGAGAGTGTGACTCCGACGGATTTCTCACAGTACGATGAAAACGACATGGAACACGTGGGATGGTATTATATCCCGGTCAAAAACGGCAAACCAATCTGGATGGATCCATACCTCAATGCAAATATAAATGTATATATGATTTCGTACGTTGTTCCGATTTATGCGAAAGACGGAGAGTCGCTCGGTATCGTCGGAATGGATATCGACTTTACGCTTCTCAGTGATTTGGTTTCTTCAATATCAGTGTATGATTCGGGCAAGGCATTTTTGTTGAATTCCGCAGGTAATGTCCTCTATGATGATACGCTTGAGACGGGAGCTGATTTCGCTACAAAAGACGGAATCGCTGATATAGCAGAGCAGGTTAAATCCGGCTCCAGTGAAGAAACAATGATTCATTTTTCTGATGCTGACGGAAGCAAAGAACTTGTATACAAAAAGCTGTCAAATGAAATGATACTTGGTATCACAGCGCCGGCTTCAGAGATAAACAGCAACGCGACAAGACTTAGAAATATCATTCTTCTTGCAGGGCTCGGTGTGTTGATCCTTGTCCTCGTAGTTGGTATTTTTATGAGTCTGACTATCGCAAAACCGATCAGACTTCTGACCGGAGTTATTGACGATACGGCGAGACTCAGACTTCAGCACGAAGCTGTGACGCAGAGGCTTTCTACGAAAAAAGACGAGCTCGGAGCTATGGCAAAATCAATCATTTCAATGCGTACCACGCTTGCTGATATGGTTTCACAGATGCAGTCAATTCAGCACTCGATTTCAGACAGCACTTCAGAGCTTGATACGATTATGCAGGATAATAATTCCGCGTCAGAGGATAACTCATCAATCCTTCAGGACTTGGCGACAAGCTTCGAGAAAACATCTTCGGATGCAAATATGATAAACGGACAGGTTTCCGGAGCGAGAGAAAACTCCGACGAGATTTACAGACTTATCGACGAAGGAAAGGGTGTTGCAAAAGATCTTTCCGTCAAGGCAAAACAACTCGAGGAGCTCACCGGAAAGTCTATGATCAAGACCAGAGAAATGTACGATACGATTATGGAAGATGCTGCGAAAGCAACTGAACAGTCGAAAGCGGTACAGCGAATCAACGAGCTTACCGACAATATCCAGGCAATATCGGGACAGACAAACCTGTTGGCATTGAACGCTTCTATCGAGGCTGCCCGCGCCGGTGAGGCAGGAAAAGGATTCGCGGTTGTTGCTTCTGAGATAGGCGGACTTGCTTCTCAGACATCTGAGACAGTCGGACACATCGACGAGATAGTTGCCGAGGTTAATCTTGCAGTCAACAACCTCCTGAAATGTATCGAGACAACCACGACATTCCTCGGAGAAACAGTCCTTGCAGACTACGAGTCATTCGAGCAGGTTGGAAAAGATTATGAAAATGATGCGAAACTCTTCAACGATATGATGAACAACATCAGTGAATCGACAAGCGCGATGGCTGAAAGTATCGGCGAGATATCAGATGCTATTTCAAACATCAGCGAAGTTATATCGGTTTCTGAGGATTCAATCCAGACTGTCGCTGAAAAATCGATCAATGTTTCAAGAAGTACGAGTGAAGGTTATGAAAAACTTCAGTCGAACGAAGAGAGTATGGAACAGTTGGGAGGCATTATAGACAGCTTCAAACTATGATTTTGCTTGACTTATGTGTTGCTCTGTTATATAATGATATTAAGTATAAGTAGGTTTAACTTTGTTTCAAAGATGTTTGCAACATATACAGCCCGCAACAAAGGATTTGTGCGGAACCGAAAGAAAGTGAGGTGTTTGTTATGATCGGGACAGGGATGAACATGGCATCATCACAAACCAACACATCTACGCAGATAACGAAGCAGCAAAGCGGTCAGAGCCAAATTGCATCCACGCAGACGCAGCAAACGAACAAGGCTGCTCTCGAGGCGAAAGCAGAGCAGACCGTTAAGTCTGAAGTTAAGCGCGAAGAGGCAGGCAAGTCTGCCGCGCAGGAGATGGCGAAGGAGAATGCCATAACAACTAAACCCGAAGAGGGAATCGAACTCAATATCAGCAAAAAGGGTCTCGAGAAAGAGCGCGACGCTATAGAGCAGAAAAATGCTCCGAAAGAAGAAGACAAAAATGCTATGCAGGATGAGATCGAAGCGCAGCAGAAGGTCAGAGAAAAGATTCGTGAGCAGGTGAAAAAAGAGCTCGAGGAAGAAAAAGAAGAAGACGAGAGAGCTTCCGCAGATAGCAGAAATGATGCCAGAACCAAGATGGAAACTGATACGGATGAATCAAAGATTGTGAACAACAACTTTGCCGGAATATCAGATAACCAGCTTCAGCAGATGTATCAGAAAGGCGAGATTTCCAGAAACGACTACGAGGCTGAGATAAACAAGCGCGAAGACAGAAGGGATCAGACAGTAGCAAGCCTTGACAAGACTGAAAAAGATGTCAGAGAAACAGTCGATCGCGGAAAGAAAACAGAGAACAGCTTGAATGCTATCGACAAAGCTTATGATGATACTGCTAATGAAAACAATCTTTCAGCGCAGACCAGAGCGGATATCGTGAACAATCTTCAGGGCGTAGGCGATCGTGCCAGGGACATTCAGAATGAGCAGCAGCAGAGAGCATTTGCACAGTGGCAGAATGATTTTGGATTCCTGATCAGATGATTGGCACTGCAAAGCGAATAATTTAAAACCAAAGAGACGTCTTTTTAGGCGTCTCTTTTAAAGGGTATAAAAGAAATTTAAAAGGAGAAAAAGTATGAACACAACGCAGTTATGCTGTATGATACTTGCCTTTGTGTGCTACATCGCAATGATGATAGGCATCGGTATAGTAAGTATGAAAAAAACAGCAACAACTCAGGATTATTTTTTGGGAGGACGAGGACTCAGCAGTTGGGTTGCAGCACTTTCTGCACAGGCATCTGATATGAGCGGATGGCTTCTGATGGGACTTCCGGGAGCAATATATGTCGGAGGAACCGGAAAAGTCTGGATTGCCATAGGTCTTTTTATCGGAACGGTATTAAACTGGGTTTTCATATCAAAGAGACTCAGAAGATACACTATCGTTTCAGGAAACTCTATGACTTTGCCTGAGTTTTTTGAGAACCGATTCAAGGATAAAAAGAAAATAATTCTGACTATTTCATCGGTTGTTATAACTGTGTTTTTCCTTGTATATACAGCGTCTGCTCTTACATCGGGCGGAAAGCTTTTCGAAACGGTATTTGGACTTGATTATCATATTGCGCTTGTCATCGGAGCGCTGATAATTCTTACTTATACATTTATGGGAGGTTTTTTGGCGGTCTGCAACACAGACTTCGTTCAGGGACTACTAATGTGTGTGGGACTGCTTACAGTACCGATTATTGCTTATTCAATGATGGGTGGAGATATCAATGGAGCTTTGGCAGCGGCCGATGTTTCAGATCCGAACTATCTGAATTTGTTCTATGCGGATGGAGAGCCGTACCCTCTGGTAAGCATACTATCGGATCTTGCCTGGGGACTTGGTTACTGCGGTATGCCGCATATACTTGTTCGTTTTATGGCTATCAAAAAAGAAAAAGACATAAAAAAATCAACAGTTATTGCAACTATTTGGGTTTTTGTTTCGCTTGTGGCTGCAAGCTTTATCGGTATTATCGGAAGAGGATTT
>JAIKWQ010000007.1 GCA_024684535.1 Eubacterium sp. | reverse complement strand
AGACGATCACGGGTGATGAGTTTGTGGAGATTTTTGAAGCTGAGACGGGGATTCATTTGAAGAAGAAAAACCCGGATGGGTCAGTTGTTGAAGATGATGAAGATAACAAAGATAATGAAGATAACGATGGTAACGAGATTTAGATAACTGCTTTTGCTCAGGGCGCGTTTGCACTCATCCTTGCACGTAGCAGTGTGGAACTTGAAAAAACCAAGTTCTCACACTGACGGCAAGGGACACCCTTCGCATAAAGCAGTTATCCTAAATCTCGAATTAGTAATCAATAAAATCAACCGATTATCTGTAACAATCATAAATCAACAAACGTCAGGAGGTATCCGTGTTTAATCTGTCAAATGAATTAAAGCAGTTACCTGACAAGCCGGGCGTCTATCTGATGCACGATTCTTCTGATGTGATTATATATGTAGGGAAGGCTGTAAGCCTGAAGAACAGGGTGCGCCAGTATTTTCAGGCATCGAGGAAAGTTACGCCCAAGATTGAGAAGATGATATCTCATATCGCGTGGTTTGAGTACATCGTCACCGACTCCGAGCTCGAGGCGCTGGTGCTGGAGAATAACCTGATCAAGGAGCATTCTCCGCGCTACAACACTATGCTCAAGGACGACAAAACCTATCCTTATATCAAAGCTACTTTAGGGGAGCCTTTTCCGAGGCTTCTCTTTTCACGTCAGATGAAAAATGACAAAAGCCGATACTTCGGTCCTTTCACAAGTGCCGCTGCCGTTCGTGAAGTGATAGAACTGCTGAACAACATGTATCACCTGAGAAACTGCAATCGGACTATCGCTGTAGAATCGTCTGGGAAACTCAGCGATTCCGACGGTTCTTCCGCGAAAATTCCTACTGACAGCAAAAACAGACCTTGTCTGTACTATCAGTTGAAAACATGTCCTGCGCCATGTGTGGGAGCGATTGACCGCGATGCATACCGGGAAAATTTTGACAAAGCTCTTCGTTTTCTACAAGGCGAGACCTCTGAAGTAATCCAGGATCTGAAACATAATATGAAACAGGCTTCAGATGAAATGAATTTCGAAGAAGCAGCAATCTACAGGGATAGAATAGATGTCATAAAACGTATCACGGAGAAGCAAAAGATCACTTCGGATGAAAATGAGGACAGAGATGTCCTGGCACTTGCCCGCTCCGGAGACGAAGCTGTGATGCAGGTATTTTTCATCAGAAACGGAAAGCTTCTGGGACGGGAGCATTTTTATCTGACAGGAGTAGAATACGAAAAAGACGAGGATGTCATCTCCTCTTTCATCAAACAGATGTACTCGGGCACACCGTACATACCGAGAGAAATCGTCACTGAATGTGAATTCTCCGACGCAGAAACGATACTCGATTGGTTGAGCAGCAAGCGCGAACACAAAGTCTACGCTGTTGTGCCTTCGAGAGGCAGCAAGCGTCGTCTGCTGGAGCTCGCAAAGAAAAATGCCTACATGATCCTGATAAAAGATTCTGAAAAACTGCGCGATGAAAAGAGAAAAACAGAAGGCGCGATGGATGAAATTCGTACTCTGCTGGGACTTGATAACCTGAGTCGCGTCGAATCCTACGACATCTCCCATATAAATGGATTTGAAACCGTCGGTTCAATGGTTGTTTTTGAAGACGGGAAGTCAAAAAAGAATGACTACAGGAAGTTCCGCATCCGTTCTGTCTCGGGGCCCGATGACTACGGTTCTATGGATGAATTGCTCACGAGGAGATTTGAACATGGACTTCGGGAAGGGCTTTCAGAAGGAGATTCTTTTTCACATCTGCCTGATATCATTTTTATGGACGGAGGCAAAGGACAGGTAAATGTCTGCGAAAGCGTGCTTGAAAAACTAAATCTGTCTATCCCTGTTTGCGGAATGGTTAAAGACGACCACCACCGCACCAGAGGGTTGTATTTTCATAATGAAGAAATTCCCATAGATACGCACAGCGAGGGATTTCACCTGATAACACGAATCCAGGATGAAACTCACAGATTTGCGATAGAGTACCACAAGCAAATCAGAAGCAAAGGCCAGGTTCACTCAATACTTGATGATATCCCGGGAATCGGACCGAAAAGAAGGCTGAGTCTGATGAGAGCTTATGCATCAATAGATGATATAGCAAACTCTACCGAAGACGAGCTTGCGTCCGTCGAGGGAATGGATCGAAAATCAGCAAAGGCTGTCGTGGAATTTTTCAGCCACCATGAACATTACAAACCGAATCAACCAGATAATCAGGCATGATAAGCTCGGAGTCGGCAGTTACGCCCTCTCCTCCCTTTTCATTTTTCTTGATCAGATATACTATCTCATATGTATCTTTATCAGGGCACATATCAGATGCCAAAAGGCCTGATGACTTGCATACACGACAGCGGACATGACAATCGCAGGTCTCTGTCGGAACTGTGTCTTTCGTGAAAAACTCAACTCTTGAACACGACCCCAAATACGCTTCATCACAAAGTCCGTCTATGGCGAGTTTTCCGCATTTGGTGCAGATTTTGACCTGCTTGATGTCCGACGGCGCGGAAAATGAAGTTTTGACAGGATAACCATCGTGGATTCGACGCATAATC
>JAIKWQ010000162.1 GCA_024684535.1 Eubacterium sp. | reverse complement strand
TCTCCACATTTTTTGAGGATTTTATCAAGTCCTTTTGTGAAAAGGTAATTCGTATACGAGCCCTCTTTCGGGTTTTCTTTCCTGTTTTTGATAACCTCGAAGTCTTCCTTGAGGATCGTAATCGGGTTCGTATCGATATATTCTCTTTTTGCAAGTTTGTTGTGGAAGCAGCTGTATTCTCCCGTGTGGCACGCCGCCCCAACCTGGTGAACCTTCGCAAGGATTGTATCCGAATCGCAATCAAGTCTTAACTCTTTCACGTACTGATAGTGACCTGATGTATCTCCTTTGCACCAAAGCTCATTTCTGCTTCTGCTGAAGTATGTCATTTTTCCTGATGCCAAAGTCGCCTCAAACGACTCCTTGTTCATATATGCGAGCATCAGTACCTCGCCAGTCTGATAATCCTGCGTAACACAGGGAATAAGTCCGTTCTCATCAGTCTTAAACTCAGAAAAATCAATTGCCGATTCAAATGTATTCACTTCCACGCCGGCATTTTTCAAGTTGTTTTTGACTTTGAATAAATTCTTATCCTCGTAGTAGTTTGTCGATACTGCGATAGTCTGTGGAAGATTCATCAAATCCACTAGGTCGTTTCGCAGGAGCGAGTCGCGTACGATAATCTTTTTGCCTGATGATGTGATTCTTCTCTCGATAGAGCCACCCATATCAACGTGCTTAATCAGAAGTTTATCAACCGGAAATGCAATCTGCTCAAAGCCTTCAGACGCATCTATCTCGATGATGATCCTGTCCGCTCCGAAACGTCCTACCGCTTCTCTGACAACCGCCTCGTCCGGAAGTATCTCGTACTTGATAACGACTTTGTCAGCTCCGGTGTAGAAAGCTTTCTTCACGTCTTCAAATCGGCTCACATACATACCGATGATAAATGGTATATCTATCTCTGACTCGACTTTTTTCATCGTTGCGAGAAATTCTTCCCTGTCAGATTCCATTTTTGAATAATTGTAGATAAAAATTTCATCTGCGCCGCTGTAGCAATACTGTTGCGCGCGAAGTATAACATTGTTTGTAAACTCACTTTCGGCATTGATAAACGGCACAAGTTTTTTGTATGACATCACAGTACTCCCTTTGTTGATAATACACCCTCGATACGCTCGTCAATTCCTGTCGCCATATCAAGTGCTTTTGCGAAAGCTTTGAACATCGCTTCCACTATGTGGTGAGTGTTCTCACCTGCAAGCTGCTTTATGTGAAGATTGATCTTCGCAGCATTTGTGAATCCCTGGAAAAATTCCCTGACAGTCTCTGTCTCAAAAGTTCCAAGCGTGGGACTTTTCAAATTGGCATCAAATGCGAGGTAAGGTCTTCCGGAAAAATCAAGACTTACAAGCACAAGCGCATCGTCCATAGGAAGAATGAAATATCCGAACCTTTTGATTCCTTCCTTGTCATCTATCGCCTGAGCAAACGCCTCACCCAGCGCTATTCCCACATCCTCTACGGTATGATGTGTGTCGACCTCCAAATCCCCATGTGCTCTCACCAGAAGATCAAACAATCCATGTCTCGCAAATCCTTCCAGCATATGATTGAAAAATCCGACCCCGGTGTCTATATCGTATTCACCACTACCATCTATACGAAGCTCTATAGCTATGTCCGTTTCTGCGGTACATCTTTCAAGCTCAGCCATTCGATTCATCGTCTGTTCTCCTGATTTCACAAATATAAAAGGCATAATATCCCACAATTGGTAATATTATACCTCATTTTTGACATAAATGCAAGAAAAAATCGTTGTATTTAATGATTTTTATTCTATTTTTTTGATTCGTATTTTTCAAACATGTCAGGCCGCCTCGTCTTCGTCCTCTCTATTGACTGCTCAAGACGCCATTTTTCTATATTTTTGTGATGCCCCGAAAGCAGTATTTCAGGGACTTTGCGGCCGAGAATCTCCTCCGGTCTGGTATACTGAGGATACTCCAGCAGCCCATCCGAGAAACTTTCTTCACACGATGAGTCAGAATTCCCGAGGACTCCGGGCACGAGTCTGGCGATGGCATCCATCATAACCATCGCAGGCAACTCTCCTCCGGTAAGCACATAGTCCCCTATCGATACATCCTCTGTGCCTATTTCCTCGAGAACCCTCTCATCTATCCCTTCATAGTGGCCACATAAAAATGCCAACTCAGTTTCACCCGCGTACTTCGCAGCCAGTTCCTGTGTGAACGGTTTTCCCTGCGGAGTCAGGTGTATAACCTTCACCGGGTGTCCTGCTTTTGAACATACTTCTTCATAACACCTGTAGACAGGCTCAGCTTCCATAACCATCCCGGCGCCGCCGCCATACGGATAGTCGTCTACGCGGTTATGTTTATCCGGCGTGTAATCGCGAATATTCTCAATCTCATACGAGATATGTCCGGCGTCAACTGCACGCCCCATGATGCTTCCTGTCATAACCGTTTCAAACATTTCCGGAAAAAGCGTCATCACATAGTATTTCATATGTCCATCAACCCTTCCATCACGTGTGCTTTCACGATTTTTTGTTCTATATCAACAGACAGGATGCACTCATCTATCACAGGAAAAAGCACAGTTTTCCCTGCGTCTAATTTCACCTCAAATACAGGATTTGCTCCGGTTTCATATACTTCTTTCACTTCACCGAGACTCTCACCCTGCTCGTCTACGACCTTACAGCCGATGACGTCATACAAAAAATATTCCCCTTCTTTCAACTCGATTGCGTCCTCACGGCTTACCATCATATCGCAGTTTCTGAGGAATTCGACTTCCTCGATAGTTCCGTACTCTTTGAACTTAACAATCACTTGATTTTTGAAAAACTTCACGGTTTCAACGTGAAGGGGTAGTTCTTTTTCATTCACAACAAGACAGACCACATCAAGATCCTTGAATCTTTTCGGATCTGATGTAGTCGGATAGACTTTAACCTCGCCTTTCAGCCCATGTGGTTTTGTGACCACACCGACTCTGAGCATGTCATCAATCATTTGATATCTACCAATATCTTCTTGTCTGTTCTGGAACCGCCTGCTGCGCGCACAACTGTACGGATGGCTTTGGCGATTCTTCCCTGTTTACCGATAACTTTTCCCATATCATCCGGGGCTACGGTAAGGTTGATGAGAATCTGCTTATCATCCTCTTCTTCAGTAACAACTACTGCAGAAGGGTCATCAACCAAAGCGCCGGCGATAACTTCAACCAACTCTTTCATTTACAGTCCTCCTCAGTTTATGCCTGCCTGCTTGAAAAGTCTTGCAACAACATCTGTAGGGCGAGCACCGTTAGCGAGCCATTTTTTTGCTGCTTCTTCGTCAACTTTAACTTCAGCAGGCTCCTGGTTCGGATCATAAGTACCGATTTCCTCGATATTTCTACCATCACGAGGTGAACGCTCATCAGCTACCACGATACGATAGATAGGTGTTCTTTTCTTTCCGAGTCTCTTCAAACGAATCTTAACCACTTTTCTTTACCTCCAAAAATGTTTTCTAGGGGTTTGTCCCCTGATTTATCGTCACCCTGTTTTCAGGGAATACGATGCTGATTTACTTAAACGGAAATCTGATTCCGCCGGGAAGTCCTCCCCTTCTTTTCTTACCTTTTCCGCCCATCATGCCGGACATCTGTTTCATCATTTTTTTGCTCTGCTCAAACTGCTTCATAAGCCTGTTTACATCGGCTATATCCACACCTGCGCCTGCAGCAATTCTCTTCTTCCTTGACGGATTGATAATCGACGGATTTGACCTCTCTTTTTTTGTCATCGAGTAGATGATCGCTTCCGTCGGCTTGAGAGCATCGTCATCGACTTCCAAATCTTTCGGAAGACCCATGCCCGGCATCATACTGAGGATGCTTGAGAGGCCGCCCATTTTTTTCATCTGTTGCATCTGAATCAGGAAGTCATTGAAATCGAATTCAGCTTTTTTAAACTTCTTGGCCATCTCGGCAGCCTGTTGCTCATCTATCTCAGCCTCTGCTTTTTCTATAAGCGAAAGGACATCTCCCATACCGAGGATTCTCGAAGCCATACGGTCCGGATAAAACTGCTCGAGGTCTGAGAGTTTCTCACCCATTCCGACATAATAAATCGGCTTTCCGGTGACCGCGCGAATCGATAATGCGGCACCGCCTCTGGTATCGGAATCAAGCTTCGTCAGTATAACTCCGTCTATATTCAGTTTTTCATCAAATGTCGAAGCCACGTTTACAGCATCCTGACCGGTCATCGCATCAACCGTAAGGATAGTTCTGTATACTTCAACCTCTTCTTTTATCTTCTGAAGCTCAGCCATCATTTCTTCATCTATGTGAAGTCGTCCGGCTGTATCGAGGATAACCAAATTGTTTGAATTTTTCTTCGCGTGCTCCAATGCCGCTTTTGCTATATCTACAGGACTGTGGTCTGTTCCCATCGAAAAAACAGGCACATCCTGTTTTTCACCATTTCTTTTCAGCTGATCTATAGCAGCCGGTCTATATATATCGCAGGCAACAAGCAATGGTCTTTTGCCCTGCGCCTTGAACTTTCCGGCGAGCTTAGCAGTGGTTGTGGTTTTACCTGCACCCTGAAGACCGCACATCATAAACACCGTAATTGCAGAACCCGGAATCGTGTCAAGTTCGACCGTATCCGATCCCATCATAGAGACCATTTCTTCATTTACGTACTTAATGACAGTCTGTCCCGGAGTCAGGGAATTCAGCACATCCTCTCCTGTCGCGCGAACAGTAACCGCCTTTGTGAAGTCTTTCACAACCTTGTAGTTTACGTCCGCTTCGAGAAGCGCCATTTTGACTTCTTTCAAGGCAGCCTTGACATCTTCCTCCGTAAGTCTGCCCTTACTTTTGAGGTTTTTGAAGGCGTTTTGGAGTTTTTCACTCAAAGACTCAAATGCCATATAAACCTCCCTCTATATCAATTCACGCATTCCTTCGATTTCCTTTTGGATTTTCTTCAGGACTGCAACCTCTGTTTCATTTTTCTGCGCCCGTGCCAGCAACTTCTCCACGCGCTCTATACTGTCCTCAAGCTTATCTGTTTTTTCGAGAAGTTTTAAGCTTTCCTCGTACCCGATAAGCTTTTTCCTGGTGCGAACTATCGCATCGTACACGCCCTGCCTGGAGATGCCTCTTTGCTCTGCTATCTCACTCAGCGACAGGTTTTCAAGCACATAGTCCGTAAAAATGTCCCGCTGGTTTTTTTTCAGCAGTTCTCCATATGTGTCATAGAGTCTGGCAAGATCGACAAGCAACTGTGGATCCGTCAGAGACTCAGGCGTAGAGGCGTTTTTCATAGGTTTTTCCTTCTTTGTTTCTGTAAAGTTTTTTTCTTTACAGCGTCTGATTATAACTGATTTAGGCGTTTCTGTCAAGCTATTTCTTGATTTTTTTGCTATTCATGTTATAATCTATTCAGATTGATTATTCAGAAACAGGAGCGGATATGATAGAAGCAACCAACCTCGTGAAAACTTTCACGCGGACAGTAAACAAAAAGCAAAAAGAAGACTTCAACGCCGTAGACGGCATAAGTCTGCGTGTTGACCCCGGAGAAATCGTCGGAATTCTCGGTCCAAACGGCGCCGGAAAAACGACTCTTCTTCGTATGCTCTGCACTCTGATGACACCGACATCCGGTGAGATTACTGTTGAAACAAAAGGAAAAACTCTGAAAAAACCAATTGAAATAAAAAGGCATATCGGGTATCTGTCCGCCAACACAAAAATGTATGACAGGTTTTCCGTCCGGGAAACAATGCAGTTAAATGGTCAGATTTACGGTCTTGACGAAGACCTCATACTGGCAAGAATCGATATGATGGAATACCTTTTGAAAATGGATGAATTTATCGACAACAGAATCGCCAAACTTTCCACCGGACAGATGCAGCGCGCGCAAATCGCAAGATGCTTAATTCACGATCCGGATATATACATTTTTGATGAACCAACTCTGGGACTTGATGTTATCTCAAGTTCTGCAATTATTGACTTCATGAAAAAAGAAAAAACAAAAGGAAAGAC
>JAIKWQ010000047.1 GCA_024684535.1 Eubacterium sp. | reverse complement strand
CGATGTGAGAGCTATGGTATCGTGATGTGTGATATCAACGGCTTGAAGCAGGCCAATGACACACATCACGATACCATAGCTCTCACATCGTTCGATTTTTTCATCAATCATCTCATCAAGAGACCTTCTGTTCATAACTCCGGTCAGGGTATCCACATAACTGAACTTATATAGAAGTTTTCTGTTGTCACGCTGTCTGATAAGCGTGCAGGTAAAGTACTCCAAAAGGTTTATTATTCTCTTTATGTTACCAAGACTCTTGGCAGGTGGGTTGTCCACGCCGAAAAATCCGAAAACCTTTCCTTCATACTCAAGAGGCGCAACCACAAGCGAATGAATATCCTGCGGTGCAAATATGTCATAAAGGTTTTCATTAACCTCTTTGTATTCTTCCAAATCTTCTATAATAATGGATTTTTTGTTCTCAAATTCATTGTACCAGGTTTCCATCACGTCTTCATACGGCAAATCCTGAAGCTTATCAATCTGCGGAGTAACGCCTTTGCGACAAACTTCATACGTATTATCCGATGTACCATGGTCGTTCTCTTCAAAAATGTACGCGCGGTCAACATCAAGCTCATCAACCAGATACCTAAGCATGTGATTGATAGTCTCCTCTGCTTCCATATCCGAAAGAGAATACTGAATCAGGTCATTGACAAACATCTGCTGATCGAAACTGATATGCTCCCTGAGCATCGCCCTCAGTATGCTGAACAGCATCAGTATGATAAACAGAATCATACCCATCTGCAGATATATGCCGCCGTTTTTCGCCGCTTTTCCAAATAGATAATACACAACAGCCTCAGCAATCGCTCCTACAACAAACAAAGCGGCTCCCATATAGAACATCAGATGCTCTCTGAAATTCTTTTTCTTTATGGTAGTTCTGACATCCAAAACCATTATCACTACAACAACCCCAAGCCCCACAAAAATCGATGTCATGTTCAGAAAGTTGATCTCATGCATATCCTTGCCGAAGCAAAATCTTCCCACAACCATCGTCGATGTACAGCTGACGGCCGTGATCAAAGCCACATATTCAAGTGATTTGCGCCTTTGTTGGGATGCAGTGCTGAAAAATACTACCATCGGGTAGCTCACCATACATATAGAAAGATAGTCCGTATACCTGAACCACAAAGGATTGTCAATAACCAACTGCAAAAGGCTTGAACTCGAAGTAGTCCAAAGACCTATCATGATGACGGCAACAGCGAGCGCCGGTACATTGTAAGTGGTTACATGAAGTCCTTTTGCGCCTATATAGATAACAAATAATGTTGCTCCGAAGAAAAGAATAATGCAGGAAAACGCCAGATTCAATCCTCTTGAGTCGAGCTCTTCCGATAAAAATGCCTCCTCACTTCCTATATAAACATCTTTGAAACTCGCGCTTTTTTCTCCCGGAAAAATAGGCTGATAAACGAGAGTTACTTTCTTGGCTCCTCTCGGAACACCGATATAATGTCCCTGACTTCCGTAACCCTTGCCTGTGAAGTTTTCTCCGGGATGATAGCTGTAAATCTCCTTTCCGTCTACGGAAAGCTCAAAGTAAACATTCTGACTGATAAGATTTATCTGATCCTTGTCATCCATATTCGCAGGGAATTCCTTGGTGACTTCATACTTTTGCCCTTCTATGGACTGCGGAAGGTTTGAGATATCTACGTAATTACCTTCAGGAGTTTCCCAGGCGGTCCAAAACGCGGTAAGTTCCCTGTCACGTTCTCCCTTCCCGAAGGTAAATACAAGCGAAAGAATGATAAAACCGAAAACAATCGTAATGTACGCACAAAACAATACCTTTGATTTTTTCATAAAAATTCCCCTATAATACTTAAAATATGTAGGAATTGAAAATTCCCCAAGATATTTTACCACAATTTTGCGCGTAAATCAACATAAAAAGAGAGTGTTTTAGGCACTCTCCATACAAAAAAAATATCCTGGACCCTCGGGGACTCGAACCCCGGACCGTCCGGTTATGAGCCGGATGCTCTAACCAACTGAGCTAAAGGTCCGAGAATCTTTTGCCTTCGGCAAAAGCTTTACAAGTTTACTTCGTAAACTCCGGCGTCTGGCAACTTCGCGAAGCGAATTGCCATGGCTTTCGACTTACATCCATCTGTCTTATGTAACCATAAAGTCGGAAGACATTGACTCCAACGGGATTTGAACCCGTGTTACCGCCGTGAAAGGGCGGTGTCTTAACCACTTGACCATGGAGCCACTATGTTGCGAGACTCGCAACAAATGATATATTACCACAACCGAAAAGAAAATGCAAGGAAAAGTTTATCCTTTGTAAAGATTTCTCTTGTCAATCACTCTGACAGCCTTTCCTTCGCTTCTCGGAATTGTGTTCGGTTCAACCAGTTTGACCTCTGCATAGATACCAAGCATCGCTTTTAAGCCTGATACAAGCTTCTTCGTTGCCTGTGCTGTATCAAACGTCTGATCCTGTGCCATAAACGGTGTTTTCTCAACCTGAATCTCTATATTATCCTGGTGAGATTTGTCTCTTGTAACTATTATCTGATAGTTGGCTTGGAATCCCTGGTTTATAAGCACTGTCTCTATCTGTGACGGGAATACGTTGACTCCCTTGACTACCATCATATCATCGCTTCGTCCGAGCGGTTTGGTCATTTTTACGTGTGTTCTGCCGCAGGAACATTTTTCACGAGAAAGTATACAGATGTCTCTGGTTCTGTATCTTATCAGCGGAAATGCTTCTTTTGTGATGCAGGTAAATACGAGCTCACCTTTCTCACCATCCGGCAAAACCTCACCTGTCTGAGGGTTGATAACTTCAGGTATGAAATGATCCTCGTTGATGTGCATTCCCGTCTGATCCGAGCACTCAAATGCCACACCGGGTCCGGAAATCTCAGTAAGTCCATATATGTCGTAAGCCTTGATTCCAAGTGCTTTTTCTATCTCCTGACGCATCTCTTCAGTCCAGGCTTCCGCGCCGAAAATACCTGCTTTGAGTCGGAGTTTATCCTTCACACCACGCTCAGCGATGCTTTCTGCCAGGTACTGCGCATACGAAGGCGTACAACAAAGTATGGTCGAACCCATATCCTCCATAAACTGAATCTGTCTTTCCGTGTTACCCGATGACATCGGAAGCGTCAGACATCCCAGCTTGTGGGAACCTCCGTCGAGACCGGAACCTCCGGTAAAAAGTCCGTAACCATAGCACACGTGGACAACATCCTCTTTCGAGCCGCCTGCTGCCACGATAGCTCTTGCACAGCATTCAGACCAAAGATCTATGTCATGCTGCGTGTAGAACGCAACTACCCTGCGTCCCGTAGTTCCACTGGTCGAGTGAATTCTCACACACTCCGAAAGCGGCTTTGCCAAAAGACCGTAAGGATAAGCATCCCTCAGATCATCCTTGGTTATAAACGGAAGCTTGTGAAGATCCTCCGTTGATTTGATATCTTCCGGTCGTACTCCCTTGTTTTCCATCCTGTTTCTGTAGTATGGAAGATTGTCATACACATACTGTACCTGCTTAGCCAAACGCTCGTCCTGAAGTTTTTTAATCTCCTCACGAGACGCGGTCTCTATCTCAGGTTGAAAATACTGACTCATATCATACCTCACATTTCATTATTCTTAATGGGAAAGGGGCCGGCAAGCTGCCGACCCCCGTATGTTATAACCTAGCGTATTTCTTTTATTCTATCAATAAATCCGTACATCGATCATAACTTGGTAACGTTTGCTGCTTGCGGTCCCTTCTCTCCCTGGATGACCTCAAACTCAACCTCGTCACCCTCATCCAAAACCTTGAAGCCGTCCATCTGCAATGCAGAAAAATGTACGAATACATCTGTTCCTTCTTCATCTGAGATGAAACCAAACCCCTTCTTTGCATCAAACCACTTAACTGTTCCCTTCATGTGTCTATGCCTCCTAAAGATAAAAAATTTAACACATCTAAAACTTTACCACACCAGACCCAAAATGTCAATATAAAACCGTCAGATTTTCATGTCACTGGTTCGAGTCCGGCAGTGGGAGACAAAAAAAAGAGCACCGCTTACGCGATGCTCTTTTTGCTCCCCCTGCCGGGCTCGAACCAGCGACACATCGGTTAACAGCCGATTGCTCTACCGACTGAGCTAAGG
>JAIKWQ010000046.1 GCA_024684535.1 Eubacterium sp. | reverse complement strand
CCTACTCCCGGTAATTCCAGAAGTTGTTTCATATTGTCAGGCACTTTGCCGTCGTATTTTTCTACTATAACTTTCATACAGGCGACTATGTCTCTCGCCTTACTCGGTCCCAATCCGCAGGGACGAACTATATCCGTCACCTCTTCGACCGTTGCTTCGCTCAGTGCCTGCGCGCTGGGGTACAGCTTGAACAAATCTTTGGTAACTATATTTACTCTGGCATCCGTACACTGCGCTGCCAGCCGGACGCTTACCAGAAGTTGCCAGGCCGTATCGTAATCAAGCGAGCACTCTGCCAATGGGTATTCTTTCTCGAGTCGCTCTATCAGAGCCTCTGCCAGTTCAGTTTTTTTCATGATTTCGCAAAATTCGCAAGACATTCCCACACTTCTTCTTTTCCTTCTCCCGTCACGCTGGAGAAAGGAATCACCGGAACACGAAAGCCCTCTGCAACATCATCGCCTGATGCCTTGCACAGGTCTTTTGCTATCTGTGTGTATGTTCGTGAGATGGTTGCTATATTTTTATTCTTTTGATTTGTTTTCAGTTTATCGACCTTTGTCGCTACGATGAAAGGATCAAACCCTAAACGAAAAAGTATGGAGAACCGCTCTATATCGCTTGCCTGAGGTTCATGCCTTGAGTCTGTCAGCAAAAATACTCCCCTCAGCATTTCTGACTCTTTCAGATACTTAAGAGTCATCCCTTCCCAAGCTTCACTAACTTTTTTTGAAATTTTGGCGTATCCGTATCCGGGCAAATCCACCATATATAACGTCAAAGGATTCTGATTTATGTCGTTATCCTCCGAAAACTCTGCCCTATAGTAGTTAATAGTCTGTGTTTTTCCGGGTTGTGAGGATGTGCGCGCCATGGATTTCCTGCCCCAAAGCGTATTCAAAAGCGACGATTTCCCGGCATTCGACCGCCCCCAAAATGCAACCTCAGGGAAGCTTTTGACCGGCAAATCGCTTTTTATTCCGCATACTGTTTCCAGTTCGAGATCTTTTATCTTCATTTCCGCCTCATCAGTCAAGCGCAACCGACAGAATCTGGTCGACTTTGTTCGCATAACGGATAGTGATTCCTTCCGTTATCTCTGTCTCAAGTTCTTCTACGTCCGGTTTATTTTTCTCAGGAACTATGACAGTCTCCATACCGGAGATTCTGGCTGCAAGCAGTTTCTCCTTGAGTCCACCTATAGGCAGAACTCGACCGCGAAGTGTAATCTCGCCTGTCATAGCCGTCTTTGAATCAACTTTTTTGCCGGTAACCGCGGAATATATGGCAGTTGCCATAGTCACACCCGCAGACGGGCCGTCTTTCGGAACCGCTCCCTCAGGAACGTGCAGGTGGAAATCATTTTTCTTGAAAAACTCATCCTGCGCGGGAAGCATTGCTTTCACAAGCGAAAGCGCTATCTCCGCCGACTCTTTCATCACGTCACCGAGTTGTCCGGTAAGTTTTAGGTTTCCTTCACCCGGCATAGTGTTTACTTCTATCTCAAGCGTATCTCCGCCGACTTCAGTCCATGCAAGTCCTCTGACTATGCCGACATCATTTTTCTTGTTTGCCG
Organism: Eubacterium sp.; assembly: GCA_024684535.1. Lineage (GTDB taxonomy): Bacteria > Bacillota > Clostridia > Lachnospirales > Lachnospiraceae > Eubacterium_F. Next base: position 16,127 of record JAIKWQ010000046.1, on the reverse strand, counting down.
GATTCTCGTGATACTTGCGCTTACCGAGAAAATCAGAAAGATTTTTGCCGGTCACTCTGATAGGAAGCTTTTTATCCTTTTCATCTTTCGCTTGGAGTATCTGTCTGGCCGCTTTTCGGCAGATTTTGGCGATCATTCTCTCGAGCCCTCTGACTCCTGCTTCCTTTGTATATCCTCCTATGATACCGCGTATCGCAGCATCTGATATATTTAAATCTTTTTTCTTCAGACCATTTTTCTTTAACTGTTTTTCAATCAAATGGTCTTTTGCTATATGAAACTTCTCGTTTTCCGTATATCCCGCGATTCGGATAACCTCCATACGGTCAAGTAACGGTCTTGCGATAGTATCTGTAGTGTTCGCGGTGCATATAAACAGCACATCCGACAGATCTGTAGGCATATCTACATAGTGGTCTCGGAAGTTTTTGTTTTGCTCCGGGTCAAGCACCTCCAAAAGAGCAGATGAAGTATCTCCTCTATAGTCACTTCCCACTTTGTCTATCTCATCAAGAAGAATAAGGGGATTCTTCACTTTTGCGGATTTCAGCGCCTCGATCATCCTTCCCGGAAGCGCTCCCACGTACGTTCTTCTGTGTCCTCGTATCTCTGCTTCATCTCTGACACCGCCTAAGCAAACCCTCTGATACGGCTTTTCGAGAGACTTAGCAACAGACCTCGCTATGGAAGTTTTTCCTGTTCCCGGCGGGCCCACAAGACAGATGATCGGTGAATCCGTTTTGTCTGTCAGGACTCTCACCGCGAGGAATTCAAGTATTCTTTCTTTGACTTTTTCAAGTCCGTAGTGATCCTCATCCAGAATCTGTTCAGCCCTGTCGATATCTGTGTGTTCCTCAGCTTTTTTGTCCCATGGAAGCGCAAGAAGCGTTTCTATATAATCCTGTGACACGATATGTTCAGCTGAACTGGAATTAATATGTTTCAGATGATTTATCTCTTTTGCTATATTTTCCCTTATCTCATCAGAGCACTCCAACTCTGCAAGTTGTTGCTCGTAACGATCAAACAGGTCTTCATCATCCGCATCGCCAAGCTCGCTTCTGATGACGCGCATCTGCTCACGAAGGAAGTATTCTTTTTGGTTTTTGTCAACTTCTTCGCGAACCTTGCTTCTGTATTCTTCCCTGATCTTAAAAATGTTCACTTCCTCGAGCAGATACTCATTCAAAAGCTCATATCTCTGCTCGACATCGATGCACTCGAGGATTTCAAGCCTTTTGTCAAACCCGAAGTTTATCTGCATTGCAATCATATCGATCAGGTTTGACAGCGAATCCGTCGAGTCTATTTTTTCAAGCGCAGAACGGCTTGCTCGCGGGTTTTCGTTCAGATATTCATGGTAAATATCACGAAGATTGCGCATCATTGCCTGTATCTCCTGCTGACTCAAAGTGATTTCAGCATCAGCTATGGAAGAAGCCTCGCAGGCAAGAAACGGTTTCGTCTGCCTGAGAGATATGAGACTTGCGCGCTGCGTGGTAGATATCATAACCCTGATCACGCGATCCTTCATCCTGACTTCCTGGCGAATTTTGCCTATAACTCCCACCTCAAAAAGGTCATCAAAAGAAGGAGCATCCACATTCGGATCCTTTTGCGCCGTGATAAACACGGTTCCGTCACCATCCATCGCATTGCGTATGGCAAGCTTGGAAATCTCGCGGTTTATATCAAGATGAACAAGCATTCCCGGGAGAACCACTATATCTCTAAGCGGTAAAACCGGGACTGTATACATAATTTCGTTCTGCAAAACACTCACTCCTTGTCAGGCACTGGCCTCAGCTATCTCTTTTGTATCTTTCTTTTCAATCATTTTTCCTGTATATACAGCCTTTTCAGTACCGTCTATGGTTTCCTTGGTAATCACGCACTCACTGATATCATCTCTGGACGGCAGTTCGTACATAGGCTCTGTCATCGCAGTCTCGAGAATCGCGCGAAGCCCTCTGGCTCCTGTTTTTCTCTCAGTCGATAGTCTCGCAACCTCGCGAAGAGCATCCTCTTCAAATCTCAGATGTATATCATCGAGTTCCATCAGTTTTTCATACTGCTTTGTGATAGCATTTTTCGGCTCGGTCAGAATCTGCATCAGTTCTTCCTCGGAAAGCAGGTCAAGCGCAACAGTCATCGGCACACGACCTATAAACTCCGGTATGAGTCCGAATTTGACGAAATCCTCCGGAAGCGCCTGCTTGAAAAGTTCTCCGACATTGGCATCCGTAACATCTCCAATCTCTGCGCCGAAACCTATTGATTTTCTGTCGATACGATGACTGATGATTTTGTCAAGTCCGTCGAATGCGCCACCGCATATGAAAAGTATGTTTTCCGTATTGATATGGAAAAATTCCTGCTGTGGATGCTTACGACCACCCTGCGGCGGAACACTGGCCTCCGTTCCCTCAAGAATCTTCAAAAGCGCCTGCTGTACACCCTCGCCGGAAACATCACGTGTGATAGATACATTTTCCGCTTTCTTGGTAATCTTATCAATCTCGTCTATGTATATGATTCCATGCTCGGCGCGCTCGATATTGTAGTCAGCGGCCTGAATAATCTTGAGAAGGATATTCTCGACATCCTCTCCGACGTATCCGGCCTCTGTAAGCGTGGTAGCATCCGCAATCGCGAAGGGAACATTGAGAATTCTTGCAAGCGTCTGCGCCAGGTACGTTTTTCCCGAACCCGTAGGACCAACCATCAGAATATTGCTCTTTTGCAGATCAACATCGAGATGTTTTCCCGAAAGAATTCTCTTGTAGTGATTATACACAGCTACGGCAAGCGTTTTTTTCGCTGCTTCCTGTCCAACCACGTATTCGTCCAAAAACTCTTTGATTTCAATCGGCTTAAGAAGATTTATCTCGTCCTCAGCGGAAACCTCGTCTCTCTCCTCGGCCATCTCTTCCTCATCGAGGATTTCGTTGCACAGATCCACGCACTCATCGCATATAAATATCCCGCCCGGACCTGAGATGAGCTTTCCGACCTGTCTTTCGCTTTTTCCGCAGAACGTGCAGTGAAACAGCGTTCCCTGTTCATTACCTGAATGTGCCATTTTTCGCAATTCTCCTATTACTCTTTGTCTTCGCTTTCGTCAGCATCTTTTCTTGAAGTGATGATCTCGTCGATGAGACCGTACTCAAGTGCTTCCTTTGCGCTCATGAAGTTATCTCTGTCTGTATCAGCTGTGATTTTGTCAAATGTCTGTCCTGTGTTTGCAGCGAGAATCTCGTTGAGCTTTTTCTTGGTCTTCAATATGTTTTCTGCAGCTATCTGAATCTCAGTAGCCTGTCCTTTCGCGCCGCCCAGTGGCTGATGAATCATAACCTCAGCATTCGGAAGACAGTATCTTTTGCCTTTCGCTCCGCTCGAGAGCAAAAATGCTCCCATACTCGCAGCCAGTCCCACACATATCGTGGAAACATCGCATTTAACATAATTCATAGTATCATATATCGCCATTCCGGCAGTTACCGAACCACCCGGACTGTTGATATAGAGCTGAATATCTTTTTTCGGATCTTCACTCTCAAGGAACAAAAGCTGTGCGACAACAACACTTGCTGTGGCATCGTTCACCTCGTCTCCGAGAAAAATGATCCTCTCCTTGAGAAGTCTTGAATAAATATCGTATGAGCGCTCGCCTCCGCGGCTTGTCTGCTCTATGACATAAGGTATAAGTGGCATTTATTATTCCTCCTCTTCCTCTTTACCGTTTTCTGCATCTTCTTTTTCTACATCATCATCTGCTTTCCAATAGTTATCAGCATGGTCGCAGATAAACTCGGCAGCTTTCTTCACGCCGAGATCAAGGCGCATATTTTTGAGGTCTGTCTCTGTGAGATCTTTTTTGTAATCCTCAGGTTTCTGTCCGTACATCGTTGCTACGTTTTCAATCTCCTTGTCGACTTCTTCGTCGGTAACCTCGATATTCTCCGCCTCAACGATAGCTTCAAGAACAAAACGAGTCTTTAATCTGTTCTCTGCCTCAGGTCTCATATCTGCAAGAAGCTTCTCTGTTGTAAGTCCTGTCATCTGCATATACTGGTCGATGCGCATTCCCTGCATCTGAAGTCTGTATGCAAACTCTCTGGCCATCTCCTCAACCTGAGTGTCAACAGCCTGCTTCGGAAGATCAACAGTACAGTTTGCAACTGCTTTCTCAACAGCCTCCTGCTCTCTTGCTGCCTTTGCCTCAGCCTCTCTTTTTTCCTTGAGGTTTTTCTTGATATCTTTTTTGTAATCCTCAAGAAGTGAGAACTCAGATACTTCCTCGGCAAACTCATCATCGAGCTTCGGAAGCTCTTTCTCTGTGATTCCGTTGATGTGAACTTTGAACAACGCCGGCTTACCTTTGAGCTCAGGCTGGTGATACTCCTCAGGGAATGTCACGTTTACATCCACATCATCTCCGATTGATTTGCCGATCAACTGATCCTCAAAGTTGTCGATGAAGCTGTGTGAACCGATAACAAGGTCGTAGTTCTCACCCTTACCTCCCTCAAATGCTTCTCCGTCAACAAATCCTTCAAAATCAATCTTGGCGATATCGCCGTCTTTTATCGGTCTGTCTGTAACTTCAACCATACGGGCGTTCTGCTCACGCACTCTCTCGAGCTCAGCATCCACGTCTTTTTTGAGAATTCTGACTTTGCGCGCTGCAACCTCGATTCCCTCATACAGTCCAAGCTTAACCTCAGGTTTAACTGCGACAGTTGCTTCAAAAATGAACTCTCCATCGTCGGTAACCTCTACAACATCAAACTCCGGAGAAGAGATGATATCGAGATCTGAGCCGTCTGCTGCTTCTTTGTATGCATCAGGCGCGCACATATTCATAGCGTCGTCGTCGAAAACATTTTTACCATACATACGCTCGATCATCTTTCTGGGCACCTTGCCTTTTCTGAATCCCGGCATAGATATCTTGTTTTTGTTTTTCTTATAAGCAGCATCTCTTGATTTTGCAAAAGTCTCCTTGTCAACCGTTATAGTGAGTTTTGCTCTGCTTCCCTCGAGTTTTTCTACGTTTACATTCATTTTTTTCGTTTCCTCCATATATTGTATTATGTTTCAAGGCGTAGGCTTTTCAGTCCTCACCCTAGTTTACAGCGTGTCCTTTGTCTTTCAATACCTGAACCACGCGGTCTGTCATTTCTCTGCAGATCTCATCGGTTTCAGCCTCGACCATCACTCTGATAAGCGGTTCTGTTCCGCTCTCCCTGAGCAAAAGCCTTCCTGTATCTCCGAGTTCCTCGCTGACTCTGTCAGCCACCTCTATCACATCTGCATCGCCTAATGCTGCCTGCTTGTCGGCAACTCTGACGTTCACCAAAAGCTGCGGGTATATTTTTAAATCCCTCGTAAGCTCCGACAGTGGCGCATCCGCTTCGAGCCATGCCTGCATAATCATAAGCGATGTGAGTATTCCGTCACCCGTCACAGCGTGATCTTTGAAAATGATGTGACCTGATTGCTCACCGCCTATACGATAATCATTTTTGATCATATTTTCAGAAACGTATTTGTCTCCGACAGCGGTCTGCTCGTAGTTTATGCCCAATTCATCAAACGCTTTGTAAAGACCTATGTTTGACATCACGGTCGTCACGACCATATCATCTTTCAACCGGCCTTTTTTCTTCATATGTCCGGCGCACAGGTACAGGATGTGATCTCCGTCGATCACCTTTCCTTCATCATCGACCGCCAGACATCTGTCTGCGTCTCCGTCATAGGCGAATCCCACATCAGCTCCGGTATCATACACCAGTTGCTGCAACGTCTCAATATGAGTCGATCCGCAGTTTCTGTTTATGTTCGTACCGTTCGGCTCGTGATTTCTGGCGATAACCCTGGCTCCGAGATCCTCGAAAACCTGTATTGCAAGTTTGTAGGCCGAACCGTTTGACAGATCAAGAGCTACGCTTTTTCCTGCAAAAGGAGTTTTGACTTCTTCTATCGAAGCTCCCCCTTCCAACATGTCCTCTCTGACGAGCGCCTCGAGGTAATCCGTATAGGTTTCCTTACCCCTCGAGTAATCGTAACACTTTCCGATCTTATCTCTGGTGACAAATTCGATAGCAGGGTCGCCTTCATCAATATAGCGTTCTATTCTTTCTTCAACATTCGCGGAGAGTTTGAATCCTCTTCCGTCTATAATCTTGATTCCGTTGTCAAAGTAGGGGTTGTGGCTGGCAGAAATCATTATTCCGCAGTCAAATCCTTTTCTTCTGACCATATACGATATACTCGGAGTCGTGGTTACGTACATCTCGTAGGCATCGCTTCCGCTTGCGGTAAGCCCGGCAACAAGCGCGTTTTCAAGCATATATCCCGATACGCGTGTGTCCTTGCCGATGACGATTCTGCCACGATGATTTTCATTTGTGTAGTATGCTCCGAGAAACCGTCCTACTTTGTAGGCGTGTTCGACAGTAAGCGCGACTCCTGCTTCGCCGCGAAAACCGTCAGTACCGAAGTACTTCATAGGCAAAAATCCTCTAACTTTTCTTATATTTATGTGTACAGGCGTACACACTACGCCATTATACATTAAGTCTTGCGAAAAATCAAGCTTTTTACGCTTGAATTTTTTCCCAAAATGTGATAGGTTAGGATACAGACAACCGCGCGTACCGCCAATCCGCGCACAAGAGAGGGAGACTATGGAACAGGAATGGAGATTATATGCCAAAAACGCTGACTTCGATGCACTGTCAAAGCAGCTCGGTATTTCACCCATGATGGTCAGAATCATGCGAAACAGAGATTTGACCACCGCCAAAGAAATGAAAAAATATCTTCATGGCACCCTTGACGATCTGTATTCTCCGTCACTTATGAAGGATATGGATATCGCCACGGATATCATCGGCCAGATGAAAGACGATGATTTTTCAGCGCGCATCGCAGTCGCATCAGATTACGACTGTGACGGCATTTTTTCAGGATACATCTTGAAAACCGGACTTGAAAAGCTCGGTTTCGACGTAAAAATATATACTCCGGACAGAACAACTGAAGGATACGGGTTAAACAGGCGAATCGTTGACGAAGCGATAAACGATGAACGTGAGCTTTTGATCACCTGCGACAACGGCATCGCCGCCGTAGAGGAGGTGGAATACGCGATTTCCCAGGGAATGACCGTGATAGTCACCGATCATCATGAACCTCAGGAGACATTGCCCCCGGCAGATGCAATACTTGATCCGAAGGTCGACGGAGACACATACCCCTTCAAAGGCCTGTGCGGCGCAGGAGTCGCATACAAACTTATATGCTCACTATATGATGCCTATGCTCCAAGCGAAGACGCAACCGAATTACTCGAATACGTCGCGATAGCAACCATAGCTGATGTGATGGAACTCAAAGATGAAAACAGAATCCTGGTCAAATACGGGCTGAAAGCGCTCTCAAACACGAAAAACAAAGGTCTGAAAAAACTTTTGGAACTTCAAAACCTGGGTGATAAGCCTGTTACAGCGGGTCACATCGGATTTATCATCGGGCCTTGTTTTAACTCGGCAGGCAGAATCTCATCCGTCACAGAATCTTTTGAGTTGCTCGAAGCAACAACCGATGAGGAAGCTTACGAGCGCGCCGACAAGCTGAAATCAATAAATGATGAACGAAAAGATATGACCGTCGAAGGTGAGAAGTCCGTTATGAACACTCTTCTTTCCCTTTATTCTAAAGACGGAGACCCGGAAGTGCTTGACGAGGGCAAACTCCCGGATGTAATCGTCGTAAAAGTTGACGACTGCCACGAAAGTCTGGTGGGCATAGTTGCATCCAAGATTAAAGAGAGAACAGGACACCCCGTAATCGTGTTTACCGAAGTCGAAGACGGAATCATCAAAGGTTCGGGCAGATCCATAGAAAGTTATAACATGTTTTCAGAATTGATGGAGTGCAAGGATTTGATGATCAAGTTTGGCGGACACGCTATGGCAGCAGGAATGTCCCTAAAATCAAGCGATTTAGAATTACTTAAATCGCGGCTTAATAAAAATTCACAACTACAGCCAAAAGACTTTAAGAACGTATTATTTATAGATATCGCCCTTCCGATATCGCGAATAACCTTTGATTTGATACATGAGTTCGACATGCTGGCCCCATTCGGCGTCGGGAACGCCGGACCGCTCTTCGCTCAGAAAGATTTAACTGTATCAGGCGTAAAATATATGGGAAACGAGAGTCAACACTTAAAGATTTGTCTGACAGATCGAAACGGGACAAAGCTGTATGGCATAGCTTTTTCGGAAGCTGATCGTTTCCGACGCTATGTGTCTGACAACTTCTCTCCGGAAGCACTCACAGCTATGGAAAGCTTCAAGGGTGATACAAAAATGTCTTTTGCATATGTTCCGTCAATAAACACCTACAACGGAAACAGTTCAATCCAGCTTGATATCAAAGGCTGGGTCTAAAAAGGAGGATAACTATGGAATTCAGTTTATGCATGATTGTCAAAAATGAGGAGAAAACTCTTGCCCGCTGCCTCGACAGCCTGCATGGCCTAATGGACGAAATAATCATCGTCGACACCGGCTCAACCGACAAAACAAAAGAAATTGCCGAAAAGTACACTGACAAGGTTTATGATTTCAAATGGATTGATGATTTCTCCGCTGCAAGGAACTTCGCCTTCTCAAAAGCAACAAAAGACTACATATATTCAGCTGATGCTGACGAGGTGTTGGATGACGAAAATTGGGCAAAGTTCGACATATTAAAACGTAATTTAATAGAAGATATAGAAATTGTACAGATGATTTACGGCAACCAGCTCGACAATGGTACAGCTTACAATTATGACGCCGAACTCAGACCGAAGCTCTTCAAAAGACAGAGAAACTTCACTTGGATAGAGCCTGTTCACGAAAAAATGAGACTCGACCCGCTGGTATATGATTCCGACATCGTCATAACACACAAACCCGAGGGACTCCACAGCGGAAGAGACTATCGTATATTCCTGAAGGAATTCAATGAAGGCAGAAAACTGTCCAAGCACCTGCATCATATGTACGCCATGGAGCTTTTCATCTCAGGAAGCGATGCAGATTTTCTGGCTGCCGAACCTCTTTTTGCCGAGAGCGCCTGCGACCCTGACAGAAGCATAGACGAGGTCAAGGAAGCCTCCTGCGTGGTTGTACGCGCTGCCAGGCTGCGAAACGACTCTGATACGATACTCAAGTACTGTCTGAAAGATTTACTGACTGAAGGATCATCCGAGATGTGCTGTGAACTTGGAAAGTTCTTCTATGACAAAGGAGACTACGACGAGGCTGCTATGTGGTTTTACAACGCAATGAATGAAACAGAAGCCATTCTCACCGTCCAGGCAGCTGAAGAATGGCCGAAAAAAGGATATGAGATGTGTGTTAGTCAAACTTCTTGACAAATTCTTCTCTAACACATATAATAGTGCTGTTGCTATTGTATAGCGATGCGGGTATGGCGGAATTGGCAGACGCAAGGGACTTAAAATCCCTCGGGGGCAACCCCGTACCGGTTCAAGTCCGGTTACCCGCATTTTATTATTCTTTTGTAATATCTGACCCAAAGTACTTCTTTGACAGGCTTCTCATTTCGCCGGACTCCATCATCTCCTCTATCACTTCATCAATAGCCTTTTTCAATGACTGATTCACTACACCATACGCCATAGCGACACCAATACTCGTAACATCCGGATCCTGTGCCGCTATCATCAAGTCCGCATCTTTGTGTTCTGTCATATACTGATAGAAGGTTGCATCTTCATTTATACTGGCATCCACTTCGCCTTTCAGGACCTTTTCCATAGCCTGATCAAATGTTTCTATGCCTATAACCTTTGCGCCGTATTTTTTGCCTTTTTGCTCGTAGACGCTGCCTATGGTATTCGCAGTGGTTTTACCCTCGAGATCATACATAGTCCTGATTCCGCTATCATCCCTTGTTATAACCACCGTGTGGCTGAACGCATATGGCTCGGAAAAAGTATACTTCTCTTTTCGTTCGTCGGTGATACCCACTCCGTTTATGACGACATCATAACTATTGCTGCTTAAGCCTTTCAGCAGGTCATCCCAGATTTCTTCCTTGAACTTAACTTCCACGTCGAGCTTTTCGGCTATTTTTTTGCCAAGTTCCACATCCATTCCGACAAGTTCATCGCCGTCATGATAACTCCATGGCGCCCAACTTCCCTCGAGCCCCACGATAATCTCTCCTCTTTTCTTGATCTCATTCAGCGTATCTCCGGCTTTGCCGTCTTGCGAATCATAAGATTCTGTACCACCACATCCGCAGACGCAACCGGCAAAAACACTGAGTGCCAAAAGCAGTGCCAATACTTTCATCTTTTTCATCATATTTCCCCTTATCCTTTACTTAGTCGTCTTGAACAACACACCAAATGTTCCCGGACCGCAGTCAGCTGATATAGCCGGTGAAGCCTTCTGGAAGTAGACATTTTTGAAATGATACCTGTTTTCTATTTCCACTCTGATGTAATCAAGTTCCTTCAAAGAAATTCCCACGTATGTAACAAAAGCTTCGGCATCATCGATATTTTTGACCCCGCGAAGAGCATAGGCTATATACTTCCTTCTGGCCCTTTCCTTACTTCCGACAATAACCCTTTTCAGTCTGATCTTGCCGCCAACCATCACAAGCACAGGGTGCATCATAAGAGCTTTTGTGAGTTTTGCAAATCGCTTATTCACCATCTTCGCCCTAGCCAGATAGTCAAGGTTCTCTGTTATGAAGCTGGTATGTATCCTCTTATCAACCTTGTCAAGCTCCTCGAGAATCTCATCTTTTGTAGCACCGTTTTTCTGCATTCTGGCAGCCTCCAGCGCAAGAATTCCGAGTCCGCTGGACAGATGCCCCGAATCATAAACCGTGACATTGTCAAATGCGTTTGCCGCTTCGACAGCCACGAGACAACTACTCTCATCAACCCCGCTTGTTATGGAAACGTGAATTACGTCATTTGCATTATCCAGAAGCTGTCCATAGTATTCTTCCAAAAACTGTACTGAATTCGCAGTGGTTTGGATAAATGCGTCTTTGTCCTGAAGGTACTTGATGATGCCGACGGACTCAACCTCCACACCGTCCATAAACACACCGTCTCTGGTATGCACCAGATGCGGAAGAACCTTGATTCCGTACTCTTCCACGAGCTCCTGCGGTATATCCGCCAGACTGTCGGTCGAGATGACAACATTTTTCCTCTCAACATTTGCATCTATCCACTTCATACTCTCTTCAACAAGAGTCTCCGAATCGGTTTTCAGTTCAACTATATCTCCCGGCAGGTTTTTCAACAGCTCTGCCTCAAGTTTTTCGCTGTCTATCGGTTTCAACAGATATCCGTCAAACCCTTCGTTTGCATATGAATTTCCGGCTTCGGATTCTGCATTTGCAGTAAGCGCGATCACTTTCGCTTCACGACACCTTCCGCCCTGCTGCTTACGAATCCTGTGCAGACATTCGACTCCGTCCATTCCGGGCATCATATGATCCATAAAAATGACATGATAGGAATTATCCTGAGTCATCGTGAGAGCTCTTTCACCGCTTTGAGCCGTATCTATCCGGACTTTCGTCTCACGCAGGAGTTTTTCAACAACCAACAGGTTTGCCTTCGTATCGTCCACAACAAGAACTCTGGCCGCAGGCGCCTCAAAACTCTGTCTGTAGTCCTCTCTGACATGTTTTTCCGTATCCGATGACTCATAGTCACCCATCGCCTGTGAATCGGTGATCTTTTGCGGAATTTCGACCACAAATGTGCTACCCTTTGTATAAATACTGTTGACATTTATTTCTCCGCCCATCATATCGACAAGCTGCTTAACTATGGAGAGTCCGAGTCCCGTTCCCTCTATGTATTTATTTTTCTCTTCGTCCACGCGCATAAATGCAGAGAACAGGTGCGGCAGACTCTCTTTTCTGATTCCCATTCCGGTGTCGGTCACGTTAAATATCAGCTTGGCCTGATCATCACTTACTGTTTTCGCCTGCACAGTCAGGCTTACAGAACCCTCCCGAGTGTACTTGATCGCATTGTTCAAAAGATTGATGAGCACCTGTTTGATCCTGACCTCATCTCCGTAGAGACCTATAGGCAGCTCCGGAGATACGCTCACATTCATCTCCAGCCCCTTCTCGTTAGCTTTGCCCTTCAGCATACTGACAATCTCCGCAATCATTTCTTTTGTATTGTACGATGAAGGATTGAGCTTCATCTCTCCCGACTGGAATCTCGATACATCGAGAATATCGTTGATCAGGTGCAAAAGGAGCTTGCTGGCTGACTGAATGTTTTCAGCGTCTTCTGCCACCTCATCAGAGATGTCCTCACGCATGATCATCTCATTCAGACCGATGATTGTATTTATCGGTGTTCTGATCTCGTGACTCATGCTTGAGAAAAATCTGTTCTGCGATCTGTTTAACTGTTCTATCTCCTCTGACTGCTCTTTCGCTTTCATCCTCTCACTGTCATATATCTGCATCAAATACTTAACGATATAGTACAGCAACACTCCTACTGCCAGAAGCGAGGCTATCGAATCAAGATATGCAGTTGTTATATCATGCTTTGTCATCAGATCCGGTCTGTAGTACGACACGACATAACACAGAATTGCGCTCAAACCAAGCATCGGAAGTAGCGCTATTTTTATTCTTCCTTTCACGTTCAATCCGATAAACAAAAACGCAAACGCGTACCAAATCGGCGTACATCCGTCGATACCTCCGCCGGTGAAAAACTCCCAGGGCAGTACAACCCATATGATTGAAAGACTTACCAACACGCTGAATACACGTATCAGATTGAACCTGATAGCAACAATCACTGCAACCACCATACCAACTAACGCCGCGCCCAAAAAACACAGCTTGGCAAAACTCTCACCGATAATGATATCCCAAATCCAGATAAAGGCCAATACTATACAGGTTGTTGATGTTGTAACCGCATAGCATCTGTCGGAAAGCTCATTTGATGAGTCTTTTACATAAGCAATAACATCCTTAAATACCATAATCACTCATCTCCTTCCGGCATAAACTCGAATATTTCTTCTTCGGCACCGGCATCAGATGTCGTCCCTCCCGAATCCACAGCAGGTGAATATCCGCATATTCTGTTGATATCCCTCATCATTTCAGAATACTCTTCTATGAAGACTGTGTGCACTGCATCTATTTTTTCAACATCCTCTTCCTTCGCAGCAAACTCAAGCGTTTTAGCCATCTCCGAAAGATCCATGATTCCTATCATCTTCGACGTGCTCTTGACCGCATGCGTCCTGACTGCGTAGTTTTGCAGATCATTTTCTTCAAGATATTTTTCCAGTTCTCTTATCTTTTTGTCCGGCACGTCAGCATACTCTTTCAGCAAAGCGAGATAGAACTCCTCATCATTCTGAGAATACTTAAGTCCCAGTTTAGTATCGATTCCGATGGCATTCAGTTTATCAAAAATGCTCTCTTCGTCTTTTTCGGCCACAACCGGCTCCTGCGAAATTTCTGCCTCTGCTTCACCAAACATTTCTTCTTTGGCCGAGCTTATCTCTTCTTTTATTTCGTCGATTTCTTTTTTGACTGCATCAATTCTGGTCATCCTTTCAAAAGTTATCCTGTTTTTCGGAATAACATTTTTCATGACGCGCTCAAGCTCAGGGATTTCTATAGGTTTGCTGACAAATCCGTCAAATCCCTCTTTCATAAACATATCCTTCGCCGTACTTACGGTATTTGCGGTAAGCGCGACTATGGGAACATCGACTCCTGAAGTCTTGTACATTGCACGGATATTTTTCATAGCTTCCACACCGTCCATCTCAGGCATCATATGATCCATAAACACGACATCAAACTGTTCGTTGCGACAATAATCTATCGCGCGCGCTCCCGACTCAGCGCAAGTTACGCGCATACCGTATTTTCCGAATACCATTCGAGCTACTTCCAGGTTCATCGGCTCATCATCTACGACCAGTGTCTTCACATCGTAGAGCATGATCTTCGTGTCTTCCTCAAAGGCATCCTCGACGGTTTTATTGAGCGCGGTAACTATAGAAAAATTAAATAACGGTTTAGCAAGGAGATACACTCTTGAATTTGCCAAAAGCGGGAAGTCCTTCTCCGCGGTCAGGCATACAAGCGTATGTTTTGCGACTTCTTCGAAGTATTCGGGATCCGATACATACTCTTCAGGTCCCACAAAAAGATGTGTTGCCTCAACACTTGAAATGATTCTTTTTAAGTCATTCAGATTGTTTACTCTTCTTAGCGACAGCCCAAACTCACCCATGATGCTCTTGATGGCGCTGTCATAATAATCACGTATAGCCGGAACGGTGAATTTTTCAAAATGAAGATATCCTACAGCAACTATCTTGTCCGGGTTTTCGACTTTCATACATGGCGTCGCATCAACGACTGCCTGCGGTATACTTACGCTTACGGTTGTTCCGACATTTGGCTTACTCTCTACTTTCATGAAGCCGCCAAGCGCTCTAGTGAATCCTTCAGCTATAGACAATCCGAGGCCGAGTCCGTTTGACGACCTGGTACGGCTCGAATCCCCCTGATAGAATCCCTCGAATATCCTCTCGAGTTCTCGGGCTTCCATACCCTTTCCGGTATCGGTTACATCTATACATAAGTTTACGCCGTACTCCTGCTTTTTCGCGTAAACCTGGACATTTACTCCACCTTTTTTTGTATATTTCAGGCCGTTGCAAACCATATGCCAAATGATTCTCTTAAGCTTGGTTATGTCTGTGTTCATGATGCTCGGCATCGTCGGATCTACATTGACGATAAGCTCTATACCGGGCTCTCTTATGGTTTCTGTCTCAACTATGATATCATTTAAGACAGACTGTATCATATAGTTTTCTTTGTTTATGGCAAGTTCACCTTTGTCGACCTCAGAATAATCCAGAATATCATTGACCTGCTCAGATATTCGATGTCCGGCTCCGCGAACAGCGATCATTTCATTTTTGATTTCTTCATCTTTTTCGTTCTCGAGGCAAACACCCGTCAGTCCCATAATCGCATTTATTGGTGTTCTGATCTCATGAGAAACATTTGCCAAAAAGTCATTGAGCCTGTTTGTTGCATCTGCCAATTCCTCGACACGCTCCTCGGATTTTCCGAGCACACTTCCCCATTTGTCGATAACCATCCTTGCAACAAAACCGGCAAGCGCAACTATGAACAGATGCAGCATAATCCTGCTTATCTCAAGACTGTCAAACTTATATCCATTGACCAGATATGCTATAACATCATAAGCCATTGTGATATAATAACTGATCATACATTCCAATATGAGTTTTTTCTGTCCGGTCATGATATAGACTATCATAACGACGGTGATTACTGCGGCTATATCAAATGTGCTTGTCAGATGTGTTCCGTAGAAGAAATAGACAGCCATCATCAGAAAAGAATACAGCCACATACGCGCTGTGGTAGATAGAATCGAACCTATATGCAGCACCCAACTGACTATCAACGCTGCAATTACCAGGATAATAGCCCATACTTCCCATTTCATAAGGATTGACTCACATATTAACGCAATCGAAAACAGCGTAAAGCTGATGAGTATGACCATATGGGCATGTTCAAATATTTCATTATTATCGATCTTTTTATTCATAAACTCTATCCACCCTATTTATTTATCTTCTTCTGTCACCATGTGTCATATAGAACTGCGTTTTGTCCTCATACATCCTTGTATCAGCAAGCTTCATTACAGAATTGAAGCTCATTCCCCTCACCGCGCAATAAGCCATGCCGATGGAGACTGCATCACCTTTTGCCTCCACAAGCGGTTTGATCTTGGAAACGCGATTTTCAAATTCTTCTTTTGACTCATCAAAGCACACCACCAGAAACTCATCTCCACCCATACGGAATACGTATTCCTGGCCGAAAAGGGCCGCAAGGCTTCTTGCCACATCCTGGATCATCATATCACCGACCAGATGCCCCTGTGTGTCATTGGCCTGCTTCAAACCGTTGATATCACACATCACGATACCATAGCTCTCACATCG
>JAIKWQ010000122.1 GCA_024684535.1 Eubacterium sp. | reverse complement strand
CCTCGTAAGTATGAATTCTTCCCAGCGCCTTCAACTCACTGTCAATCGTCGACTGCAGGCCAAAACTGAGGCGATTCACACCATATCTTTTATACAAATTCAGCTTTTCTTCATCTACAGTTCCCGGATTGCATTCAATCGTAAACTCTACTTCATCACTTAAATACGTAAGCTCACAAACTCGCGCCAGTAACTTTTCCATAACATCAACCGGCACAACCGACGGCGTTCCGCCCCCGATAAAAATGCTCCGAACGCCACTCAACTCTTCCTTTCGCCCCTCTAATTCAACCAGAAGTGCGTCCACCAGCTTGTCGAGGAGCTCCTGCCGATTTGTTAAATCATTAATACCAATCGAACAAAAATCACAATAGTTACACTTCTTTATGCAAAACGGTATGTGTATGTATAACCCATTATTTTTCATATTTTTTTGTATTCCAAATTATTAATATAGTATTGGTAATTCATTTCGAGAAAGCCGAAGGCTTTCGAGAAGTGAATAGGCGACGTAGTCGTCCGTCTGTTTTATGCATTTGGTTTTGTCAAATGCAATAAAACAGATTCACTTTTGTTCCTCGTCAAGCTTAAGCACCGACATGAAGGCCTTCTGCGGTATCTCAACATTACCAATCTGCCGCATCCTCTTCTTACCTTCCTTCTGTTTCTCAAGAAGCTTTCTTTTTCTCGATATATCACCGCCATAACACTTAGCCAGCACGTCTTTTCTGACAGCCTTGACGGTCTCTCTGGCGATGACCTTGTTTCCGATAGCGGCCTGAATCGGAATCTCAAAAAGATGTCTGGGAATCTCATTTTTGAGCTTCTGACACATTTTTCTGCCTCTCTCATACGCTGACGATTCGTGCACTATAAACGAAAGCGCATCAACCTCTTCGTGGTTTATAAGAATATTCAAGCGTACAAGTTTAGACGGCTCATAGCCCTTCAATTCATAATCAAATGAAGCATAACCTTTTGACCTTGATTTAAGTGAATCAAAGAAATCATAAATAATCTCATTCAGCGGAAGTGTATATCTGAGAAGCGCTCTTGTTTCTTCCATATATTCCATACTGACATAAACACCGCGTCTTTCCTGGCATAACGTCATAATCGCGCCTACAAAATCTGTTGTAACCATAATCTCCGCATCAACCATCGGTTCTTCCATATGTTCAATTTCAGATGGTTCCGGCAGGTTTGATGGATTTGTAACTTCAACCATAGTTCCGTCTGTTTTGAAAACACGATACACAACTCCCGGTGCCGTAGTCACCAGATCAAGATCAAATTCTCTCTCAAGCCTCTCCTGAATAACCTCAAGATGAAGCAGTCCCAGAAATCCGCATCTGAAGCCAAATCCAAGAGCAATCGACGTCTCTGCCTCAAAAGAAAGCGCCGCATCATTTAACTGAAGTTTTTCAAGAGCATCTCTCAAATCCTGATACTTGGCACCGTCAGCGGGATACAATCCACAGTAAACCATAGGAAGCACTGTCTTGTATCCGGGAAGCGCCTCTTCGCAAGGGTTGTCTGCTGTAGTCACCGTGTCTCCGACTCTCGTTCCCTCTACGTTTTTCAGACTCGCGGTGATATATCCAACCATTCCTGCTTCCAGCTCATCGCAAGGGATAAACCTTCCCGCGCCAAATGTTCCAACCTCGACAACTTCTTCCTCAAGCCCGGTTGCCATCATCTGAATTCTTGAGCCTTCGCTGACTTTTCCGTCGAAAACCCTGCAAAAAATAATAACCCCTTTGTACGGATCATACAAAGAGTCAAAAATAAGCGCCTTGAAAGGACTGTCTATGTCCCCGCTGGGCGCAGGTATTTTGTTTACTATCTGTTCCAAAACATCTTCTATATTCGTACCCATTTTTGCTGAAATTCTCGGGGCATCCTGGGCTTCTATGCCAATCACGTCTTCTATTTCATTGATCACTCTCTCAGGCTCAGCGCTCGGCAAATCAATCTTGTTAATAACCGGCATTATTTCCAAATCATGATCGATAGCCATGTAGCAATTTGCAAGAGTCTGAGCTTCTATTCCCTGAGCAGCATCAACAATTAAAATAGCTCCCTCGCACGCAGCGAGACTTCTGGAAACCTCGTAATTAAAATCAACGTGTCCGGGAGTATCAATCAGGTTAAAAATATACTCTTCGCCCGATTTTGACGTATATGAAAGTCTGACAGCCTGGGATTTAATAGTAATCCCACGCTCTCTCTCCAAATCCATGTTATCAAGCACCTGTGCCTGCATCTCACGCTCTGTGAGCAAACCGGTTTTTTCTATAATTCTATCCGCAAGTGTAGATTTTCCATGGTCTATATGCGCAATTATGCAAAAATTTCTGATATATTTTTGATTTGCCATTTTTCTGTAATCCAATTACATTTTTATCCAGGTGTACTTACTTTTTCCTGTTCTGATTCTGAATGTAACCGGTTTAAACCCTTTCTCTACGAGTATAGCTACTCCGGCTGTTTTTGATGTGCCCGGAGAAATAACCATGTTACCCATATTTTCATACGCTTCAAATCCATAACCCCAGTTTATCGGCGCAAGATGTTTCGCTCCATACGCGCCAAAAATGTTTTTGTTGTAGTTGAAAACATCTCTCATCTTTATTGTCTGAGAACCTGAGATGTACGAAAGAGTAACTCTGAAGTACAAATACTGCTGATTGTTATTCGGAACAGGATTTGAAGAATTTCCCGCTTTCGCCATCGCAGCAGCCTTGCTTCCGTACTTAAACTTGGAAATCTTTATCTTAAACTTTCCAATTTTTTTCCTTTCCATATAGAATTTAAAACCGATGCTTTTTGAACCGGTTTTCGGAAATGTTTTCGGATTGTATTTTGATCCTTTTTTACCCGAAGCTGACTTGACGGTAACAACGCATTTTTTTGAAATATTTCCCTGCTTCGCCCTGATAGTCGTCACTCCGGTTCCCTTTGCAACAACCTTACCTTTCTTTACAGTCGCCACGGATTTATCGGAAGACGTCCACTTGGCTGCGCTGCCGATCCCCGAAGATCTGAGCGTATAAACAGCTCCAACCCTAAGCGTAATTTTTGACTTTGAATTGTCAAATCGGGCTGCCTCACTTGTGTTTGAACCTGTATACAATACTCCCATCAAAACTGAAAACACAAGCATAAGTGACATATACTTCTTCAACATTACCTACTTCCTCCTAACTACATATAAGCTTACTTCTTTTCTTCCTGATCGATGTATGTTTTCGGAATAATAGATGCTGCTCCATTAGTCTTATATATACTCTTGTTCGGCACGTATCCTCTGACGCTTGACAGCGGATAAATAACCGTATCTTTTCCTATAACAGAACCGGGATTAAGTACGGCTCCACATCCAATTTCGGAAAAATCTCCGATAACGGCACCGAATTTTTTCAAGCCTGTCGCAAGCTTCTGTCTTCCGTATCTGATTTCAACCAAAGTTCTGTCTGACTTCACATTTGATGTGATGGATCCCGCACCCATATGTGATTTGAATCCAAGAATTGAATCACCCACATAATTATAATGTGGCACCTGAACTTCATCAAAAAGAATACAGTTTTTAAGCTCTGTAGAATTGCCTACAACAGATTTTTTTCCTACAACAACATTACCTCTGATAAATGCGCAATGTCTGATCTCTGCATCCTCATCTATGATACATGGACCCGTGATAGACGCTGTCGGAGAAACTTTCGCTGTCTTTGCAATCCAGACGTCCTTTCCGACTTTATTGAATCTGTTTGGCGGCAAATCCCTGCCCCTATCCAGGATAAATTTTCCTATCTCAGAAAGAACCTCAAAAGGATACTCAACATCCGTAAACAATTTCATTGTAATCGTGTGTTTTGTGTCCAAAATCTGCTCTGTTTCAATTGATCTGATTCTGTTATCTCCCTTTACTTTCATAGTAGACCTCCCTTTGTTTAAGATTATTTTTTGCTGTAAAACTTCTCTATCATGCTGTGATAGCGACTTATCTTTTGCATTTGATTTTCATTTTTTACCTGGTCAACCATTTTTTTGATATACTCTGAAAGCTTGACCATATATTCATTTTCCTTGATTGTTCCTTCTGCAACCTGTGATAATCCCATTTCCCAGCTTGCAGTCATTTTGGGCGAAAGCATCATAGGCATCGAGTAACAGATAACGCTGTAAACCAGTTCTCCTTTGTAAGCAGGAGTTATTATCTGTGTTTTTTTATTCAATTTCAGATAACCGATATTAATTAATTTCTTCAGTATCTCTGCTCTCGTAGCGGATGTACCGATGCCGCTTCCTTTTATCTGTGCTCGCAGTTCTTCATCTTCTATCAACTGTCCGGCATTTTCCATTGCCAGTATGATAGAACCGGAATTATATCTTTTAGGCGGTGTCGTCTCACCTTCCTTGATATTAAAAGCTTTGCAACTTATCTCAGTTCCTTTTTTTATCAGATCTACGACATCACTTAAATTATCACTGGTAAACTCTTCTTCATCTTTTTCTTCATCATCCGAATTCTTTTTCTTTTTTTCAGATGTGAAACTGTATTTGCTGACACCAAGAAAGCCCTCATCAATCAAGACTTTTGCGGAAGTAAAAAAGCTTTCTTTTTTAACTGTCTCTTCATTCTTACTGTCAGCCTCTATCTCAACATTTAGCTTTGAATATACAGCCGGCGGATAGAATATTGCCAAAAACCTACGCACTATAACTTCATACATTTTCTGATGTAGTTCGCTCATACTTCCGAGTCCGCTTATTCCCGAACCTGTCGGAATTATTGCATAGTGGTCGGTTATTTTTTTGTCATTAACATATCTGGTTTTTTCAAGTCCTTGATATGATTTCATCTCAGCAATTTCTTTGAGATTATCCTTTACAAGTTCGTAATCTCTGAGGCCGTTTAAATTCTTTCCGATTTCCTTTGCAACCGCGGTTGATAAAACTCTGGCATCGGTCCTCGGATATGTAACAAGCTTCCTTTCATACAAATCCTGAACTATCTGAAGCGTTTCATCAGGACTTATTTTAAAAAGCTTTGATGACAGATTCTGAAGCTCCGCTAAGTTAAACAAAAGTGGCGGATTTTTCTTCTCCTGTTTTTTCTTTACATCTTTTATAACGCCGCTCATTCCGAGCATTTTTATCAAACTTTCAGCGTCTTCTTTTTTTCTGAAACCGTTTTCTTTGTATAATACCGATGAAAGTGAATAGTCAATTATTTTTTCATCATAGAAAAATGACCCCTCTTTCACCTTCCACTCAGCCTGAATATTTTTATCACTCAAGCTGAAATCGCCTATCACCCTGTAAAACGGCGTTTTTTTAAACTCTCTGATTTCCCATTCTCTTTTGACAACCATTCCGAGCACACAACTCATCACGCGTCCAACTGATATGGAAGTCCATTTTTTATCATTAGTATTGTTGTTTAACCACCCACCATATCTGACAGAAAGAGCTCTGGAAAAATTAATCCCCATCAGGTAGTCTTCCTTTGCTCTCAGGTAGGCAGCATCACTCAAATTGTCGTATTCGGCAAGAGGTTTTGCTTCTTTTACGCCTCTTTTTATCTCGTCTTCGGTCTGTGAATCAATCCAAACGCGAAACTTGTTTTTCGTATCAGGAACCTTTGCCATAGAGTCGACCAGCCTGTATATATACTCTCCCTCTCTTCCGGAGTCGGTGCAAACATAGATGCTTTCCACGTCCTCGCGGTTTAGGAGCTTGCTCACTATATCAAACTGTTTTTTTACTCCCGGAATCACCTCATACAAAAAATGATCCGGCAGAAACGGCAAAGTATCGAGATTCCATTTTTTCAAAGAAGCATCATAAACTTCAGGGTAGCTCATAGTCACCAGATGCCCCACGCACCAGGTAACTATAGCATCGTCGGATTCCATAAATCCGTCTTTTCCCGCACCGTTTATTCCCATAACTTTTGCAAATTCTTTTGCAACGCTTGGTTTCTCGGCAATAAAAACTCTCTTACCCATATCAATGATGAATATTAAATCTCGTAAAGCGGATATTTGTCCGTAAGTGTTTTAACAATTTCTTTTGCTTTTGCTGTATTTGCATCGTGATCATTGATAATCATAGCAATAGCATCTGCGACCTGATCCATATCATCCGTTTTGAATCCTCTGCTTGTAACAGCTGCTGTTCCAAGTCTGATACCGCTTGTTACAAATGGTGACTGAGGATCGTTCGGAATTGTATTTTTATTTGCAGTGATGTTTGCATCATCAAGCCAAACCTCAACTTCTTTTCCGGTAAGACCTTTTTTCACGAGGTCAACAAGCATCAAATGATTGTCCGTACCACCTGAAACGATGTCAATTCCTCTGCTCATAAGTCCGTTTGCAAGTGCCTGAGCATTGTCAATGATTCCCTTTCCATACTCCTTGAACTCAGGTTTCAAAGCCTCTCCCAGACAAACAGCCTTCGCGGCAATCACGTGCATCAGCGGACCACCCTGTGTTCCCGGAAAGATAGCTTTGTTGAGCTTATGCTCTGTAGCAAATTCCTCAGATGAGAGAATCATACCACCTCTCGGTCCTCTGAGAGTTTTGTGTGTTGTTGTAGTTGTTACGTGAGCATACGGAATCGGACTCTCATGATAACCTGAAGCCACAAGTCCTGCGATATGCGCGATGTCAACCATTAAAAATGCGCCGACAGAATCAGCTATCTCGCGGAAACGCTTGAAATCAATCTTTCTGCAGTATGCAGATGCGCCTGCGATAATCATCTTCGGTTTGCATTCCTTTGCGATACGCTCAACTTCGTCGTAATCAATGAATCCTGAATCATCAACACCATAAGGAACAATATTGTAGTATGTTCCCGAAATATTTGCCGGACTTCCATGTGAAAGATGTCCGCCATGATCGAGGTTCATACCCATAACAGTCTCGCCCGGTTTAACAAGAGCGAAAAATACAGCCATATTCGCCTGTGCGCCTGAATGCGGCTGAACATTGGCATAAGTACAACCAAAAAGCTTCTTTGCGCGGTCTCTGGCGAGATCCTCTACAATATCAACGTACTGGCATCCTCCATAGTATCTTTTACCCGGATAACCTTCAGCGTATTTGTTGGTCAGTGTGGAGCCCATAGCTGCCATAACTGCCTTGCTTACAAAGTTTTCTGATGCGATGAGCTCGATATGGTCGTTCTGACGGCCTGTTTCGAGTTCCATTGCTTTTGCTACCTCAGGATCTGCTTTTTTTACTTCCTCAAAACTATACATCTATATTTCCTCCTTAATTAATATCATCTAATGCTTTGCCTATATCATTGCGCATATATTTATTTGAGAAATTCACCCACTTGGTGGCCTCATATGCGTTTGCACGGGCTGTTTTCAAATCATCACCGAGAGCTGTAACTCCCAGTACGCGGCCGCCGTTGGTAAGTATTTTCCCGTTTTCCAGTTTTGTCCCGGCGTGGAAAACAAAATAATCATCTTTGTCATCAAACGCCTCAAGTCCTGTTATCTCTTTGCCTTTTTCATATGCAAGCGGATAACCGTCGGATGCAAGTACCACGCATACCGCAGCGTTATCCTCAAACCGAAGATCTATCGTATCAAGTTTACCGTCGATGCAGGCTTCCATAACGTCGATGATATCATTTTTCATACGTGGCAGAACAACCTGCGCTTCAGGATCTCCGAATCTTGCATTGTACTCAAGCACCTTTGGCCCGGCTTCAGTTAGTATCAGGCCTACAAAGAGTATCCCGACAAAGTCTCTGCCTTCTTTTTTCATTGCAGCCATAGTCGGCGCAAATACTTTTTCATCACAGAATTTTTCGATTTCCTCAGTATAGAACGGGCTCGGTGAAAATGTTCCCATGCCGCCGGTATTCAATCCCTGATCACCGTCTTTGGCGCGTTTGTGGTCCTGCGCGCTTGTCATCGGTTTGATATTCGTTCCGTCACAGTAACAAAGCACTGAAACCTCACGACCCGTGAGAAACTCCTCTATAACAATTTCATTTCCTGCGTCACCAAACTGCTTGTCAAGCATGATAGACTTCACAGCGTCTTTTGCCTCATCTATGGTGTTGCAGATCAAAACTCCCTTTCCGAGAGCGAGCCCTGAAGCTTTCACAACTATCGGTGCAGACTTCTTGTCGAGATAAGCAAGTGCTTTGTCTGCATCAGTGAAGTTTTCGTATTCCGCTGTAGGAATTCCGTATTTTTTCATAAGGTCTTTGGAAAACGCCTTTGAACCCTCGATAATCGCAGCATTTTTCCTCGGCCCGAATACACGAAGCCCTCGTTTTTCAAAAACATCTACGATTCCGCCGACCAAAGGATCATCCATTCCGATAATCGTTAAATCAATTTTTTCATTCTCAGCGAAATCAGCTAGCTTATCAAATTCCATAGCTCCGATGTCGACACACTCAGCTATCTGAGCAATACCGCCATTTCCGGGTGCACAGTAGATTTTATCAACACGTGTGCTTTTTTTTGCAGCAGTTGCTATAGCGTGTTCTCTTCCGCCACTTCCGACAATCAGTATCTTCATCTTAACCTTCCGTTCCGCATGAATACGCAAAATCGTACAAAACCATGCTCATCAAGTTTTTCGCATATCCGACGTCAAAAAACGACAATGCACTTATACAGTTTATACCATTTATCTGATATGTGCAATACCTTCTTTTATTTCTACGCGATTATTTGCAATCAGATCGATCGCTTTCGGCAGGATAACCCACTCAGCCTCCTCCATAACACGCTTTTGGAGCGCTTCCGGAGTATCACCTTCGTGAACATCAACAGCTTTCTGAAGTATGATCGGTCCGGAATCGGTCCCTTCATCAACAAAATGAACCGTAGCTCCGGTAACCTTGTTTCCTCTTTTCAGCACGCTCTCGTGAACTTTCAAACCGTAGTATCCATCTCCGCAGTGAGAAGGAATCAGCGACGGATGAATATTTATCATCCTGCCCTCAAAAGCTTTCACAAGGTTTTCCGGAAGTATAACCAGATAACCTCCAAGCACAACCAGCTCAATTCCGGCATCATTTAGCGTATCAATCATCGCCTGCCCGAACGCCTCCCTGTCGGGAAACGCTTTCGGTTCAACCACCGCTGTCGCTATCCCGGCTGTTTTCGCCCTCTCAAGAGCATACGCGCCCGGCTTATTGCTTATCACCAGGGCAATTTCAGTATTTGTTATAGTCCCGTCAGCAACCTTGTCTATTATAGCCTGAAGGTTTGTTCCACCCCCGGATACACATACCGCTATTTTCATTAATATTCCTCTTTCTTAGTTGAGCAATGTGACACCTTTGTCGCCGGCAACAATCTCACCGATAACGAACGGCGTCTCACCTGCTTCACAAATTGACTTAACTGTCTTGTCAACATCAGCCGCATCAACAGCAACTATCATTCCGATTCCCATATTATAAGTATTAAACATAACCTGCTCGTCGACATCGCCGTCGTGCGCAAGCATTTTGAAAATAGGAGGAATTCTGAAACTGTTTACGTGAATATTTGCGTGGATATGCTCGCGAAGCATACGCGGAACATTCTCATAGAAGCCGCCGCCCGTTATATGGCTGCAGGCCTTGATAGTCACACCATTGTCTTTTATGGTGCGAAGAGATTTTACATATATTTTTGTAGGCTGAAGAAGCGTCTCGCCGAGCGTCAGACCGTTCTCAAGACAATCGTATTTACGCTCAAGAGCTTCAGATGTCATAGAAAATACATTTCTCACAAGTGAGTAACCATTGCTGTGGATTCCGGAGCTGGCGATACCAACCAGAACATCTCCTGCAACCAGGCTTTCACCCGTAATCATATCTTTTTTGTCAACTATTCCAACCGCAAATCCGGCCAAGTCGTACTCATCTATCGGATAGAATCCCGGCATTTCAGCAGTCTCTCCGCCAATCAAAGCGCATCCTGCCTGACGACATCCGTCAGCAACTCCGCTTACGATTTCGGCAATCTTTTCCGGCTCATTTTTCCCGCACGCTATGTAGTCCAGGAAAAATAACGGCTCGCCACCCGCACAGGCGATATCATTCACGCACATCGCCACACAATCAATACCGATAGTATCGTGCTTATCAAGCAAAAAAGCGAGCTTCAACTTAGTTCCGACACCATCTGTGCCTGAAACCAAAGTCGGCTCTTCCATTCCCATAAATGATTTCATCGAGAACGCTCCCGAAAAACCTCCAAGTCCGGTAAGCACCTCATCTCTCATTGTTGACGCAACATGTTCTTTCATAAGTGACACAGCCTTGTATCCGGCCTCAATGTCAACTCCTGCTTTTTTGTAATCCATGACTCCTCCCAATTAAACATTTTTTATTTCAAAAATAATCCGACAGATCAGACTATCTTGAATTTCACAGTACGACTTCCTTTGTAGTTACCCTTTCCTTTGATTTTGATAGTCGCAGTACCCTTCTTTTTATTATTCTTGTATGAAACCGTATAATCAGTTCCTTTTTTAAGCCTATAAGTAATACCTAAAACTTTGATTTTCACCGTCGGCGTTGGTTTGATATTCTTTCCCGTATATTTATACTTACTCTTTACCTTTGAAACCTTGACACCACTGTCTGAACCGGCTATGGAATCCTGAATTATTTTGAATTTCTTTTTCAGGTTTCCTTTGTAGGCGCTTGTTTCAAGCGCAACAATTTCAACATACGCTGTGCCGACATTTTTGTTCTTTGTGTAGGTGAGTCTGTAGTCTACTCCTTTTGTAAGTACTACTCCGTCAACCTTAACTACCGGTTTGGGTTTAATTGTTGCGTGTGTATATACATAGCCTCCGTTTTTAATTCCGGATACTGAGGCATATGTAATATCAGTTCTTAGAGACTCGAACTTCGCTCTGGCCGCCTGGAGTGTTGCGTAGTTGGTTACCAAATCTCTTTCTGAAGGAGTTAAACTCGCATATTCCGTCTCAGCTCTTACAATGGCTTTTCCTGATTTGGCTGTTACGGTACCGATTTTGTTGATAAGATCGATAACCAACTCTGCATTATTCTTCATCTTTACATATAAATCATACTCAAGAGCCTTAAGGTAATTCTCATAAGTCTGTCCAAAATAAGAATGTGCATTGTCATTAAGCAGTGAGTATTCACTTCTAATAGACTCAAGCTCATTTTTATCTTCAGGTGTCAATGCAATTCTCAACCTGTCAATGCGAGTCCTCAGATCATACGCCGCTTTTGTATCTTTATATACCTCATCAAATGCAGCCCAGTTATAAATACTATTCTTTCTTGCAAGCGACAACGTACTATAATCATTATATATTTTCGTCATTGATGTTGTAAAAAGCAGACACTTTTCGACAGGTAGGGCTACCAGTACATCCTTGATTCTTTCAATAATATCCTTTACCGCTTTGCATTCGTATAATAATTTATCACGATTCGGAATCATCCTATCTATGTCACTATATGAATTGAACTTAAGCATAATCGCCTGATATTTGTTATATGCTGATAAATATTTTTCTGAAAATGTCACAAACGAATTATCGTCTGTAGGAAATACAATTGCATCAATCATTTCAACAAGTTCCTGAATACCTGTTTCCTTGAGGCATCGCTTATCAAGTTCTTCCTTGTCTCCGGAAGAAACAAGTTTTTTCTCAGCATCTGTAAGATTTTCGTATTGTGAATATGCATAAATTGCGACTTTCATCTCAGCTTCACTTTTAGGGCTTGGAGATACATTTGCAAGTGCAGCGCGAAAATCTCTAACATGTTTAAACTTCTTAAGAAAATCATATATTGAATTACCATTATACAGATTAAGCTCTTTTAACAGTGCATCATCACCGCCATTATCATTAACAATATCTATAAAATTCTGTATCAGATTCGATGTTATATCATCTAAACCCGATTGTTGCAACGCTGTCTCGTTGCAAGAAGCATAAATACTGTCATACTCCTTCTCAATGTTGTACAGACTTTCGAATTCCTTAAATTTTTCGTAATATGATTTGTTTATAGTCGCACTATCAAATTTAAATTCTTTATCTGAAAAAGAAATTTTGTATTCTTTCAGTTTTAGAAGCACATCAGCATCAACGCCACTTAAGCACTTCTCCAGGCCTTCCTCTGTTTTAAATTGTTCAAAACTTGATTCAAATTCATTTTTTTTAGTAATAACCGTCTCTATTTTCGACATAAATTGTTCATAATTAAGATTTGTTACCGGATAAGGAATATCATCAATGAGCAACGAA
Source organism: Eubacterium sp. (assembly GCA_024684535.1). GTDB lineage: Bacteria > Bacillota > Clostridia > Lachnospirales > Lachnospiraceae > Eubacterium_F. The sequence goes on along the minus strand of JAIKWQ010000122.1, from coordinate 1,525 downwards.
AGCTCATACGCACTGCGAATCAACCCCGTCAAGTAAGAAAACATCTGATTTAAGTAACTTCCATGTTCACCTGTATCAAGATCAACAGTCCCTATAATGCTAATCACATTACTACCGGCACTAACATACTCATGCTCCGTTTCGTTAAAAGCAGTCTTGAAATCATCATGCTCGAAATCCATTCTTTTTTTAAGACAGCTCTTAATTTTTTGCAAAACTTCCTTTGCCTTTTGCTCATTTGAATCATCCCTTACAACTCGCATAGACGGTTCATTCGCCTTAATAATGCCAACAGGTGTAAAACCAAAGACAACACAAAGCACAAGGACAGCAGCTACTATCCTTTTTATCAAGCTGTAATGGTGCATTTTGTCATTTTTTTTCATAATGCCGGACATCCTTTCATGAACTATACAATCTTGAAAGTCTTTTTCTTCGTACCCTTATAATTTCCCTTCCCGGTGATAATTATAGTTGCTTTTCCACGTTTTTTGTTATTAGAATATTTGACCGTATAATCAGTGCCTTTTTTAAGTTTTCTACCATCAACCTTCAATGTAAAAGACGGTTTTTTACGCTTGCCTGAATAATTGTATTTTGCTTTAACTCCTGATACAGCTCCTCCACTAATTGATTTCTTCACAATAGAAAACGCAACAGTTTTTTCACCGATATACTTCCCGCCATCAACTGCAGAAATTGTCAAGTGAGCTTTTCCTACATCTTTATTCGACTTATATTTCAGTATAAAATCAGTTCCTTTTACAAGAACCACGTCATCAACCGTTACCGTTGGCACCGGTTTGATTGCAGTTCCTGTATATGTAAACTTATTCTTCATACCGGTAACAAATGCATATGATATATCTCGACGCAGTGAATCATATTCTGATCTTGCTTTTTGAAGTACAGGATAATTATCAACCATTTTTTTCTCATTTTCGGTAAGAGCGGCATATGCCTGCTCCGCTTCAACTATTTTTCTTCCCGAATCAACTGTAACAACGGCAATTTTGTCTATCAGTTCTTTGACTCTGTTTGCATTTTGAACATTAATAATCTTAAGGGAATCAAGAAGCTCGTTCAAGGTTTTTTCATATGTCGAGCCAAAATACACTCTCGCTTTGGTGTTTAGTGCATCAAAGGTTTTCTTAATTTGATTTAATTCATTTTCATCATTTCTAATATAAGCTGAACTGAGCTTATCAATTCGTTCTCTCAGCTCACATGCAGCTTTTGTATCATCATAAACCGTCAAAAAAGAATCCCAATTGAAAATGTAGTAATCTTTTATGGTTGAATCAAGTTTTTCGAAATCTGTTTTAATTGGACTAATCGTCATCCTGAATTTTTCACACATATTATCATCCGGGGTTGATAGCACGTTTATAACCCTGTCAAGGAACTCCTTAGTCGCAGTCATTTGTTCCAGCTTTGCTACAATCTCTTTTGTGATGATTTGCTGTATGTCTGCCTGAGTGTAGGTGCTAACTAAAAAGTCATACTCGTTCCTTGCTAAAACACA
>JAIKWQ010000026.1 GCA_024684535.1 Eubacterium sp. | reverse complement strand
CAACCGCAGACTTCGCGCATCCTGCCCATACCGCCGCCAAATGAAGACGATACTTTCGCTGCGGTCTCTCCGTTAAGTCCTGTGACATCTTGGAAAGCGCACAGCACCGCCTGCGAGCAATTGTATCCCTCCAAAAATAATCCTTTTGCTTTTTCACTGTGATCAGCCATTTTTTACTCCCTTCTATTTGTCCGACTTCGCCAGCTCTTCTTCCTCGAGCTCCCTGTAAGCGACCTTGCCGACAAGTGTTTTCGGCAACTCATCGCGGAATTCTATCTCGCGTGGAAGCTCATACTTGGCGAGATGTTTTTCGCAGTATTTTTTTATCTCATCTCTGGTTACATCATCAGCCGGCACACCTGGTTTAAGCATGATAAATGCCTTCACTGCGTGCATGCGATAAGTGTCCGGTACACCTATAACACAACTCATATGAACTTTTTCATGTGCATCGATTATATTCTCAAGCTGCGCAGGATAAATATTGTATCCGGATGATATGATCATTCTTTTTGCACGTCCCTTGAAGTATACAAATCCTTCCGAATCCATAGTTCCGAGGTCGCCGGTATAAACCCATGTGAGGCCGTCCGGGTGCTCACGCAGAGTCTGCGCTGTCTCCTCCGGGTTATCCATATATTCTTTCATCACAGTCGGACCGGCCAGAAGTATCTCACCCTCCTCGCCGTACGGAAGCTCCTCATCGGTTCCCGGTTTAACAATCTTTATATACGTATCCGAAAACGGAAGCCCTATACTTCCTTCTTTAAACATATGCGGCGGAGTGAGGCAACATGCGGTAACCGTTTCTGTAGTTCCGTACCCCTCACGAACCATAACCGCACTCTGATGATCGTTTAAAAAATGATCCAATTTTTTCTTTAATTCTATAGACAGAGAGTCGCCTCCGGAGAACACTCCTTTTAAGAAACTTAAATCAGCTCCATCCATAGATTTTATGCGAAGAAGCGCCTCATATAATGTCGGTACTCCGGCGATAAAATTGCACTTATATTTAACGATTAATTTCGCATAACTTTCAGCAGTAAATCTCGGTACAAGAATGCACCTGCCGCCCTGAGTAAGCATCGTATGTATACAAACACCAAGCCCAAATCCGTGAAAAAGAGGCATAGCGGCAAGCATCCTGTCACCCGGTCTGAACATCGGATTTGCTGACATTACCTGTTCGCTTAACGCATTGAAATTCAAATTAGTAAGCACTATTCCTTTTGTTGTTCCCGTAGTTCCACCTGAGTAAAGAATCACCGCAGGATCTTCAGCATGCGCTTTTACTTTGTAATTATAAAAACATGCCTTGCCGATACGGATAAAATCTTTCCACATAATCACCGGCGCATCTGACGGAATCTTTATTTTTCTACCTTCAGTCAGCATATAACCTGCTTTCAAAGGCTTTGTCAGTTCGTCTTTGACACTTGCAATAATTATATTTACAACGCTTGTATTTGCTCTGATTTTTTCAAACTTATCATAGAACTGATCAAGAGTTATAGCCGTCACCGAATGAGACATATTTAAATAGTCCTCTATCTCTTTTTCAGCCGAAAGCGGGTGTATCATATTTGCCACTGCACCAATCAGATTCACACCGTACAGCATAAAAATAGCCTGAGGGCAGTTTGGCATCGCGATAGTTACGCGGTCTCCCTGACGTACACCGATAGTCCTGAGCGACCTCGCACATTTGTTGACCTCTTCCACGAGTCTTTTGTAAGTAGTGGATCTGCCCATAAAATCAAAAGCCACATATTCGGGATACTTCTCTGCTACTTTCTCAACCATCTCAAACATCGTTCCGTCGAAGTATTCAACACTCTCCGGCACCTCGCCCAGATGTGGCACCCAAGGAGCCTTCGCCGTTATGGGTAGCTTGTTCCATTTTCTTTTGACTGCTTCCATTATTATAACTCCTATCTTCGCGGTCTCGAATCAAGCGACGTTTCAAGCTGCTCCGGATGCTCAATCAGGTACTTCAACAACTTCACTGTCTTGGAATAATAATACCCGTCGGCAATCCTCTCATCTATCGTCAGCCCGAGATCCACACTCAGTTTCGCCGTAACCTTGCCGTTTTTGTCCGTAAACGGTCTCTCTTTGATCTCACCTATGGCTATAAATACCGAATTAGTTCCCCAGTTTGTGAGATGATGATATCCGGATTTAAGTCTGATCGATCCGAGATTTGTAAGCACAACTGACGAATAATACGGGTCATTTGTAACAAAGCTTTTGGGTATTAGTCCATGCTTTTCCAACTTGCAAAAAGCAGTGATTAAATTTTTGCTTATTATATGAGGTATTTTTTTGTTAAAAACATCCATAACCTGTGTAGTGGAATCTCCCTTTTCCGTACGCGCGGTAAATATCTGTTTTTCAATTTTTTTATGTATGTCATCTATGGTATCAGAACGCTTAGCTCTCACAAAAGCAAGGCCTTCTTCCGCTGAATCTTTGAACTGTTTTTTCACCGTAAAAGCAGCTGATAATTCATCCCTCTGATACATAGTTTTGTTCGCTATAAATCTGTTCATTTTCGGTCTCAAAACGAGAGTTTTCAAGACAGCTGTTACAATCACCTGAAATGTATTGTAATGATATCCTTCATTGTTTTTATTCTTTTTGTCGAGATATTTTTGAACTGCTGTCAAATCAATCATCTCAGATATGTACGCCTCATTATCACATCTGTTTGGATAGATAATAGGCATAACAAAGTGCATCGAATCTATATTTCTGATTTGCTTTCCGTCAAAACGGTCCCCAATTCTTCGCATCATAAATCTCCTTTTGATAAAAAAACAACCCCGAGTGGGAGATACCACTCAGGGGTGTTTATGTTCATAATGATAAATTACTCTGTTGCTTGCTCAGCTGACTCTGCATCCTCGCCACCTTCATCTGCAGCAGCGCCATCATCTGTAGACTCTTCTGTTGACTCTTCAGCTGATGCGTCATCTGTTGTCTGCTCAGCGTCTCCGCCTTCAGCAGCCTGCTGTCCGATAGGCTCGATGTTTCCTTTGCCCTTCTTCATAACATACTCAACTTCGTTTCCGCTGGCATCTTTGATTTTGTAAGAAAGTGTCTGCTTGTCTTTGTCATATGTTACTGACATAAATACAGCTGACTGACCCTTCTGTTTAACCTCAAAACCATTTCCTTTGAGCTCGATGTCAAACTCTTCTGAAGTTACAGCGTTTGTTGATGTCATTGTCTTGTCATCATTGATAGTGATGTTTGTTACAGCCTGTCCCTCTGTGATGCCGATTGATGCTGCATAATCAGCCAATGACTGTCCGTTGATAGTATCAACTGTCCAATCACCCTTGATGTCGTCGATCTTGATCTCTCCACATCCAACGAGTGCGAAGCAAGCTACAACTGCTACTGCCAAAACAATGGCAAGTTTGCTAAATTTCTTCATCTTTCCTTCTCCTTTCGTATAAAACGAATGATATTTTATCTGTACAAAACGGTATTATACTACATAGATGAAGCTTTTGCAAGTTTTTTTTTAATTTTTACCAGCCAAGGTCCATAAGCCAGTTGTTGAGCTTTCTTTCCCTCTCTTTTTCTTCCATATCGCCGGTCAGTTTGAACTCTCCCTCGATATTTCCGTCAACCAGATAGAGTACGCGTGAACATCTGGCAGCCACCTTGGAATCGTGCGTTACCATCATAACTGTAGTTCCCTCTTTGTTCAGTTTCACAAGCTCGTCCATAACCTCACCTGAAGAAGTACGGTTAAGTGCTCCTGTCGGCTCATCCGCAAATATGACCTTCGGGTTATTGATGAGTGCCCTGCAAATGCAGGCGCGCTGAAGCTGTCCGCCCGAAACTTCGTTGATGTCATTGTCAGCGACATCGATGATTCCGAGCTTTCTCATCAATTCTTCTCCATGCTCGAATTTTTCAGATTTTGCCTTCGAATCTTTTTTGCTCTGGGTAGCCGGCAGCGTTATGTTGTCAAGGATCGTGAGATTTTTCATCATATACATCTGCTGAAATATAAATCCCATTTTGTCAAGTCTGACCTTCGAGAGCTTTTTGTCCTTCATTTTTGTGATATCCTCACCCTCGAAAATCACCGATCCGCTTGTCGCCTTGTCCATACCCGATACCGAATACAAAAGTGTAGATTTACCGGAGCCTGACGGTCCCATAATAGCCACCATTTCGCCGTCTTCCACATCGAAGCTTACATTTCTGAGTACATTGTTCTGACGCTTGTTTACCACATATGTTTTGCATACATCTTTAACTTCAAGAATTTTATTTGCCATTATTTTTCCCTCCTGAAAAATGTTTTGATCAAGTATATCGGTTGTTTTTCCTCATTTTTTATTCTATGTTTGCCGTATCACGTGCAGTTATTTTTCTTGTATACAGTGCAGTTATCATCGAAACCAGCACTGTTACCACGAGAACCGCTCCCGGATATATGAAAAATGTTTTCGCTACATCTATACTGTAGTCTACATTTGCTTTTCCGGTTATCGCAAATATCGGATCACCGACAAGCTTGGTAAGCGGTATCGAAAGTCCGGCGGACAGCACCGCAACCACCACACCGACTATGGCAAATCTCCAAGTGTGCCATCTGACTATCGCAGCATCCGTAAAACCTATGGCCTTGCATATCGCTATCTGCGTAACCTCTCCCGCGATCAATGTTCTCTCTGTGAGGATTGTAACCAAAAGGATTACTACCATCGTGATTACCAGAAGCAGGTACGAAACAGCTTCCATCATCGGAGCAACCTTCATACAGTCAACGCAGTACTCCTCAGCATTCATAACTTCTTTTGTATCAAACAGATCTTCAACTGTCGATTTTCTTGATTCTATTGTCTCTTTGTCAGGTTGATCATCAAACTTTATCTGAACTCCCATCGCGCTTGAATAATGCGCTATATCAGTAGGAGCATCCGTATGCAGTCTGATAAGCTCACCCATGTTGTTCATAGTTTCGTAGATTTCTGTCACCATACAGTCGAGGTCCTCTTCCGAAAAATGAATCGTAATCATATCCCCGATTCCTACATCCAGGTACTTCGATACCGCCGGTGTAATAGATATCTCATCACGAGACTTCGGAGCCGTTCCTTCTATATGAGCGTAGTCCTCCATTTTTGTTTTAAGTCCCTGTGAAAATGTGTAACTGTAATCTTTTCCTTTTGCAGTAATCGGATATTTGAACTGAAGCTCCTGACAAACTTCCGCAGGTAAGTCTGCATCTGAGAGCTTCTTCTCCATTTTTTTAAGTGCATCCT
>JAIKWQ010000006.1 GCA_024684535.1 Eubacterium sp. | reverse complement strand
AGTTCATTTTTATATGAAGAATCCTCTTTGAGCTCAGCGAACCTTGAGAGGATATCAAGAGCGTAGAAATACTGCTCAGCCACGAAACTTGACTCCCCGAGCTTGCCTAATCGCAGGCAGTCGTTCCAGTCGGCGTGAAGTCCGGCAGGCATGCCATGAGATCCGAGGTGGTTGTCGGAAAAATCAATAGCCCGCTTCAAGTGCTCATATACACTCGCCTCGTCCTTGTTTGCAAACGGGATCACCTTGTCAAGGAACTCAACATCTCCCGTCTCTGAAATGTACTTATATATAGTCGGGAAAAGCCACAGTGCATCATCTGCACGATATGCTGGGTGCCCGGTCTCCTTTACATAGGAATCATCCTCCGGAGTGTCCTCCTTGCCCGGAGTGTGAGTGTACTTAACAAGCGGAAGTCCGCCACCGTGATGAACCTGCGCAGAAAGCATGAACTCAATCATATCCTTTGCCATATCCGGGCGAAGATGAATGATGCCCTGGATGTCCTGGACCGTGTCGCGGTATCCGTAGCCGTTTCGTTCTCCGCAATAAATAAACGAAGCCGCCCTTGACCAGATGAAAGTCATGAAACAGTTGTATGCGTGCCAGGTGTTTAGCATTGTATCAAATTCCTGCGATGGCGTGTGGACGGAAAGCGCTGAAAAACGCTCGAGCCAGTCGTTTTTGAGAGCCTCTACTTCTTTTTCAAAAATGCCCGCATCGCTGTATAAATCAAGGATGCCCGCAGCTTCGGCGTCGTTTTTCTCGCCGAGTGCAAACAAAAATGTCTTTTCCTCGCCTGCTGAGAGACTGAGCTGTACTGAAATAGCGCCGCAGCTGTTTGTATTGTAGTTCAAAACGTTTCCGAGATCGCCGCTTGTCACGCCTGCCGGATCTGAATACTCGTGCCCGTTTCCGAGGAAGGCAGCCCTGTCACCGCAGTATGAAGCGACTTTGGCACCGGCAAGTCCAAAAAACCTTCTGATAACTTTTTTGTCATCGAGCTTGCTGACCTTTTCGATCTCATCGAGGTTGCCGTTTATCTCCTGCAAAATACGATTGTCTTTGAAAGAAGTTCTTGAGATAAATTGCGTATACTGGAGATTTACCAGATCCTGTGAATAAAATGGCTCGTTGGTAAACTCTGCATATCCCGTTACGGTCAGATCCTTTGTCTCGCTTGAGTTGTTTTTAACCTTAACAGCCCAAACCTCATAGGTTTTGCCGAGAGGAACATAGTATGTAGCTTCGGTGGTGATCTCGCTGTAATCAGTGACAAAACGCGTATATCCCAGTCCATGGTGACAGGAGGTCACATAGGCGTTTGACGGAGCATTTTTCTCGGATGAATCGGAAAAATGCTTGCGTACAGGCTTCCACGAAGCGGACCAATAATCCTTGGAAGAGTTATCTCTAATGTAAATGTAACGACCCGGCTGGTCGATGCTGTTGAAATTATATCTGAGGATTCTTCCTTTTGCGCCGGATTTTGCAAAGCTGTAACCGCCGGCATTGCCGGAGATCAAAGCGGCGTACTCGGGTGAACCGAGGTAGTTAGCCCATGGCATCGGCGTGTCCGGACGCGTGATGACATATTCGTGGGCATCATTGTCAAAGTAACCGTATTTCATACAAAAAACCTCCGTAAATTGGATTGTAGCCGACCTGTTTTCGCCGACGAAATCATTCTAACATATTTTTATTTGTATGAAAAGCATCAAAAAATAGAAAAAAAATACATTCTTTTGTAAAAAATAACCAAAATAATAAAAAAAAGTGTTGATTTTATGGCAAATATGTGGTACTATACTAATTGAGTTTCGGCGAAGAAACTCAAAAACCATTTAGAACCGACGGCATAGTGCCTTCGGAAATACCAAAATTCATTAATAGGGAGGAATTTACTTATGAAGAGAAAATGGTTGGCAATCGCTCTTTCTATGGTAATGGCTGTAGGAATGCTCAGTGGTTGTGGTAATGACAAACCGGCTGCATCAACAGCTCCTGGCGGCTCAAATGACGCTGATGTAACAGAGAATCCGGAGGCTCCGGCACTCGAGACAATCGCAGATGGCGGCGGAAAGACACTTTCCATCTGGTCTTGGGATACTTCGATTCAGGACAGAGTTAAAGATTATCTTCCATCATACAAAGATGGCAAGATCGGTGATGTAAAGGTTGAGTTCAACATCCAGTCTGACAATGACAAGATCATTTACCAGCAGAAGCTCGATGAGGCTATTGAGGCTCAGAAGGGCGGCGGAGAGGCTCAGGTAGACCTCTTCTGCGCAGAGCGTGACTTCGCAGGAAAATATGCAATGGCTGCCCGTGATGCTGCATACGCAGTAGAGCAGATCGGAATCACAGAAGACGATATCGCTAAAACAGCAGGAAACGCTCTTAAGAAAGACGAGAACGGAAAAGTTCGTGGTGTCAACCTTGAGGGTAACGCTGCAGGAATGATCTTCAAGAAGTCTATCGCTAAAGACGCTCTTGGAACAGATGATCCTACAGAAGTACAGAACATGTGCTCAAGCTGGGATGGAATGAAAGAAGTTGGTGAGAAGCTTAAGGCTAAAGGCTACTTCCTTCATCAGACACCGGATGATATGCAGAGAGCATTTATCATGTCAGATGAGACTCCGTTCGGTGAGAACGATACACTTACTGTAACACCTGGTATGGACGCTTGGATCGACTATGCAAAAGACTGCTGCGACAAAGGATATGTAGCAGTTCCTGGAGGCCAGATGTTCACTGACGAGTATTTTTCAGGATTAGGTAAAAAAGGTAAGGCATTCTCATATGCATTCGTTAACTGGTTCAACGGTTGGCCGCTTCCTGGAAACGCTGACGACGCAAAAGGTGATTGGTGCCTTATCGCAGGACCTCAGCCGTTCTCTTGGGGTGGAACATTCCTGTTCGCTGCAAACGGAACAGACAATGCTGACCTTTGTAAAGAGGTTATCACAGGACTTGCAATAGACGCTGCAAACCTTGAGACTTGGGCTAAAGATGGTAACTACACATCTAACTCAGAAGTAAACGCTAAGTTCGGTGGAAAACCTGCTGAGTCAGGATTCTACAGCAACGAGGATTACTTCGGAACACTTGATGAACTTGCTGCACTTGATACAACTCAGGGTGGTGGTTCAGCTTACGACAGCGAGTGCGTAGAGAAGGCTTGGCCTATCTTCGCTGACTACTTCTCAGGCAAAGAGTCTGATAAGGCTGCTTGCGTAAGCAAATGGCAGGATGAGGTTATCAAGACTTGGGCTAACCTTTCTAAGGGTTGATTGACCTAACCAAAAA
>JAIKWQ010000153.1 GCA_024684535.1 Eubacterium sp. | reverse complement strand
TCCATCCGAGATATACTGAAAGTCAAAAAACTTATACTTACAACATTTTGAACTCACCCGTAGATATACCGATTTACTCGAGGTATATGCACCACGTCAGGGGTGCGCTTGATATTGAAAAAATGAAAGAAGCTGCGAAGTATATCGTCGGAGAGCATGACTTTTCTGCATTTTGTTCTGCAGGAGCTCAGGTGAAGACGAAAATCAGAACAATTTATAATCTTGATATCAAAAAAAACGCCTCAAATATCAGTATAACAGTAACCGGAAACGGTTTCCTTTACAACATGGTCAGAATCATCGCGGGAACACTTATCGAGGTCGGACAGGGCAGAAGAACGCCTGAATCCGTAAAAAAAGCCATAGATGAAAAAAACAGAGAACTCGCGGGACCGACTGCGCCCGCAAAAGGGCTGGTGTTGAAAGAAATCAGGTATTTATAAAAAAACATCCCCTGCCGAAGCAGGGGCTATCCATATACAATCATTTCTATCCCTTAACAACTACTTTTTTAGTTTTTGACCATTTCGATGTATATTTTATTCCATCTTTTTCCGCAATAGCCTGCAAACGTATATAATACGTTCCCGGCTTAACATTTTTAATCTTTTTCTCTTTGAGTGTTCCTTTTTTTACATGAAATCCTTGGAATTTTTTGAAATTTTTGTTTTTTGAAATTTGTACATTAAATCCTGTTACATATGGTTCTGCTTTTTTCCACTTGACAGTGATATCGTCCTTTTTCACCTTTGTTTTATTGATTTTCGGCGTTGACATCTTCAAAAGTGTGTTTTCTTTGAACATAGCATAGTTGTTTGAGTCAAAGTTTGTCAGGTAGAGTTTTCTCGCAAATACCGGATCTATATAGTTTGTCATAATAAATCCAAAACGCTTGCGGTTATCGACAGATGTCGGCCTGCCGAGATCACTATCATTCACCAGGCTCAAATCTATCGCTCTTGATTGTGAGATGGCATCTCTTGCTGCAGTATAGTTAAATACATAATTACTCTGTGTCAGCTCTCCTGATGCAGCCGTAGTCGCAGCATTTTTAAAATAGCTGATTTTGTTTGTAGCGCTATCCTCATCATACTTATCCTGGCAATAAACATTACTGTTCGGTATATGATACAGGTCTTTCTGGCAAGTCCATCCACTCGCATCCGGACCAAACATATTTCTGTAATCGCTATCAAAATCTGAAAGACCTGATATTCTTGTTATCAGGACAATTTTTCCACGTACATCTCCCACAGTCGGAACCTGATTCACATCACTTGGAACATATATAGGCCAATCATACTTTTTCTGCAAATCTCTCACGCAACCAAGCGCAAAATCATCTCCACCTATTTTTCCGTCTGCTCCCAGCAACATCACAACCGTTTCTGTCTGATTGTCATCTAAAAAGTTAGTCGCTATATCCATAACTTCCTTCAAACGGAGCGCACTGTTATTCTTGTTCTGGCAAACTTCAAAAGAAAAACCATGAACAATTGAAGGGTTATTGATTCCAAGTACATCATCAAAAATTGATTCTGTCTTGTTGATTCTTATATCCCATACTCTGATTCCCGAATTCAACTGCTCATCCAAAAACATACCTTGCGCCAGCGCAGCCAAAGCTGAATCACGAGTCGCTCTGTTGATATTATTGAAGTCAAAAGCTGCTGCTCCGGCATCATGTGTTCCGGGCATATTTACAGCAGACAAAGGCGTATCTTCCGGTATGGTTTTCATCCAATTATTCGGGTTTATGGTACCGGTATTTGCATCCCTTACAGCGTAGTTCGTGCTTACCATATGAAGTTCCCACTCCATCGGATATGCATCCTGGATAAGTTTCTCGCCATCCGCATCAGTTTTTCTTTCTGTCGATACATACAATCCGCTGTTTACATTCTGTATATAATAAGTCCCTGCTTTTTTGTCAGCTTCCACAAATCTCCACAACTGACTCTTTTTGCTGTCAGCTCCGTTGTACCATACATGAAGAGTCCTTCCCGGATTCAATCCCTGACCGTCAACATCCCATACAAATTCAGATGCATCTGTACAGCATGTGGATTCTTCTTCATTCATATAATTTCGAAGCTTATATGACTTTTCAGACTCTACCCACTCGGCAGTTACCTTCGCACTTGTACCGATGTGGAAAAGCTGCAGACTGTCTCCAACGACAACTGCATCATTGTGAACATTTACGGCTCTCACAAAACCTTTCGGGAACAATTCAAATGTAGGAGCACCGTCCTGAGGTTTTTTGATCCCGTTACTCTTTGTTCCCGGAATTTTTACACCTGCCTGAAGCGTCGGTTTTTCCTGTATCACCCATCTGGTTGCGTTCCCCTTGTCAACTGTACAAAGTTTTGTATATTGAGCGGCAGATTTCTCAAGACCGACATATAAATAATTACCGTCTTTATCCTTCAGATTTACTTTTGCAATATATGCATCATCATCAACTTTTTCAAACATGAAATACTGATTATCCTGCTTAACTTTGGTGTGGTATTGATGAAGCACCTGTCCGGTTTCATATTTTGTTGCATTTGCATCAATATAATACGATGATTTTGAAAAGTTTATTGCATAGTAACCAGCCATATCATCTACGGACGTAAATCTCATAGAACAATTAGTTCCCGCCGGATAGTCAAGTTGAACACATTCACCCTTGCAAAGTCCTGTGTTATTGATATTCCACCTGTAATTCATATCCTGCTCAAGCCAGATGTAATAATCAACATTGCTTTTGAAACTGTAGGATTCTCCGGCTGCTTTAGCCTTTTTCGGTGCATCTGCGTTATTTCCCGGCATCGTCTGCGGAAAAGCAACACTCGTCACACTCAAAACAAAAATTGTGACAGCAGCAAGAATTCTTTTTACTACTCTGTTACCCATTTCAATTCACTCCATTCCTTATATATTTGAGGTTTTCCCCCATTCTTTACATACTTAACATACTTTATCACAAAAGCATCAATAATTCAATAAATATCACCAAATCGGCAACCTTCCCAAATAAACAATCAGAAAAATATACCCAACCATCATCGGATACATCATCACGTCACAAAGCCTGTGTTTGAGCGGCTTGAGTTTGGTCCTGTTGCTGCTTCCGTTGTAGCAGCGTGATTCCATCGCCAGACCAAGCTCATAGGCTCTGCCTGTGGCCGAAACAAAAAGCGGTACAATCAGAGAGACATAACTTTTTATTTTTCTTATCAAACCTCCGCCGTCAAACCTTGCGCCTCTGGCGGTCTGAGCATCTATGATCCTGTTTGCTTCCATCATAAGTATCGGGATAAACCTGAGTGCAAGCGACATCATAGTCGCAAAATCGTGCACAGGCACTCTGAAAAATATCAACCACCCAAGAAGTGACTCTATCCCGTCAGTAAGCTGTCCCGGCGTAGTTGTATAAGTAAGCATCGACGACCCGATAACAAGATAAATCAGCCTGAGCGCAATGAAGGCCGCAAGTCTGATCCCCTGTTTTGTTATGCTTATAAACTTCCAGGAAAATACTACTTCTCCGTGCGTAAAAAATAGATTAAAAAACGCAGTGAAAAACAATAAAAATAATATGAATTTCATACCTTTTAATATGTATTTCAAAGGCACTTTTGAAAGAATTATAACAGCTCCCAAAAACACTGTTACAACGATATATCCGATGAAATTATCAAACAAAAATAAAGATACCAAAAAGACCAAAACCGCCACCAATTTAACTCGCGGATCCAGTCTGTGTATCGGTGAATCTACCGGATAATAACTTCCTATTGTCAGTCCTTTTGGCATTTATAATTCCTCGCAAAAAATCTATGTCACAGAATCGCTTTCACAGCCTGATCAACTGTTATCGCACCATGTTTAACCTTCACGCCTATCCGCGCAAGGTCCCTCACAATATATGTTATTTCGGGCGCTTTCAACCCGTATTTTTCAAGAGTAACTGTATCTGAAAAAACATCTTCCGGTCTGCCGTCAGCAACTATTTTTCCGGCATCCATCGCTATAACTCTCGTTGCATATTCCGCTATATCTTCCATCCTGTGTGATATCAGAATTACGGTTGTATTTTTCGTTTTATTCAAATCATTTATGATCTCAAGTATGTTTCTTCGCCCCTCAGCATCAAGCCCCGCAGTAGGCTCATCAAGTATCAGCACCTCAGGTTCCATAGCAAGAACTCCGGCTATCGCAACTCTTCTTTTCTGTCCACCTGAGAGATCAAGCGGCGATACGTCAAGCAGCTCCTGACCTATCCCAACCTGCTTAAGAGCCATGAAAGCCCTGTACTCTACATCCAGTTCCCTGATATCCTGATTAGACGGTCCGAACTTGACATCCTCTATCACAGATTTCTCAAAAAGCTGATCCTCAGGATACTGGAAAACCATACCCACTCTCCCACGCAGTTTATACAGCTTATAATCCTTTTCGTGTATATCCTCTCCGTCAACATACACTCCGCCGTAACTTGGCTTCAAAAGGCCGTTAAACGTCTTTACAAGCGTAGACTTACCTGAACCCGTCTTTCCTATAAGCCCTATGAACTCACCCTGCTTAATGCTCAAATCCACGCCAAACAGGGCATGCTTTTCATAAGCAGTACCCTCTTCATAGATATATGAGACATTATTCAACAGTAATTCCATAGTCTACACCAAAAATTTCGCCAGGTCCTGTACAAAAATAATCCCGTCGGGGATATTTTTCCCTTTCTTTTTCAGCTCGTAAGCAAGTGCCGTAACTGCAGGCACATCCAGCCCGCACTCGCGTATTTTTTTCACGTCAGCAAAAACCTTCGAGGGCTTCCCCTGCATCACAAGTTTGCCTTTATCCATCACAAATATCCTGTCGGCCCTGACCACTTCATCGCTGTGATGTGTGATCCAGATGATAGTGATTCCCTTTAACCTGAGTTTGTTCAACTCATCGAGAATTTCTTCGCGCCCCTCGGGGTCTACCATAGCTGTTGCCTCATCAAAAACCATGCATTTCGGTTTCATCGCAAGCACGCCTGCTATGGCTATACGGCTTTTCTGTCCCCCTGAGAGCCTTTCCGGACTGCCTTTGGCCTCATGCTTCATCCCAACCAGCTCGAGGGCGTTATCGACTCTCTCACGCAATTCAGGCATAGGTACGCCGAGATTCTCGGGACCAAACGCCACATCATCTTCGATTATGGTGCTTACAATCTGATTGTCGGGGTTCTGAAAAATCATTCCGACCTTTTCTCTGATCCTGAAAGTCATCCCTTCTTCAGTCGTATCTATGTCGTCGACATAAACCGTTCCCTCTTCCGGCAAAAGAAGTGCATTCAAATGCCTGGCAAGAGTTGATTTTCCCGAACCGTTGGCTCCGAGAATCCCGATAAACTCTCCTTTTTGCACGCGAAAAGAGACAGCGTCAAGCGCTGCCTCCACCGCCACGACCTCATCGTGATCGTCTCTACGTATATATTCGTATCGTATATTTTCTGCACGAATCATACCAGTTCGATTACAACCTCCATAGCTGCATCACCTTTGCGCGGTCCGATTTTGATGATACGTGTGTATCCACCGTTTCTTCCTGCGTACTTAGGTGCAATCTCATCGAAAAGCTTGTTGGTAAGGTCTACATTCTTTGTTCCCTTTTTGCGGCCTGCTGCCTCAACAGGAACCTCTTTGATCTCATAGAGATACTTCTTCATCTGTCTGCGCGCATGCAAACGGGAAGGCTGATCTTTTTTGATCTCTTTTGTCTGTGTAGTATAGACAGTTACTTTCTTTCCGTCTTTAACTTCCTTGACACGCTTGCCGTCTGCGTCCACCTGCGGAACTTTCTGCTCTACTGTTACGAGATCGAAATTATCCTTCTCACGTACAGCCATAGCAATGATTCCCTCAGCGATCTTGCGGATCTCCTTTGCTTTGGCTTCAGTAGTAACAATTTTTCCATGATATAGCAGGTTGGTCACCTGGTTGCGCAGAAGCGCTTTTCTCTGACTGGATGTTCTTCCCAGTTTTCTGTAACCGGCCATCATATCCTCCATTCCGGCGTGTAACGCCATCTAACTAATGTTTTTGTTTCAAAAATGTATATCAGTTTGAATCAGAAAGTGACAATCCTAATTCTTTAAGTTTGCCAATAACTTCATCCAAAGACTTGCGTCCGAGATTTCTTACTTTCATCATCTCATCCTGCGTCTTGTTTGTAAGCTCTTCTACCGTACGGATATTTGCGCGCATCAGGCAGTTGTATGATCTGACTGAAAGCTCGAGCTCATCTATGCTCATATCCATAACTTTCTTCGTATCATCAACTCCCGGCTCAACGATAACTTCTGCGTTCTTCGCTTTCTCCGAAAGATCGATAAACGAATTCAAGTGCTCACTCAAAACTTTTGCAGCAAGGCTTATAGCCTCATCCGGAGCAAGTGTTCCGTTTGTAAATACATCAAGTGTGAGCTTATCAAAGTCAGTGATGTGTCCCACACGGGTATCCTCTACTTTGATGTTTACACGCTCAATCGGTGTATAAATCGAATCGATTGCTATAGCGTCTACATCAAGGTCATCTTTTTTGTTCTTGTCAGAACTTACATAACCAC
The DNA here is from genome assembly GCA_024684535.1 of Eubacterium sp. Taxonomy (GTDB): domain Bacteria; phylum Bacillota; class Clostridia; order Lachnospirales; family Lachnospiraceae; genus Eubacterium_F. Next base: position 8,819 of record JAIKWQ010000153.1, on the reverse strand, counting down.
GTCCGCCTGTCACAGTCATCTCGATATAGAGTTTTGAGTCTCCGCCGTTAAGTGTGGCGATAACCTGTTCCTCATTGACAATCTCTATATCAGCAGGCTTTTTGATATCAGCCGCTGTGATCACACCCTCACCGGATGCATCAACATACATCTGAACCGGAACATCCGGATCTTCAGAATTGTTTTTGATCGCAAGGTTTTTGATATTCATTACGATCTCTGTGACATCTTCCTTCACTCCTTCGATGGAGCTGAATTCATGAACCACACCGTCAATTTTGATACTTGACACTGCAGATCCGGGAAGGCTCGAAAGCATAATTCTGCGAAGTGAGTTTCCGAGAGTTGTTCCATATCCTCTCTCGAGAGGCTCAACTACAAACCTTCCATACTTGTGGTCATCTGAAATCTCTGCAATCTCTATACTGGGTTTTTTAAATTCAAACACGTAAGGTACCTCCTTATCAGAGTACTGATTACTTTGAGTACAACTCGACGATCAACACGTCGTTTACCGGTACATCTATCTCAGCTCTTGTCGGAAACTCTTTGACAGTTCCTGAGAGGTTTGCGCTGTCACTTTCAAGCCAAGCCGGTACCAGGCGTCCACCTGTTACTTCAAGGATATCCTTGTATCTCTGTCCGCCCTTGTGTTTTTCTTTGATTTCGATCACATCACCTTTTTTCAATGAATATGAAGGAATGTTCACGCACTTTCCGTTTACCAGAACGTGCTTGTGATCTACGATCTGTCTTGCTTCCTTACGGGTTCTGGCGAATCCGAGACGGAAAAGCACATTGTCAAGACGAAGCTCGAGAAGAATCATAAGGTTGTCACCTGTTGTTCCCCATTTAGCCTTCTGTGCACGGGCAAAGTAGTTACGGAAAGGCTTCTCAAGCACTCCGTAGATGAACTTTGCCTTCTGCTTCTCACGAAGCTGCTGGCCATACTCGGAAAGTTTTCTTCCCTGTCTTGCATTTCTTTTTGATTTTTTATCTATTCCCAAATATACGGGATCAAGATCAAGTGAACGGCATCTCTTCAATACCGGTGTCATATCTCTAGCCATTATTATACCCTCCTTCTCTTCGGCGGTCTGCATCCGTTATGCGGTACCGGAGTTACATCCTGAATACTTGTTACTTCAATTCCGCAGGCCTGTATCGCACGGATTGCTGCCTCGCGTCCCGAACCGGGTCCTTTGACCATAACCTCCACAGTCTTCAAACCATGTGGAAGAGCTGCCTTTGCTGCTGTCTCAGCAGCCATCTGAGCTGCGTAAGGAGTTGACTTTTTGCTTCCTCTGAAGCCGAGTCCGCCTGCGCTTGCCCAGGAGATCGCATTACCTTCCATATCGGTAAGGGTTACGATCGTATTGTTAAAAGATGCCTGAATATGAGCCTGTCCGCGGTCTATATTCTTCTTGGCACGCTTTTTTCCTGACTTCTTTGCTACCTGTTTAGCCATTACCTTATCCTCCTATATTATTTTTTCTTGTTTGCAACCGTACGCTTCGGTCCTTTTCTTGTACGTGCATTCGTCTTTGTTTTCTGACCTCTTACCGGAAGTCCTTTCCTGTGACGAATACCACGATAGCAACCGATCTCCTGAAGACGTTTGATGTTAAGTGCAACTTCTCTTCTCAAATCACCCTCAACAACCTGTGTTCTGTCGATTACATCACGAAGCTTCGCAACATCCTCATCCGAAAGATCTTTGCAACGGATATCCGGATCAACACCGGCCTCAGCAAGGATTCTTTTCGAACTGGATAAGCCGATTCCATAGATATAGGTAAGGCCTACCTCTACACGTTTTTCTCTTGGTAAATCTACACCGCTTATACGAGCCATGCTTTTTACTTCCTTTCTTCTACTACTAAACTACTGTTGCTCTTAATCGTGGGTGATATGTCTGAAAAATGTTCCGACACCATTCTGATACCGGTCACCCGATACCCCACGATATCACGATGGGCGTACCCACCATAACACAAAAAGCTTTGGTATATTTAAACTAAATAAATTAGATAAAATCAACCCTGACGCTGTTTGTGTTTCGGGTTCTCGCAGATGATTCTGACGCGACCCTTTCTTTTGATCACCTTGCATTTTTCGCAAATCGGTTTAACTGACGATCTGACTTTCATGTGATCTCTCCTTTCTTACTTGTCCCTCCATACAATCCTGCCTTTTGTCAGGTCATACGGTGAGAGCTCCAATGTTACCTTGTCACCAGGTAATATCCTGATGTAATTCATGCGAAGCTTTCCGCTTATATGCGCGAGGACTTTGTGTCCGTTTTCAAGTTCAACCTGAAACATCGCATTGGGAAGCTTCTCTATAACGGTTCCTTCGATCTCAATCATATCTGTCTTTGACATAATACTCTACCTCATCCAAGTATGCCGCAAATGGCATCAAACACATCATTCAGATCTACGGTTCCGTCAACGCTCTTGAGTATACCCTCTTTCTCATAATACTCGATGAGTGGCTGTGTAGCCTCATGGTATACTCTCAAGCGATCTGCAACTACTTCCGGCTTGTCATCATCGCGGAGTGTAAGCTTACCTCCGCAAAGATCACAAATACCTTCTGTTTTTGTAGGATTGTACTTGATATGGAATGTACCGCCACAGTCAACGCAAGCTCTGCGTCCGGACATACGATTTACTATATTCTCATCCGGTACTTCTATGTCGATAGCAAAATCAAGCTTCTCTCCTCTTTTTTCAAGAGCCTTGGTCAGTGCCTCTGCCTGAGGAATCGTACGTGGGAAGCCGTCGAGAACATATCCGTTCTTTGCATCGTCTTCAGCTATACGGTCAACTACCAGGTCGCATGTAAGTTCATCAGGAACAAGTTTTCCCTGATCCATATACTCTTTTGCTTTTTTGCCAAGCTCTGTTCCGTTTTTGATATTCGCTCTGAATATATCTCCTGTTGAGATGTGCGGAACACTGTATTTCTCAGAAATCATTTTAGCCTGAGTACCTTTGCCGGCACCCGGAGCCCCAAGCATAACTATTTTCATAACCAGTCTCCTTTATATTTTTCTTCCTCAGTCTCCGAGGAAGCCTCTGTAATGACGAACCAATACCAACGACTCTATCTGCTTCACAGTCTCTATAACGACTCCGACCACGATGATCAGCGACGTTCCCGAGAATGATACATCCGCACCGAAAGCTCCTGAGAAGAAGATTGGCAGAACGCAGACGATACACATTCCGATAGCTCCGATAAATATTATCGAATTGAGCACATTGGTAAGATACTCTGTTGTCGGTTTACCCGGACGAATACCCGGGATAAATCCACCCTGTCTCTTCATGTTGTTGGAAATTTCCAACGGATTGAATGTGACAGAAGTATAGAAATACGCGAAGAATATAACCAATACTATGTATATAAGCAATCCAAGCGTATACTTAAACTCACTCCAGCTTCCGATCTTGCACCAGTCAGACTGGTTACATACTGTCAGGAATTTCTGGAACAATGTAGCGTTCTCACCTGTAGCAGGCTGAACACCGGCAAAACTTGCGATAATAACAGGCAAACTCATCATCGAACTTGCGAAGATAACCGGGATAACTCCGGCCGTATTTACCTTGAGAGGAATATGGCTTGCGTTACCGCCTGTCATTTTGTTTCCCTGAATCTTTTTCGCATACTGAACCGGAATTCTTCTCTCACCATCCTGTAGCCATACGATGAATACGTACATAGCTACGATAACTCCGACGATGATAACTCCGGCTACGATAGCGTTTGTGACATTTGACGCACCACCGATGTAGGTGTTGTACAATCCTGCCAAATCCGAAGGGATTCTCGCAACGATGTTTACAAGAAGAACGATAGAAATACCGTTTCCTACACCTTTTTCGGTTATCTGCTCACCCAACCACATCAGGAATGCTGCACCTGCTGTAAGAGCAACTACTGCTACTACGAGGCCCGTAACACCTGTTTTCGAATCGAAAAGTCCCTGGTTACGGAAACCGATTGTGATAGCAACACCTTCTATGATTGCAAGTACGATAGAAAGATATCTTGTGTACTCGTTGATCTTTTTGCGTCCGTCTTCTCCATCTTTCTGCATTTCCTCAAGACGGGGGATCGCTATAGTAAGCAGCTGAAGTATGATGGATGCTGTGATGTACGGAGTGATGTTCAACGCGAAGATTGACATACGTGAGAACGAACCACCTGTCATAACATCCAGAAGTCCAAGTGATTTGTTTTTGTCAAACAAATCCTGGATCACGCTGCTGTTTGCTCCCGGAAGCGGGATGTTACATCCTATACGGATGATAATGATCGCAAAGAGAACATACAGAAGCTTCATTCTGATCTCTTTGGTCTTGAATGCATTTTGTATGGTTTCTATCATCAGATCACCTCTGCTTTTCCACCGGCAGCTTCGATAGCTTCAGCTGCGCTCTTTGAGAAAGCATTTACTTTCACAGTTAACTTCTTTTCAAGTTTTCCACTGCTAAGAATTTTTACTCCATCCTTAGGATTTTTAACAATACCTTTTTCGATAAGAGCTTTTACATCAACCTCTGCTCCGTCGTCGAAAGCGTTGAGTCTGTCAAGACCGATTCCAACGATTTCCTTTGAGTTAATGTTTGTAAAACCTCTCTTCGGAAGACGACGGTACAGCGGAAGCTGTCCACCCTCGAATCCGAGTCTCGGTGCGCCTGAACGAGCCTTCTGACCTTTGTGACCTTTTCCGGCTGTTTTGCCGTTTCCTGATCCGTGTCCGCGACCGCGACGGAAGGTGTTGTCATGCTTTGCGCCCTCTGCAGGCTTCAATTCTGAAAGATTCATTTTTTTACACCTCCTCAACACTAACCAGGTGTCTAACCTGATCTATCATTCCGCGCACTGCCGGGTTGTCCGGCATCTCTACGCTTCTACCGCGCTTTCTCAGCCCCAATGCTTCAACAGTTTTGCGATGCTTTGGGATGGCGCCGATAGTAGACTTAACAAGTGTAATTTTAAGATTTGCCATCTCTTTTTACCTCCAACTTAGTTCAGTACCTCATCAACTGAGAGTCCGCGGAGTCTGGCAACTTCCTCAGGAGTTTTCAGACCCTTGAGTCCTTCGATAGTAGCAAGGACTACATTCTGCTTGTTACGAGAACCAAGTGACTTTGTTCTGATATTTTTAAAGCCAGCCAGCTCCAAAACCGCACGAGCAGGACCACCGGCGATGATACCAGTACCTTCGGGAGATCTCTTCATCAGCACGTTTGCGCTTCCGAACTCACCGATAAAGTCATGCGGGATACTTTTGTTCTCATCAAGGGGTACTGTGATCATGCTTTTGATCGCAGCTTCTTTTCCCTTGCGGATAGCTTCCGGAATCTCGGCAGCCTTTCCAAGTCCGGCGCCTACTCTTCCGTTTTTGTCACCTACAACCACAAGCGCTGAGAAACGCATGTTACGTCCACCCTTAACAACTTTGGTGACACGCTTGATGGTTACGACGGTGTCTTCAAATTCATTTTCTTCTTCGTTTCTGTTATCACGATTATCTCGTCTCATATCTTTCCTCCTATACTTAGAACTCAAGCCCGGCTTCTCTTGCCGCCTCTGCCAACGCTTTTACCTTACCCTGATAGATGTATCCTCCTCTGTCAAATACAACCTGATTGATTCCGTTGTCTTTGGCTTTCTTGGCGATAATCTCTCCGAGTTTTGCTGCTGCTTCGACATTGTTAGTCTTGCTCAAGCCCTTGCGTACATCTTCCTGTACGGTAGAGGCTGAAACGATCGTGTTACCTGCCTCATCATCTATGATCTGTGCATACATGTGATTGTTACTTCTGAATACTGCCAAACGAGGCTTATCCGGAGTACCGTTAAGACGGCTGCGGATTCGTCTGTGCTTGTTTGCACGAACTTCACTTCGGCTTGTTTTCTTAATCATCTTAGCGTCTCCTTTCTTTACTTACCGGTCTTTCCGGCCTTGCGGCGGATGACTTCGTAATCATACTTGATACCTTTACCTTTGTATGGCTCCGGCGGTCTCTTCTCGCGGATCTCGGCTGCATACTGTCCAACCTTCTCCTTGTCGATACCCTTTACGATGATCAGGTTCTGACCATCAACCGTAACCTCCAAACCTTCCGGATCTTCCATCTCAACCGGATGTGAATATCCGAGGTTAAGCGTAAGCTTTTTACCCTGTTTAGCAGCACGATAACCTACACCGTTGACTTCGAGTTTTTTCTCATAACCCTCTGTCACTCCGACTATCATGTTGTATATAAGTGTTCTTGTAAGTCCATGAAGAGACTTCATTTTCTTGAGATCGTTCGGACGAGTTACTTTGATCTCTTCTCCGTCCTTCTCAATCTTCATCTCCGATGCAAGCTTTCTGGAAAGCTCACCCTTCGGACCTTTTACCGTCACTTGATTATTTTCTGCAATATCAACCGTAACTCCGGCCGGTACCGCGATGGGCATTCTTCCTATACGTGACATGCCTTACCTCCTTAAAAATGTTCCGATAGTAATTACCATATGAACGCCAGAACTTCTCCACCGACGTTCTCTTTTCTTGCTTCTTTGTCTGTGAGTACACCTTTGTTTGTTGAGATGATTGCTACACCGAGTCCTCCAAGAACCTTAGGGATGTCATCAGTGTTTGCATAAACGCGAAGTCCCGGTTTAGATATTCTCTTCAGACCTGAAATGATCTTTTCATTTTTATCTTTTCCGTACTTCATAACGATGTGGATGTAATTAAATCCTTTCTCGTCTGCTTTTACCTCAAAATCTTTGATGTAACCTTCTTTTTTCAAAATCTCGGCGATAGATACCTTCATCTTGGAAGAAGGGATATCTACCGTATCGTGTTTAGCAGTGTTCGCATTACGGATTCTCGTAAGCATATCTGCTATAGGATCACTCATAGTCATGTGTATCCCCTCCTTTCATCACCAACTTGATTTTTTCACTCCCGGAATCTGACCTTTGTAAGCCAGCTCGCGGAAGCATACTCTGCATATACCATACTTTCTAAGAACACTATGCGGACGGCCGCACAGTTTGCAGCGAGTGTATGCGCGTGTTGAAAACTTAGGTTTGCGCTGCTGCTTTATTTTCATCGCTGTTTTTGCCATGATTCCTCCAATCTGTGCAAATATCACTTCTTGAACGGCATTCCGAACTGTGTGAGAAGCTCTCTTGCCTCTTCATCAGTATTTGCCGTTGTAACGAAGATGATATCCATACCTCTAACTTTATCTACCTTATCATACTCTATCTCAGGAAAAATAAGCTGCTCCTTGATTCCGAGTGAATAATTTCCCATGCCGTCAAATGCGTTCGGGTTTACTCCTCTGAAGTCGCGGACACGCGGAAGAGCCAAGTTGATCAGACGATCAGCAAACTCATACATTTTTTCACCGCGAAGTGTTACCTTGCAACCTATAGGCTGTCCCTCACGAAGACGGAAGTTTGCGACTGATTTTTTTGCTCTTGTCACAACAGCCTTCTGTCCGGAGATGATCTCGAGATCGCTTATAGCGGAATCGAGCACCTTGGAGTTTTCTTTGGCTTCACCGACACCCATGTTGATCACGATCTTCTCGAGCTTGGGTACCTGCAGTTTGTTTTTGTATTCAAATTTTTTCACCATAGCATCAACGATTTCCTCGTCGAACTGTTTTCTAAGTCTTGACACTGCCTTTACCTCCTCTCTCAATCGATCAGGGCTCCGGTAGACTTAGCGATACGAACTTTCTGTCCGTTTTCCTCTACACGGAAACCAACTCTGGTTGTCTTGCCGTCAACAACAAGCATAACATTTGAGATATCGAAAAATCTCTCTTCCTCCACGATACCGCCTTTGGTGTTTGCCTGATTCGGTTTTACGTGAAGTGTTGCTTTGTTGACGCCTTCTACTTTTACCTTGCCATCTTTTACTTCGATGACTTTTCCTTCTTTACCTTTGTCGACACCGGTCATTACGCGAACGGTGTCATTTTTCTTGATCTTTGACATAGCCATAATCGCGTACCTCCTTATAGTACCTCCGGTGCCAGAGAAACTATCTTCATAAACTGCTTGTCACGAAGCTCTCTTGCTACCGGCCCAAAAATACGGGTGCCTCTTGGTGTTTTATCATCTTTGATGATAACTGCCGCATTCTCATCGAAGCGGATGTATGAACCATCAGGACGACGGATCTGCTTAACCGTACGAACTACAACGGCTTTTACAACCTCGCCCTTTTTCACAACGCCACCCGGCGCTGCATCCTTAACTGTAGCAACGATGATATCGCCTACAGCCGCATATCTTCTGACTGATCCGCCAAGAACTCTGATGCAGAGAAGTTCTTTTGCACCTGTGTTGTCGGCAACCTTCAGTCGGGTTTCCTGCTGTACCATTAGTCTCCTCCTATCTTGCTTTCTCGACGATCTCTACAAGACGCCATCTCTTGTCTTTCGAAAGCGGACGGGTCTCCATTACGCGAACACGATCTCCGATATTGCACTGATTCTCCTCATCGTGAGCCTTCAGTTTGTATGTACGTTTCATAATCTTTCCATACAGCGGATGCTTTACGTTATCTACAACCGCAACGGTGATCGTTTTATCCATCTTGTTACTTACAACCTTACCTGTACGGGTTTTTCTAAGATTTCTTTCCACGATGCTTTACCTCCTTACGCTTCCACCGTGCTGACCTGAGTCAGTACAGTCTGTATGCGGGCTATATTTCTTCTTACTTCCTTGATTCTGCTCGTGTTATCAAGCTGGTTGGTAGCATTCTGAAATCTAAGGTTGAA
>JAIKWQ010000152.1 GCA_024684535.1 Eubacterium sp. | reverse complement strand
TCATCAACCTCTTTGGTTTGTCAACGAAGGTACGTGCTCTGAAACTTAATGATAAATAATACATATTGATACTAAAAAAAGCCTTGCAGCACGCAAGGCTTTTTTATATGCTTTACGGTACCATTGGAACTAATCGCAGACCTTCGGCTTCATCAAACCCAAACATCAGGTTCATATTCTGAACAGCCTGTCCTGCTGCTCCTTTGGTAATATTATCCATAGCGCCCATCATTATGACGCGGTTTGTACGCTCATCGTATTTGATATTCACATCAGTAAAGTTGCTGCCTTCGACCCATTTTGTTTCAGGTGGAGTCGCTCCGTCTAAAACTCGTACGAAGTATTCATCCTTATAATCTTCATAATAAGCATCTTTAAGCTCTTTTTCACTGTGACTTCCAACTACATTCGCATAAGCTGTTATAAGTATTCCTCTGTTCATAGGTATCAGGTGCGGTGTGAAGTTCAGCATAACATTTTTACCTGATATTCCGGACAACGTCTGTTCTATCTCGGGTGTGTGACGATGAGTTGCAACAGCGTACGCTTTTATGTTTTCATTCACTTCGCAGTAGAGGTTTTGAACTTTTGCACCACGACCTGCGCCTGAAGTCCCTGATTTAGCATCTATAACAAGTGTGTCAGTATCAATCCATCCACGTTTTGCAAGCGGCGCGATACTGAAAGTCGAGCAGGTAGGATAGCAACCGGGATTCGCAACAAGCCTTGCCTTTTTGATTTCTTCGCGATTAAGCTCGCAGAGTCCATACACGGCTTCTTCGATAAGCTTCGGCGATTTATGCTCGATGCCGTACCATTTTTCATATGTTGCAACATCTTTGATACGATAGTCAGCTGAGAGATCAACCACCTTTGCTTTTTCAAGAACGCTCTCTGTGAGTATGCCCTGAAGATATCCCTGAGGCGTCGCAGTAAAAATGACATCAACCTCATCAGCTAGTTTTTCCAAATCATCGCCCTTGCAGACATCATCAACAAGCTTCACAAAGTTTCCGAAAACACTTGCGAATTTCCGGTCCACATAGCTTCTTGAGCCGTACCAGGCAATCTCTACTTCCTTATGCGCCAGAAGAAGACGTACCAGCTCCTGTCCTGCATATCCTGTTGCTCCAATTATTCCTGCTTTTATCATGATTTCCTCCAAAAAATTTAATACTCTTCCGCCGCTTCCGAACTCACGCCTCCGGTCTCGTGTAAACGCGCATATTCATTCTCGGTATCTCCGACCGATTCATGAAATCCGGTGAGCGCGGCAAACGGTGCAAACTGAGCCGCTCTGTTTTCGAGAGTCATCTTGGGTCTGTTTGATGCAGGCCTGTCAAACTCAAGTATATCACAGTATTTTTCTCGTGTAAGCTTTGCCTGCTTCTCTAACTCGTCCAATTTAAACACCTTTTCTTCATGCTAATTTGTTATAATAGACCGACATATAATACGCCGCAATATGTATCGCCTGTTCAAACCGACCGGAACGAATCATTTCTTCCACTTCGTAGCGTGGATAAAGTGAGACATTCAAAAACTCCGTTTCGTCCAAATCCTGCCCTGATGTCTTGCGACAGTTTCTCGCAGCATAAAGATAAGCATAGTTATCAGCTATAGTTGCATTTGACGGAACTATCAGGAGTTTTTCCCACTCATCGGACACATATCCTGTTTCTTCCTGCAGTTCTCTTTTCGCAGCCTCAAGCGCGTCCTCAGCCTCTTCATCCGGCGCACCGTACTCTTTTCCGTCTTTTCTTTCAATGCCGCCTGCAGGAAACTCTGTCGTGACTTTTCCTATACCCTGTCTGAACTGCCGCACACAGATATATTTGCCATCTTCATCTGTCGCAACTATCACAACAAAGTTTCTTCTGGAATAGCTGTAAAACGGTTCATAAATTGTTCCGTCCGGAAATTTATACGCTGACCGCCTGAAATCAATCCATTTATCATTGACTATATGCTCAGTCTTTACTTCTTCCCAAGTCAGGTTTTCATTTTTTTTATTCATAATAATACGCTCAATTCTTTATGTTAATATA
>JAIKWQ010000146.1 GCA_024684535.1 Eubacterium sp. | reverse complement strand
GCAAGAGTGCTCTCCAAGCACAGAATTCCCTTGTAATTAAACGGCCTGCTCGTATAATTACAAGGGAATTCTGTGCTTGGAGAGCACTCTTGCTTGGGGTGTATACGCCGTCATCGAGGTTTGGTTTTTGCATGACGGCCTTCAGTGGTTGTCTGCCGCAGTTCCTTTCGTTGTGCGTCTGATCGTAGAAATTCTTCTCAGCATCTACTGCATCGCAGATCTGATATATGTTTCGATAAAATCAAAAAAAGAAGGCATAAAAGCCGAAGCAAACAACATGCTTGTAGTTGAAAGAAAACCAAAAAAGGAAGCATAAACTGTCCAAATGGAAAATCCACCACGTATCAAAACAAGAATGCGCTTTACCAAAACCGGAACTCTGAGATTTCTGGGACATCTCGATTTGATGAGATTTTTCCAGAAAGCTATCAAAAGAGCCGGTCTTGATGTCGCGTACTCAAAAGGATATTCTCCACACCAATTAATGAGTTTTGCATCACCGTTAGGCGTCGGAAGAACCACAGACGGAGACTATTTGGATGTTGAGTTTGCCTCTGAAGTTGACCCGGCTGAAGTTATGGAAAGATTAAACCGCGAACTAAATCGCGAAGTATACATAACAGATATCGAACTTATGCCCGAAGGATTCAAAAACTCTATGTCTATGCTCGTATCTGCGGACTATATGATTACGACAAAAACGCCTGATGCTTTTCCCGATAATTACAAAGAATTATTTGAAAACTTCCTGGACCAAGACGAAATAATAATACATAAAAAAACAAAAAAATCAGAGCGTGATGTAGACATAAAACCCGATATACAAATCTATGCTTTTGACAAAGAAGAATTCACAAAAAAAACAGGCACCGAAATGCCTGAATTACATCCTGTCTACACCGGCGACAGCATATACCTGCGCCTCCCCGCCGAAAGCGGCAACACCCTAAACCCCGACCACGTCATGTCGGCTTTCTTCTCATACATAGGTGCGGCAAATCAATCCGCCAGCTATGCTATTCACAGAATTGATATGCAATTCATAAAGTAAAAAGATTTGAATATCAATCAAATCGAATATCATACTGCGGATTGATGAGCCGCTTTTCGAATTCGTCTCTCGTCAACGGCTTATCATACAAATACCCCTGCGCAATATGACATCCCATATCAAGCAATATCTTTGCCTGTTTTTCCGTCTCGACACCCTCACAGAGAACGTGACGATTCATATCGTGAATCATATGCACGACATTCTCTATAAGTTTCAAATCTTTTTTATCACCTTTTTCCACGTCACGAAGGAATGATCTGTCAAGCTTTACGACATTGGTATCAACATCCTTCAGAAGCGACAGTGAAGAATACCCCGTTCCGAAGTCGTCCATTGATGTATGTACTCCGATTTCGGCCATTGAATTCACAAACTCCTGAAGCGCTCCGAGATCCTCATAACCTGACGACTCAGTGAGCTCTGCTTCGAGATAATCTGTGTTTACTTCATTATCCTCTATGATTGATTTTACGTCGCTTATGAAGTTTCTGTTGTGCAAATGCAACTTTGAAAAGTTGGATGAAATCCTGACAGGCTCAATTCCTCTGGCAAGCCATTCTTTCACATCACGACAAACTTTTCTGAATACATAGAAATCAAGTTCCTGTATTTTTCCGTCATCCTCAAGCACCGGAATAAATGAGTTCGGCGGAACCAGAGTTCCGTCCTTGAACCATCTGACCAGAGCCTCACATCCACAAAGTTTACCTGTTGCAATCTCAACCTTCGGTTGATAGTATACGACAAATTCTTCCTCACTGATAGCTCTTTTATATCCGGTGAGAATTTCCTTCTGCTTGATGATCTGTTTACGACCTTTTTCATGGAACCAGACAAAACTATCCGTAGAAGAAACTCTGGACGTTCCAAGCGCAATAAGTCCCGCGCTTACCACATCGTGAATTGTATCTTCCTCTGAAATATCATAGATACCGCACCTTGATGATATAGGCAGAACAACATCGTTTCCGACATCAATCCTCATCTCCTCAATCAAATCAAGGAAGCCCTCAACCCTGAAGTGCTCTATCAGAACTATGAAGTTATCCGCACCGTTTCTGGCGATAATTTCACCTTTGTAGAGATATTCAGAAAGCTTTCTGGAATACTCTATCAGAACAATATCTCCTACAGCAGAACCATACTCCTGATTGATATACTTGAAATCCCTGATACTCACAGCGAGACCATTGTACCTTGAAAGTTTATTTTTTCTTTTATACTTGGTTGCAACTTTGATAAGAGCATCAAAATTCAAAACTCCTGTCAGAGCATCCTTGTCTGTCATTTCCTTAGCTATATGAACACACAAGAGCACGCTGACAACCGTCATCGCAACAAGCAAAATCATAATTACAAAAGCCAAATGCCGGATACGTGCATATGAATTTCCGGCTTTATTTTTGCTGTCTTCTATACTTTTTTCTATGTGATTATCAAGAATTCTGATTTGGTCATTGAGCCCGGCTACTGATGGATCTATAAAATTATCCATGTAGTAGTCAGCGGTACGTGTATCATTTTCTTTGGAAAAATCAAAAATGATATCAATGTTTTTAAAATACCCTGTAACTTCATTAAAAATGTTGTGATACTCAGACTCATATTCAGTTCCTTTTATGGAATCCGAAAGAACGCTCAATATATCAAATATTTTGTTTTCAAGCTGTTCATTATTATCTTCTATAACAGCTTTTTTTGAGGGATTTTTTTCAGATATATGACGATACATACCGGCCTGATGTTGATAGACTCTCTCCATCAGATCGTTCATGTTTTGCTTGTTGCGATGACGGTTGTCAGCGTGCTCTTGTGTGTTCATATAGCTAAGGAAA
>JAIKWQ010000136.1 GCA_024684535.1 Eubacterium sp. | reverse complement strand
AGGCCTGTGAATTTCGCGGTTCTCGTTGTTGACAGAGTCTTTGTTTTCTTTCCTGATTTAAATGATTTGTTCTTTGCAACCTGGAATTGATAACCACCGTTTGCGTTTGAAGCTGCTTTTTTTATAGTGGCTGTTATGCTTTTTGCAGAAAGAGACTTTGCTGCAAGTCCGGGCTTGCCGGGCTTTGTCAAAGTTATTTTTTCCTTATTTGAATTCCCGTTTAACTCTTCGTAAGTTTCGTATCCGGATGTCTGAGGAATATAATATAATTCTGAATCGGAAGTGACAAGCCTCAAAACACTTTGAGATTCAGAGTAGTTCCAACCCTCAAACATTCTGACTATGGAAGCCGGGTCGTATTGTACGAGTGATTCAGTATCCGGATAAAACCTTGATACGCCGTTGTTTCCGCTGACAAACAGCTCTGAATCCAAAAGTGCGAACCTTAAATAAGCGTTGTCCTGTATGGAATCAACTTCCTCTGCGTAGGTCATTCCGTTTTTCCATCGATATGCGCTCCCTGACACGTTATGATAGAAATATCCGTCTTTGTAGCACATCGGATAATAAACTGATCGAGGGTAATAATTGTCATACTCTGTTCCGATTTTTGAGTTCAAATCGGGATATCTGAGCTGTGTTAAATAATCGAAATCGTGGGCACTCTTATCTGATACGTCGGAGGCTTTGAATCTGGACGGACCCACCAAAAAGAATTTATGAGTGACTACATCTGCAGGTTGATTTGACGGATCATCCCAGGTAGTATCAATATGGTACCATTTTCCGTTTAGCTTGACGGCGTTCCAAGCATGACTGTTACTACGAACGAACAGTGAAGTGAATCCCATATCCTTCATCAAATGGTTATATACTACGGCGTACGATTGGCATACTGAGGAACCTTTTGCCGTCGCAAGAGGTATATAAACCTCATTTTTTGACAGGTCAGGAGCATACTCTGTCCGCTGAATCATAGCGTCGTGTAAGTAGAGAAGTATATCTGAGTCATTTTTTAATCCGCTTTCCTTGCAGCGCTGTTCAATGGAAGCAAGGAATTTTTTGTACTTCTTTACGGAACTTAACTGTAATGATTTTGGAATGACTGAGTATACTCCGATGATGGAATATGATTTATTATTTTTTGCAAGCCAATATACTTCTGTACTCAAGGTACAAAAATTTGGGTTGTTGGCGATTGCTTCGGCAATATAGCGCAAAAGAACAGTCACAGACATACCTGATATTTTGGAGTTTGACATTTTGAATTCGACAGCTGTTTTGTATTGATTATAATCTGTGGATTTCATAGTGGCTTTGGTTCCGTCGCTTCCTGAAAAATAAGCTATCAGCTGTTTGTTCATGGTGTTTGATACATAGTTTGCCAGAGAAGAGCTGTACTCATTATTTTGAGGGGTGACTCCGGAATAACATTTCGAAGAGGCTTCTGAAGATTCTTTCGTTATCTCGAGATTAAGGTCATCTGTTTTCAGACAATAGTGATCGTCTGTATCTATATATTCGTAGGTTTTTGTTCCGCTTTTTCCTGAAACACTGCCTGCGACAGAAGCCGGTGAGTTACCGCCTATGCCTGCAAAAAATGACAAAATCAGGACAAAAGCCATTGACTGTCGGAATATTTTTCTGAATGATCGCATAGTTTTTCCTCCAAGGTTTATATATTGAAATCTGCGTTGTTTTGGGGTTATGAGTTGTTTTGAATGAGTATAGTCTATAACAAAAGTGCGTCAAAAAAGTGAACTCCGAAAAAATACTTGTTTTGCTTGATTTTATGGGAAAGGTCTGTTATAATGTATGTGTTTTTTTGGCAAAACTTATTCTCGCGCTATGCACGACAATGGAGGAAGATATGAGAAAGCAAAGTGTCGCAAGGATTATATTGGTCAATTTTTTGCGAACAATAGGCGTTATGGTGCTCCTGGTAGGTGTGGGAGTGCTCAGTTACTATCTGACGATGTTGTATCTGAGACAGACTGACAAGGTAGAGCGAAGCACAACGTATACCCATGTGATTCCGGTGAGCGCCGGTACCGAATCTTCAAATTTGATATACAGTTACAACAAAGATTCCGGCAAGATTGAGGGTATGATACTCGAGCTTTTTGCCCAGGATACAAAGAATATGACGTATATCACCATACCGGCAAATACGGCTGTGTCAATCGGGTCGGATACATATGCCAAGCTTACGCAGGTGAACCAATCTTTACCTCAGACAGTGGTTATGTCCGATATCCCGAATTATTTTGCCGGAGATGTGGCTTTTGAGTACGGAATAATGATACTTCAGGAGCAACTGCCGGTAGATATAGGATATTTTACTGCGATTCCTTCGGATAAATTCAATGTTTACTATAAGTTCGGAGAGAAGCTTGATGATTGCTACACGCCTACGGATGCTTACATAAGCACTTTGAAAAAATGTACCACCGAAGGCGATATGAAAGATCTCATAGAAGATATGTGGGATGAGCAGTATTCTGACATCACTCTTCAGCAAAAGGAAAACTACGCTGCGGCGTTGGCGGGAGTAAATTGGGATTATGTTCATGCATATGCAGCGATAGGAACAAAGGACGGCGAGAATTTCACTATAGACGGAAAAAAGACGAAGAAGCTTGTGAACAAAGTATGGGAGTCTGATCCGTATTCTGATTCGCAGTTCAAGACATCTTCGGGCGAGGAAGCGGATGCAGGAACACAGAATATCGAGATACAGAATGCATCGCAGATTACCGGACTTGCAGCCAGATATCAGAGCAGGATGCAGGAGGATGGACTCTCGGTTGTAAACATAGGTAACTTCCAGGGAATGAAGCAGGACAAAACCACTATTTATGCCAGAAATAAAAAGTGGGCAAAGAAAAACCTGAGATCTTATTTCCCGAAACCGAAAAAAGTTACTGTCAAAGCTAACACTGATTTCCCGATTGAGCCGGGCAAAAAAGATCCGTTTGAGGAAGGAATTGATGTGGTGGTTGTATTGGGAGTCGACGCCGACAAATGATGAAAAAGGGCAAATTTCATCAAAATTGATAAAATTTTATACAATTTTTACAAAGAGTTGAGAAATTTATCGTGAAAAATGAATATAGCGTTTTTTCGTCAATTGGTGTATAGTATAGTACATAAAGCTTGTTCTTAAAATTTTTATTAGGAGGATTTATTCAAATGGCAAGTTTATCACTGAAAAACATCAACAAGAAGTATCCTAACGGATTCGTAGCAGTTAGGTACTTCAACCTTGAGATCGAAGACAAGGAGTTCATCATCTTCGTAGGACCTTCAGGATGCGGTAAATCAACAACACTTCGTATGATTGCCGGACTTGAGGAAATCTCAAGCGGAGAGCTCTGGATCGGAGACAAACTCGTAAACGACGTAGAGCCTAAAGATCGTGATATCGCGATGGTATTCCAGAACTACGCTCTGTATCCGCATATGTCAGTTTATGACAATATGGCATTCGGACTTAAGCTTCGCAAGACACCGAAAGATCAGATTGATCGTCTTGTTCACGAGGCAGCAAAGATTCTTGATATCGAGCATCTTCTTGAGCGTAAACCGAAGGCTCTTTCCGGTGGACAGAGACAGCGTGTCGCTATGGGACGTGCTATCGTGCGTGATCCTAAGGTATTCCTTATGGACGAGCCTCTTTCAAACCTTGATGCAAAACTTCGTGTACAGATGCGTATCGAGATTTCTAAACTTCATCAGAGACTTGAGACAACAATCATCTACGTTACACATGACCAGACAGAGGCGCTTACACTTGGTACTCGTATCGTCGTTATGAAGGACGGTGTAGTTCAGCAGGTAGACTCACCTCTTGATCTTTATATGAAACCTTGCAACCTCTTCGTTGCAGGATTTATCGGATCTCCTCAGATGAACTTCATCGAGGCAAGAGTCGTAACATCAGGATCAGATGTACTTCTTATGTTCGGATCAAACTCAATCAAGCTTCCTGATAACAAAGGAAAGAGACTTATTGAGGGTGGTTATGAGGACAAAAACATCGTCTTCGGTATTCGTCCTGAGGACATCAAAGATGATGATGCATTTATCGCTAACTCACCTGACACTGTACTTGATGCAGATGTTAAGGTTTACGAGATGCTTGGTGCAGAAGTATTCCTTTACTTCGCAGTTGATACATATGACATCACAGTTCGTGTTGATCCTCGTACAACTGCAAGACCGGGTGACAAAGTTAAAATCGCTCTTGATGCAACAAAGATTCACCTGTTCGACAAAGATACAGAGGAAGTTATCTCTAACTAATCATTTTTGTATGATATTTAAGCCATCGCCTGTAATATTCAGGCGGTGGCTTTTGTTTTCCGAAGGGACGGTATGAAAGCATGGGAGAATTTGTACTTCACAGTGACTATCAACCTACGGGGGATCAGCCACAAGCAATAGATAAACTTGTAGAGGGCTTCAGAGAGGGAAACCAGTTTGAAACCCTGCTTGGGGTTACAGGCTCCGGCAAGACATTTACTATGGCAAATATTATCCAAAAGCTGAACAAACCAACTCTGGTTATTGCTCATAACAAAACCCTTGCTGCTCAGCTGTATGGAGAATTCAAGGAGTTTTTTCCGGAAAATGCTGTGGAGTATTTTGTTTCTTATTATGACTACTACCAGCCGGAGGCGTATGTACCTTCGACTGATACTTATATAGAAAAAGATTCCGCAATCAATGACGAAATAGATAAGCTCAGACACTCGGCTACTGCAGCTCTTACAGAGAGAAATGATGTTGTGATCATCTCGAGTGTTTCCTGCATATACGGACTTGGAAGCCCGATTGATTATCAACATATGACTGTCTCACTCAGACCCGGGATGGAAAAAGACAGAGATGAAGTCATCAGGCAGCTTGTCGACATCCAGTTTACCAGGAACGATATGGATTTTCACAGAGGGACTTTCCGCGTACGAGGGGACGTCCTTGAAATTTTTCCTGCGTCAGCAACAGACAAAGCTTTTCGTGTCGAGTTTTTCGGTGATGAGGTTGACAGGATATCAGAGATAGATGTTTTGACAGGAGAAACTCTGGCTGTGCTTGAGCATATGGTTGTTTTTCCTGCTTCTCACTACGTGGTGGCTCCTGAAAAAATGGAGGCTGCGATAGCTCGTATAGAAAAGGAACTTGCCGAAAGGGAAGATTTTTTCAAAAACGAGGGCAAACTTCTGGAGCTTCAGAGGATATCAGAGAGAACAAATTTTGATATGGAAATGCTTCGGGAGACGGGATTCTGCTCGGGGATCGAGAATTATTCTATGCACCTTTCGGGACTTACGCCTAAGGATGCGCCGCATACATTGCTTGATTATTTTCCGGATGATTTTCTGATAATAGTAGATGAGTCTCATATGACTGTTCCGCAAATCGGTGGAATGTATAACGGTGACCAATCAAGGAAATCTACACTTGTAGACTACGGCTTCAGGCTCCCTTCTGCTAAGTGCAACAGGCCTTTGAGCTTTGAGGAGTTTGAGTCTCATATCAATCAGATGTTATTTGTATCAGCGACTCCTGCTAAGTATGAAAGCGAACATGAACTGTTACGTGTTGAACAGATTATCAGGCCGACGGGATTGCTTGATCCTGAAGTGTTTGTTCGACCGGTTGAAGGACAGGTTGATGATTTGATAGCAGAAATAAAAAAAGTGACATCGGAAAACGCGCTCGAGGATGAAGACGGAGTGAAGGGAAAAGTCCTGGTGACAACCCTGACAAAAAGAATGGCTGAAGACCTGACTAAATACCTGAAAGAAGTTGGAATTCGGGTTGAGTATCTGCACTCGGATATTGATACGCTTGAGAGAACGGAAATCATCAGAAACATGCGCCTTGACAAGTTTGATGTGCTTGTCGGCATAAACCTCCTTCGTGAGGGACTTGATATACCGGAGGTTAAGCTTGTTGCGATCCTTGATGCAGACAAGGAAGGCTTCCTGAGGTCGGAAACATCGCTGATACAGACTATAGGTCGTGCTGCCCGAAACGTCGGAGGAAGAGTTGTGATGTACGCTGACTCGCAGACTGATTCCATGAAAAATGCCATCTCGGAAACAAAGAGACGTCGAGAAATACAATCGAAATACAATGAAGAACATGGCATAACTCCGAAATCGATTCACAAAGCTGTCAGAGATTTGATAAGTATATCGAAAAAAGCTGGTTCGGGCGATATCACATCGGATTCCAAAGATCCTGAGAGTATGAGCTACAAAGAGCTTGAAAAGGCGGTTCGTGACATCATGAAACGTATGAATCACGCAGCGACTGAGTTGAATTTTGAGCTGGCCGCTAAACTCAGGGATGAGATGATGGAGTACAAAAAGCATATGCATGAAATAAAACAGGGGTAAAAATGTTCTGAAATTCATATTTTTCTTGCTAAAATAGTATATTTTTGGTATAATATAATATACTATATTTTTGGAACTAAGGGGATTGCTTATGGACGAGAAAAGAAGAGAAGAGTTTTATATTCTTTTTGAAAAAATGGCTGATCTGACAATGACTCCGGGAGAGTTTGACAGACAGTCTGTTGTTGATGCGGTTTCTGATATCTGCAAGTTCTTCCATCTGAGCAAAGGCTTCACTCAGTTTTACAAAAATCGCGCAAAGGAAAAAGAGGGTGACGGTGAAATTATCTGCGATTATGACGATGGCAGAGCAGACAAAGTGATCGCCAGCAGAAGGATAGTGACAAAGTCAAAAGCCGTTGTCATAGGAACTGCTATGGTTTGCTCTGATGATAACTATGAGTATACAGAAGAGGAAATAGAAAAAATAGATCTTTCGCTCAGAACGGTTATGTGCTTCATAGGCAGAAACAGGCTTCAAGAGGTCGTTGAAAAGTTAGGCTTCTATGATGAGGACGGTTACCCGAATATGAGGTATTTTTTAAGATATTTAGATGAGCTCCAGGTTATGGGAGAGTTGAAAAACCGTACTGCTGCGTGGATAAATTTGAGACATTTTTCACTTATTAACGACGAAATCGGCAGAAAAAACGGCAATGTCGTGATGAGAAGATATACAGAAGTAATAAGTCAGGTTATTGATGAAAGCGGAGTGGTCTGCCGAATGGGCGGGGACAACTTCGTTACTATTTTTTCAACGGAACGCCTCGGTCATTTTTTGGAAATAATGTACGGAATTCCTGTTGCTTATGATGATGACGACAAAAGAGTTATGGTTTCGTCTACAGCAGGGATATATACTATTCCTGAGGGAATGGTATTTTCGGATCCTGCAGCAATCATGGGGTATATATATCCGTTGAATAATATTGCGCAAAGAGATGATTCGGATGATATCATTTTTTATGACGAAAAGATGGATAATATGCGTGAAAAATCCATCGAAGTTCAGAAGAATTTTAAAAGCGCAATTAAAAAACATGAATTCAAAGTGTATTATCAGCCCAAAGTTGATGTTAATACGGGAAAACTTGCCGGAGCAGAAGCTTTGTGCAGGTGGTTCCGCGACGGAAAAATGGTTCCGCCGATGGATTTTATTCCTTTTCTCGAGCGGAATAATGATATATGCGAACTTGATTTTTATATGCTTGATTCTGTGTGCAAGGACATAAAACGCTGGATCAAAGAGGGCAAAGAACCGGTGAGGGTATCGGTGAATCTGTCAAGAAAGCATCTTGTTGACGTGGACCTTCATGAACATATCATGGAGATAATCGAGAAAAATGATATACCTCATATGTACATAGAAATAGAGCTTACAGAGACAACTACGGATGTCGAGTTCAAGGACTTAAAACGTGTCGTTAATGATCTTCAGGCGGAGGGTATATGCACAGCCGTTGATGATTTCGGTATAGGTTATTCTTCGATGAATCTGATTCGTGAGATTCCATGGAACGTATTGAAAATAGATAAATGTTTCCTCCCTGATGACAAGGAAAGCGCTGCAAGTATCACGAGTGTTATGTTTAAACATGTTGTTGCGATGGCGACTGATATGGGGCTTGAGTGTGTTACAGAGGGAGTTGAAACAAAAAAACAGGTTCAGGTTTTGAAAAAGAATCATTGCCATATAGCACAGGGGTATTATTTCGATAAGCCTCTTCCGGTTGATGAATTTGAAGCCAGAATGACACGTGGAGAGTACGAGGTTTGAATCGGAAAGTCGGGTGAATAAATGGTTCTGGATTACGCAGAAAGTATAGTGCAACTGCTTAGCATACTTATTGCCTTGCTTATATCACTTTTTAAGTATATAAGCAGTAATAGGCGTGGGTGGCTTTATGCGGTTGTGTTTTTTATTGGGAATCTTTTGAGTTCTTATTTTTGGACTGCTAACCTTATCCTTATGGGTGATTCTCCGAATACTTCCGCTTTTATCACATACTTCGGATGGAATATAGGCTTTTTTGTAATACTTCTGATGTTGATTCATATGAAAAGCAAATCGGAGAGAAGGTATTTCAATCCTCTGATGTTGCTTCCGATTCCGCTTAATGCATGGCAATTCACTTTGTATATCGAGTACGGAAATATGCCAATTACTATTTACCAGGTGGTCGTTACAACTGCGATATCATGTTTTGCACTACAGGGAATTTTGTGGTATTTAAAAAACAGAAAAAAAGGTGCAAATCCTCCGTATATTGCAATTGCAGTCCTTATTTATATTACGGCTGAGTATGGAATGTGGACAACTACTTGCTTTGAAGGATGGATTTCCGACCTTTACTATCCATGCTCATTTTTATCCAGTTTAAACAATCTGTTTTTGTTGTTTACGATAGAACGGTATTATGTGAAAATCGGCGATAAATCAAAAATCCTGATTGACAAAAAAATTCAAAATATATTGAAATCAACTTATGTGGGAATTCTTTTGGTTGGCTCGATTGGTGGAGTGCTTCTCGGAAGATGGATAAAAAGGATTCTTTCTGCTGAAGTTGCTGATTTCGAGGAAACAGATGTGTTTGAGATTATTCCGATAATACTGTTCCTTGTGTCCATCATTCTGGCTGTGTTTGCAATTGCAATTATTTTTATAGTTTATTTCGAACAAAAGGTTGCCGAGAACAATAAGCTTCGGGAAGCAAGAAGTGTTGCCGAGAAATCGAATGCGGCAAAAAGTGATTTCCTGGCCAATATGAGTCACGAGATCAGGACGCCGATAAACGCTGTTCTCGGAATGAATGAAATGATATTAAATGACAGCTTGAGGGCCAGAGACAATACTCCTGAGGACAAAGAAAAAGTCAAAAAAATATTCTCGAATATCACCGCGTATTCGGGAAATATTGACAGCGCAGGTAAAAATCTTCTATTCCTGATAAATGATATTCTTGATTTCTCGAAAATAGAAGCAGGAAAGATGGAAATAAATGAAGATAATTATAAATTCAGTTCAGTGTTAAATGACGTCAGCAATATGATTGTTTTCAAGGCAAAGGATAAAGAACTGTCATACTATGTGGATGTTGATGAAAACCTGCCTGACGGACTTTTCGGAGATGAGCTTCGCGTCAGACAGATTATGACAAATATACTGAATAATGCTGTGAAATACACAGAAAAAGGAAGTGTTACTTTATCTGTAAAAAGAGATAAAAAACAATCCTATTCAGTAGGGGAAAAATCAGATCTGATTATATCTGTAAAGGATACCGGAATCGGAATCAAGGAAGAAGATACAGGAAAGCTTTTCGGTAAATTTGAACGTGTCGACCTGAAGAAAAACAGCACTGTTGAAGGAACCGGACTTGGTTTGGCGATAACTCAAAAGCTTATTGAAATGATGGGCGGAAGTATAGAGGTTCAGAGTGTGTACGGTGAAGGCTCGGAGTTTAAGATGAGGCTTCCGCAAAAAATAAGCTCAACCGAGCCTGTAGGAAACTTCAGGGAAAAATTCAGAAAAAATATGGAGAAAGCAACTGCGGAAGTGACCACTTATACGGCGCCTGATGCAAAGATTCTTGTGGTTGATGATACAAGTGTAAACCTTGTTGTTGCAAAGGGGTTGCTTAGAGATACCGAGATTCAGATAGACACAGCGGACAGTGGTAAAAAAGCGTTGATTTTCACGCAGGATATCCACTATGATATCATTTTTATGGATCAGCGTATGCCTGAGATGGATGGAACTGAGACGTTGCAGTATATTGTGAACCAGGAGAATGGCGCAAATGTTGAAACGCCGGTAATCTGTCTTACCGCAGATGCACTTAGCGGAGCGAAGGAACGCTATACGGACGAAGGATTTACTGATTATCTTTCGAAACCTATAGACAGCTCGGCACTGAAAGATATGGTGAAAAAATATCTTCCGAAAGAAAAAGTTATTGAAGCTTAATGGGTATCAGGCGGCGGTTTGCTCCAATTTTTTTACGCTCTTTAATTTGAGTATTACAAGGGAAATCAAAAGCAGCAAAACACCGGAAATTTGTATAACTATTGCTGCGCCACGACCGACTCCTATGCCAAATGTATTTCCAATAAAATCCGAAAGGATTCCTGAACATCCGAAAGAAATTATATATCCTATTTGAGATATGAACCCGATGAATCCCCAGGCGCGTCCCTGCAGTTCATCGGGTATATTTGTCCGTACCAGATAGTCAAGGCAGTTGTTTGCAAAAGGAAGCATAACGAAAAATCCGAAGCCGAAGATGCAGAGCAGGATTATGTTGTCTTTCCAACCGAAGGCAAAGATGAAAAGTCCTGCCAGCGCAAGTGATGCGGTCAGCACAAAAACATAGTGTTTTTTTATCCCTCTTATCCCAAGGAAAACACTTGATACAAGCATACCGCTGGCGCATATGGTTTCTGTGATTCCGAGTGTTTTCGAATCCGAAAAAGAAAGTACAAGAGGTTCGGCGAGTATCTGGAAAACTCCCATAAAAATCGTGATTGCAGAGGAAACCAAAACAAGTACAAGGATTCCTTTGTTTCCTTTTATCGCGCCCCAGCCGTTTTTCAGACTGTTTAATACAGATTCGTCTGTATCGGATGATTTTTTTTCTATACCTTTTCTGACAACCGCGGTTGAGGCAAGCGTCAGGAAAAATGTGCAGATGTCAATTATCATCAATAGTTTAACATCGCTTATGCTCAGTAGAAGTCCGGCAATCAGAGGCGAAATCAGATATCTGGAGCTGCCTGCGATGCTGACCAATCCGCTTGCTCTGGAGTATTCTTCTTTAGTCAAAAGATCAGTTACGGTTGCACGGTATGCGGGCTCAAGTAACGCCTGGAAAGTGGAACTGAAAAAAACGCCTATTCCGATTTGCCAGGTTGCAACATTGCCCAGATACATACTTATGAGGATGTAGAGAATTCCGAAAGCAGAAAAACCATCGCCTATCATCATGAGAAGCCTTCTGTCATAGCGGTCCGCGAGAACCCCTGCAGGTATGCTGAATACAAACGTCGGCAGGAATCCTAAAAGCGTGATGAGAGCCATGCTGGCTGCGCTTCCGGTTTGGTTAAAAACATATACCCCCAGTCCGAAACTTGTCAGTCCTCCTCCGATTGAAGAAACGAGTTCTCCGGACCATAAAAGCATAAACTTGCCGAAATTTCCCGATTTTTTCATGATGATTCCTGCCTTTCCGTATGTTTGGTAATCTGTTGTTTCGTTAATCTGATTATATGTCAACATTTATTAAGAAATCTTTAAATGTTGATTTTTGTTGATTTTATTTGTAAAATCCCCAGAAATGTGGTATAATAGCATTTGTTGATTTGTCTGAAATCGGGAATCGACATTTTGTGAATTACGGGAGGCAGAAACAGTGATTAAGAAAGCTGTGTTTACCATATGTGCGGTA
>JAIKWQ010000060.1 GCA_024684535.1 Eubacterium sp. | reverse complement strand
TCTATCATTCTGTCACGATTATAGATTGTTCTGGAAATAGCGAATTTAGGAAAAAAGGATTAATATATGATAGTATCAATTCTGTGATTTGATTTCGAAACAGAACACAATGAATTTAATATCAGCAGGATAACAAACGTAGAAATATAGTAACATTTATAGTATCAGAATAGTATCAGAGGCGGAGTTTAGAAAAAACCCCCCGTCACATCCGCGGAATGCGACGGGGGTTTTTAATTCGCTAACATTCTCTACCAATCTCATCAAGCCTTTCCGCGAGCGCATTTTGCTTTGTCGGGAAGATGTGAGAGTAGGTGTCGAGCGTAGTCGAAACTCTCTTGTGTCCGAGCCGACGGCTGACCTCGAGGGCATCGAAACCTTCATTGATGAGGAGGCTTGCTGCCGAGTGACGCAGGCTGTGAACCTTGATCTCGTGCACTCCCGCTATCTTCGCGTACTTATGAATTCTGTAGCACAGCCACGACTCATCGTATGGGAAAATCCTGTTCAAATGGTCGCGAACATCCACTTCACTGATATACTCTGAGATTTCTTCCGCTAAAAATGTTGGCATTGTGATGCGCCTTACGGAGTTCTCGGTTTTCGGCGTTGACAGGTATTCTCCGTCTGCGAATCTCTGATATGTTTTGTTGATAGAGAGCTCATTTTTGTCGAAATTGATATCACTTTCTGTGAGCGCAAGCAGTTCGCCGGCGCGTATCCCCGTCCAGTAGAGCGTTTCGAAGCAGATAAATGCCGACGGCTCACACTTGACTTCGTTGCGAAATACCTTGTACTCGTCGGGCGTCCAGTAGTCGATCTCGCCGCTGGATTCCGTTCCCATAGTCTCGACCATTTTGCAGGGATTGTTCGGGAGACCATAGTACCGCGTGGCGTGGTTCATCAGCGCATTTAACTGGCGGTTTATGATGTTCAGGTAAGTCTCGGAGAATCCGCGCGGGTCATTTTTAAGCGTTTCCTGCCATTCGCGGATGAGTTTGGGCGTGATTTCTTTCATCCGTTTTCTCGCGAAAAATGGCAAGATGTGATTTTCAAAGATGTTTTTCTTGTTAAATATGGTCGATGGTTTCATTTTCTCGCTGATGTCTTCCATGTAATGCTTGTATATGTGCAGGAAGATATCTTCCCAAATACTTAGGTTTCCGTTCAGGAAGAGTTCTTCATACTCGAGTGCTTCGTGCTTTGTGACGAAGTTTCGTTTCAGCTTCTGTCGACGTTTGCCATCGTAGTCGGTGTAGTAGAATTTGCAAAACCAGTGTTTTCCGTCAGATTCTTTGTATGCAGGCATACGCGCCTCCTTTCCGGAGCAGAGGCTTCCGTCCGCAAGCCTGTTGTGCTCCTGTGTGCTTGTCCCGCTCCGCGACCGGGACGTGATGTGTTGGATACATGGTAGCAAATTCGATGGGAGCGGACAAGTGGGAGACACCTCTCATCGCGAGACAACTTTTTCCTTGCCTATTCCTTTAAAACATGTTATCATAATACAGATAGTTGTTTGAATTCTACTTATTAAAAATATAATTCGGAGGTATCATATGAACGGATTCGATGAAGTGCAGGCAAAAAATCTGGCCGCTATGTCGGAGCTGAAGATTGCGAACAAAACAGCTACGCAGGAGCTTACGGTTATATGTTCAATCATTTCGCTTGCGTACATAGCAGAGATTTTGAAAGGCAGCAGAACTGTACTGTATGTTCTCGTCACGGTCATACTTGCGATGGCACCGGTTGTCATATCGTGGCTTCTTTATGCGAAGGACAACGCGTCAAAGATAATTAAGTACGTGATTATCGTAGGTTACGGAATTATGTACTGCTACGTGCTGTTCACTGCTGCGAATGACCTAGTGTTTACATATGCGATACCTATTATGATTGCCATATCGTTATACGGTGAGAAAGGCTTGATGCTTGCTTACTGTATCGGAGTGGTTGCGGCAAATATCATATCTATCATAATTCCTTTCATTCAGGGAGGCGTTTCAAAAGAAAAAATAGTTGTTTTCGAAATCCAGGGGCTCGTAATGATTATGATTTCAATCTACTTCATCTGGACTTCGGGCAAATCATTTTTGTTTGAAAGAATACGCCGCGCGAGGCTCGAACTTGAGCAGCAGAAGACAAGCGCGTTGCTGACTGACGTTCTCGAGATATCCGACCGTATGGGACAGAATGTCGAGGAAATCACAGGTCAGATGGGAACGTTGAATGAATCAGTAGGCGAGACGCTCAACTCTATGAATGAAGTCAGCGGCGGAACTTCGGACTCTGCAGATGCCGTTCAGAGGCAGCTTGAGCAGACCAAAGAGATTCAGAATCACGTGGAAAGTGTCAAGGAGGCAGCGGGCTCAATTCGCGACAAGGTGGATGATACCGCAGAGGAAGTCAAAAAAGGACACGAAAGCATAAAAAAAATGGACCGCCTCACAGGACAGGTTCACGATTCCGGTGTTTTGGTTCAGGAAGCGCTTGAGACATTCAAAGAGAGCGCTTCTCAGATGAATTCGATTACAGACCTCATAAACAATGTCGCTTCGCAGACAAGCCTTCTCGCATTGAATGCGTCCATAGAGGCGGCCAGAGCAGGAGAGGCAGGCAAAGGATTTGCGGTTGTGGCTTCGGAAATTTCAAATCTCGCAGGCCAGACAACAGGAGCTACAGAGGATATCAATTCGCTCATTGCGAGCATCACTTCTCAGATAGACAACATAGTTTCAACAGTTGATGACCTGATTCGCATAGGTGAGGATCAGAGCGTATGCGCAAAAGATACCGGAGAAAACTTCGAAAAAATATCCGAGAGTGTCGAAATCATCACTACAAATTCTCATCAGATGGCTTCGGCGGTTGAGAATCTTGCTTCGGCAAATGAAGAAATCGTTGACAGTATCCAGACCATCTCAGCTATCACTGAAGAGGTTAGCGCGCATGCCAATGAAACATATGCGAGCAGTGAGACGAACCAGCAGATTGTATCCCAAATCAACTCTCTCGTGGACACATTGAGCGCTGATGCGGAAAATCTCAAGGCACACAGATAAGGCAGTTTTACTAGATAAATACATCGTTTATTCCCACGCCACAACATTTTGTGGCGTGGATGATTTTTACGAAAAAAAATGAAATTTTTTTTAAAAAATTTAAAAAAATAGTAGATATTTGTAGAAAAATATGTTACAATAATAATTCCAAGGGGTATGTGAATTTTTTGGGGAAAGGATTTGCATACTTGAGTAACTGTAAATATGCAACTGTAAAAAGAGGAATCTGCAAATTGGAGAGTGATTGGTATGGCATTATTTGGCGCTAAGAAAATTGCAGCAATTGATGTTTTGCTGGAGTCGCTGGAGCTTAATAGAACCAATAACTACAAGGATGCAGCAAGGGACAACTTTAATGACATCTGCAGCCTGTTTGATCAGGCCAAGGCATCAGGTAAGTATCCTGACAAAACCCTTGAGCATTATGGGGAAGTTATTGCGAAGTATGCTCCTATGATGGAAGGTATGACACATTCAAACAATGTGAGACACTATTGATTGGTGGTTTTTCATTGGAGTGCTTGTTGTGCCGATTCTTAGTTCGAAAAGCTTTATGAGAGTAATTCGATAGCTTTTTGCAACTGATTGTCTTTTAAGGTCTCATAGTCCGATGTTTCGCCGGTGAATTTAACCGGGTAGTCGGGTGTGAGGCCTTTTTCGTTGATCGATCTTCCGCTCGGCAGGAGATACTGACCTGTTGTGAGTTTGATTCCGTCTCCGCGCTTTTCTGATACCGTATACATAGTCTGAACTACGCCTTTTCCGTATGTTCTCTCGCCGACCAGCTTTGCTCTGCCTCTATCCTGCAGACAACCTGCAAACACCTCAGATGCGCTTGCTGATTTCTCGTTTACGAGGATTATGATAGGCTTGGCGTAGGTATCTTTGTTGGTTGACTTGTAGATTACATCTTTTTGGCCTTTTCTGGTCTCAGTGATCAGCTGTCCTGCGGGCAGAATCTTGTCAAGCATAGATAAGCAGGCAGTGAGCACACCGCCTCCGTTGCCTCTCAAATCTATGATGAGAGAAGGGTTATTTTTGAACTTATTCAGAGCTTCTTCAAACTGCTTTACGGAATCTCTGTCAAAGTTTGAGATATCGATATAAGCGATATTATTCTTCAGCGTTTTCGTCTTGACTGACTGGTTTACGATTTTGTCGGTAACCACGGTGAAATCAAGCTGTTTTCCGCCCCTGAGAACGGTTATCGACACTTTCACGCCCTCTTTGTCACTGATCATATCGGTGAGTTCATCTGTGCTGAGTCCTTTTGTGTCTTGTCCGTTTATTTTGAGGATTTCGTCGCCTTTTTTCAAACCGGCTTTGGCTGCAGGTTTTCCCTCTGAGACTGACAGTATATAGCTATGATTATTCTTTGAATCAACCCCGATTGTGCAGCCGATTCCGACGTAATCGCCCTGATTGTGTATTATTGAATTTGACATCTCGCTGGGTGTCAGATAGACAGAAAACGGGTCCTCGAGCGCAGCAACCATGCCTTTTGCTGCCATTTCCGCGAAGTGCTCGTCTGAAGTATCGGATTTCCAGTAGAATTTATCTATGTACGCCTCGACTGTCTGTGCTCTGTCATAGACGGCATCAGAAGCAGTAAACCTCGAAAACGGATGAAACTCAAATATATCACAAATTATATTTATCAGACATAGCAGGAGGATTCCGGTTACTATTCCGGTTATATACATCCGCATGGTATCTTTTACAGTTATTTCTGTGGGTTCATTTTTTTTCTTATCATCCCGAAAAATGTCCCGACCGACGTATGTGTTGTCGTCGTCAAAACTGTATAGAGTTCTGTCAGGCGTGATTTGCGGTGTTTCGAAGTTGCCTTCCGTATCTTTTCTGTTATCTGAATCGTGGTTCATCATAAATAATATCTCCTGAAGATTTATGTTTATTTCGGCTGTTTAACATATTTGAGTGGGTTTACATAGGTGCCTTTTTTTATTACCGAGAAGTGCAGATGCGCTCCGGTTGATATGCCTGTAGATCCGACGTATCCGACAACGTCTCCTTTTTTTACTTTGTCGCCCTCGTGTACATTCAGCTTGCAGCAGTGCATATACGCCGTCGATAGTTTCTTGGAATGAGCAACCATCACGAAGTTTCCGGCTGTTGCGCTGTATCTGGCGGTGATGACTTTTCCTGAGGCAGCAGCTACGATAGGCGTGCCCTGACTGGCTGCTATATCAAGTCCTTTGTGAAATATGCTTGCTCCTGCGGTTGGTGCTTTTCGTGGACCGAAGTACGAGGATATGCGTCCTTTTATCATCAGCGGCCACCTGAGTTTGCCTGAGGTGTTTCCTATATCATCGCTTGAGGCAACTTCTGATTGTTTTTTTGCCAAAAGCTTTTCGACCTGCGCCTGAGCTTTTGCAGCAGCTTTTTCGTATTGAGCTTTTGATTTTGAATCCTGTTTCAGTCCTTTGTCGTAGGACTTGAGCTCATATTTTTTTGTTTTTTTCAGCGCCGTCATACTTTCCTGCTCTGCCTCAAGTTCCATTCTGTAGCCTTTCAGAACAGTGATATCGGAGGCTATTTCATTTTTCAGGCTCTCTATTTTTTTTCTGCTTGTGAGAAAGTCGTTGAATATTCTTTTGTCGTACCGGCTGATCTTTTCTATGTACTCAGCTCTGCCTAAAAATTCAGATATATTTTGCGATGCAAATATCATATTTAAGTACGAACCGGTGCCATGTTCATACATATATTTGATCCTGCGGCTCATCACGTCGTATTGTTTGTCTTCGACTTTTTGCGCGTCGTCAAGCTCTTTTTGGGTGTTGTCGTAGTCGATTTTTGAGACGTTGATTTTCAGTTCGTATTCGATTATATTCTCGGCGATTTTTTCCATTTTTTTGTCTATTTTTTTTATGTATTTAAGTGTATCTTTTTTGTCTTTTTCAAGCGCTTTTATTTCCTCTTTTACCTTGTCAACTCTGTCTTTTGCGATCTGTTGTTCTTCCCTTGCATCAGCGATATCCCTGTCAAGTTTGGTCTTTGCATATGAAGTCGGAGCCGTACCGAGCAGGAGAGAGGCGATAAGCGCCACTGCAACTACGCGCAGATTTTTGCGAACAGTCAGAAAACTTCCGAGGAATCCGATTCCGATGCCGATTCCGAATGCGATCGGAACCAGAATCATAAATACTTTCGAGCGGGTCAAAAACCAGCTTTCATCTGCGAAAAATGCAAAGTTTCTGGATATATAGCCTACCACCGCGTCGTATGCGAAGTACAGGATTATCAGTGGGATAACAGCGCCCAGAATTCCTATGGTTATTCCTTCTACCATAAATGGAGTACGTACGAATGAATCAGACGCGCCCATCAGACGCATGATGTAGATTTCCCGTTTTCTGACGGTGATTCCGGTCGCTATGGCAGAGTGTATCAAAAATATAGAGACAAGGATCAATATCGAAATCAGCGTGATCGAGACGATAGATACAAGCCTGTTGATGCGTGTCAGGTTGTTTGCTATTTCGTCAGAACGGCGCACCGACCTGACTCCCGAGATAGTCTCGATGTACTCGACCAGGGAGTTCTGGCCGGCGATATTTTTCAGATATATCTCGTACGAGGCCGAATCTTTCAGTGGGTTATCCGTACCGAAGCTGTCGATGAGCTCAGGTGAATCCTTGAAGTTTTCGCGCTTGAAGCGTTCCCAGGCCTGTTCTGCGGACACGAACTCGATATGATCGACCTCGGGACGTGCTTTGATCGCATCGCCTATTGTGGTTATTGTTTCATTACCAATTCCTTCATTGAAAAATACAGTGACTCCGACTGAGGTTTCGGTCTGCTGTATGATGTGTTCAAAGTTGCTCAGCATAAAATAAAAAAGTCCGAAGAGAAAAAGGCAGGCGCTCACCGTACCTATGGAGGCGAGAGTGAACATGCGGTGCCTTCTTAACCCCGTAAATCCCTGTTTTATGCTGTATGTTGTTTCAAATATGCGTTTCATTGTATCGAATTGTATCCTCCGGCTTCATCTCTGACTACGCGACCGCCCTCAAGCTGGATTACTCGCTTTTTCATCGAGTCTACGAAATCAGAATTGTGAGTGACTACTACAACTGTAGTCCCTCGTTTATTCACTATATTCAAAAGTTCCATGATATCTTTTCCCGTGTTTGGATCCAGATTTCCTGTCGGCTCGTCAGCAAGCAGGATAGCAGGCTGGTTGATCAGTGCCCTGGCGATAGCTACCCTTTGCTGTTCGCCTCCGGAAAGCTCGTTCGGAAACGATTTTTCGCGTCCCGCGAGACCTACCATATCGAGCATTATCGGGACATTTTTTTTGATCTGACGTCCCGGCATACCGATGATGCGCTGGGCAAAGGCTATGTTTTCGTATACGGTTTTGTCTTCGAGGAGTCTGAAGTCCTGAAAGACTACGCCTATTTTTCTGCGGTACAGGCTTACGGCCCGTCTTGACAGTTTGGTTACCGAACGACCGCCCACATAGATTTTTCCTGATGTGGGGTCAAGCTCCTTCAGCAAAAGCTTGATGAATGTTGATTTGCCTGAACCGCTCTTGCCGACCAGGAAGACGAATTCGCCTCTTGATATTTTTATGTTCAGGTTATATAGGGCCTCTACTCCGGTAGAATATCTCATGCCCAACTGTTCGGTTGCGATGATTGGTATATTCTTTTTGTCCATTATTTCTCCGTTTCTAAACTGTTTCTCAATAACTTATGGAGTCGAGGTACTTCATATACTCGATAACCATAAGCGCAATCTCAAATGTGATCGCATCGTCAAAAACGTTTATATCAAGGTTTGTCATAGCGTTCAGTTTTTCGAGCCTGTACACCAGAGTGTTTCGGTGGATGTAGAGCTCACGGGAAGTTTTGGAGACGTTTAGGTTGTTCTCGAAAAATTTCCTGATAGTGGTGAGTGTCTCCTCATCGAACTCCGGCACTTCATCGGTTCCGAAAATCTCGGAGATGAACATTTTGCACAGTGGGAGAGGAAGCTGATAGATGAGTCTTCCGATTCCGAGATTGCTGTATGCTATCACGGTTCTATGCCTGTAGAATATGTTTCCTACGTCAAGAGCCATCTTAGCTTCCTTGTAGGATTTGGATACTTCTTTGATTTCATTGATGATTGTTCCGTATGATACGCGGGCATTAACCATCACTTCTGTGTTCAGCATATCCACAAGCGCCTCTGCGGTCTGTTCTATATCTTCCTGATCTTCATCGGCGCCAAGCTCTTTTACGATAATGATATCTTTTTCATCAACTGCTGTGATGAAGTCGCGTCCCGTGCCTGAGAAGATGGAACGTATGATTTCCATAATGTGGGAGTCTTTCTCGCGGTCCGCTTCAACCAGGAAAACGACACGTCTTGCGCGCATAGTGATGTGAAGTTTTTGGGAACGGTTCATTATGTCCACGAGAAGCAGGTTATCGAGCAGAAGATTTTTGATGAAATCCTCTTTGTCGTACTTCTGTCTGTAGGCATCCAGAAGTCCCGAAAGCGTGAATGCTGTGAGTCCCGACAGTTGATTGTCCTTGGCGCTGTCGCCTGATACAACCAGGATGAAGCACAGTTCGCCGTCATCGTGTATTTTTGTGAAGTAGGCTCCGGATATCTCGGCAGTGTCTTCCTCAGAGCTTGTGAAGCTTTTCGCCATATCCGCGTAGGATGAGCCTTCGCTGTCGGTTTGGGCCAGAACATTTGCCTGAGTGTCAAAAACGTACAGAGACTTTCCGGTGATTCCGCCGATCCCGTCTAATGTATGCTGCAATAGCTGATTTGTTATCATTAGGTATCCCCCTGCTTTTGTTTTTTTGGTTACGCATTTATAATAGGATATGATAGCACATCTGAAGAAATATGTCAAAGATTATAAGATGTCAGACAACTCATTTTTCGAACGAAAGTACGACTACAGGAGTAGAGTGAAAAACAGGGTGACTTATCAACATTTTAGACCCCTGTTTTGCGTAAATCGACACTTATCAACAAAATTATAAACATTATCCACGAAAGTCGACTGATTTTTGAGTGCAAAATTATATATTTACAACTCGCTAAGTTGTCAGACAGTTTCGAAATTTTTAGTAAATTCGGGACAAAAAACGTATTTTTGGGCGACTACTATGGACGAAGAAACTAATTTACAAAATGCCTTGCGAATATGTCAGATTTGTGGTATGATATGTGTTAGTGAGGGATGTGGCGATGCTTCACACCCCGATCAAGAAAACGGGAAAAGGAGACATAATCTATGAATTTAGTTGTCAGTGGTAAAAATATCGATGTAACAGAGGGACTGCGTTCGGCAGTTGAAGAAAAGATCGGAAAGCTTGAGAGATACTTCAATGACAGCACTGAAGTACACGTTACCCTGAGCACCGAGAAGAATCGCCAGAAGATCGAGGTTACGATCCCGATGCCCGGAACGATCATCAGGGCAGAGGAGACAAGTACAGATATGTACGTATCTATCGACCTGGTTGAGGAAGTTATCGAAAGACAGCTTCGCAAGTACAAAAATAAGCTTATCGACAAAGAGCAGAATGCAGCACAGCTTTCAAAAAGCTTCATAGACGAGGATGCGTTTGATGAAGAGGATATCGAAATCATCAGATCAAAGAGATTTGCTATGAAGCCGATGGATCCTGAAGAGGCTTGCGTTCAGATGGAGCTTCTCGGACACAACTTCTTCGTGTTCCGCAACTCACAGACAGAGGAAGTAAATGTTGTTTACAAGCGCAAAGGCAATACATACGGACTGATCGAGCCTGATTTCTGATTGGGATTAAGTATTAAGTTGATTCAAACTGTACCCGGAACCTGCGTCAAGCGGGAGCCGGGTGCTTTTTTCAGGAGGGATAAAAATGTACGGATTCTATGCGATGATGGCCAGAATGAAGTATATCGAGAGATGGGCGCTGATGCGCAACTCGAGAGAGGAGAATTTAAGCGAGCACTCTCTGGAGGTTGCGATGCTGGCTCACAGCCTGGCTATCATATCAAAAGAAAGACTCGGGATAGATGTTGATCCGGCGAGGGTTGCTCTGATGGGGATATTCCACGACGCCAACGAAATCATAACGGGTGATATGCCGACGCCGGTTAAGTATTATGACGATGATATTCACGCTTCATATAAAAGGGTGGAAAACATAGCAAGCCATACGCTGCTAAACAAACTGCCTTCGGATATGAAAAAATACTACGATCCTCTGCTTCTCGGTGAAGAGGAGGCGCTGAAAGTCATAGATAGTATAGAAGGAAATCTTACGGAAGCTCTGTCCGACGGCAAAGCAGACGAAAAAATGCTCGAGGCCTATGGCTGGAAGCTTGTGAAAGCGGCAGATAAATTTTCTGCGCTGATCAAGTGTATGGAGGAGATAAGAAGTGGTAACCGCGAATTCGACAGCGCCTACGATACGACGCTGGGGTATCTGGAGGCGACGGACCTCGACGCGGTGAACATCTTCATGGACGAGTTCCTCCCCGCCTACGACCTCACCCTCGACGAGCTGCAACAATAGAAGAGGAGGTCCGGTGGACCTCTGTTTCGCGCGGACCGAGGCGGCGCTAGTGCGGCCGCCGAGAACGAACCCGGGTTCTCATCATCCGCGGATGCGGATGAAAAAAGAGTGTATGAAACTTTTGTTTCATACACTCTTTTCTTCTCCCGTGCGTGAGAGGATTCGAACCCCCGACACCTTGGTTCGTAGCCAAGTGCTCTATCCAGCTGAGCTACACGCACAAGCAACATATATATTACCTCGAAGTGCCGCAAAAGTCAAGTCTATTTTTCAATTCTTTATTTTTGAAAAAACCTATTGACTGTATAGGTTTTTATATGATATGATATCATATCATATTACATGGCTACTCTTTTCGGGCAACATAGGTCATAAACTCTCACATCACAAGAGTAGCATAGGAGAGAAAAATGACGGAAGAAAAGCTGAATGAAGCGATATACGATAGGTATATACGTCCGACTGAGAGGGAACGCACAAAAAGAGTGGGGCTTGAGTTTGAATTTCCTATTGTAAATAAGTTGTCAAAACCTGTTGATTTTGAAGTGGTTCACAGTATGAGCGAAGAGTTTGTCAGGCATTTTTCGTTTTCAGAAATCCTAAAGGATGACGACGGCTATATCTACTGCGCCATAGACGAAAAAACCGGGGACAGCGTCTCTTTTGATTGCAGTTACAATACGATAGAGTATTCGCTTGGGGCGGACGAAGATATAAACATTATATTTGAGAGATTCAAAACCTACTACAATTATACATATGATAAACTCGGTGAAAAAAGCCATACGATAACGGGTATGGGAATTAACCCACACTACGGAATAAACAAAAATGTTCCGGTGGTAAACGAGCGCTACAGGATGCTGTTTCATCATCTGTGTTCGTACACTGATTACGGCGATGAGATTTTGTTTCACGATCATCCGAATTTCGGCCTGTTTTCGTGCGCGAGCCAGGTGCAGCTCGATGTAGATGAAAAAAATCTTGTAAAAACACTGAATACATTTACGAAACTGGAACCGCTCAAAGCACTTATTTTTGCTAATTCAGTTTGGCAGGAGGACAAAAATGAATTCCTGTGCAGCAGGGATTATTTTTGGAGAAATTCTCTTCACGGATTGAACCGTCATAACGTAGATATGTATGGCCTGGAATTTGAATCCATAGATGAAGTTATAATGTACATAAAAAGTATGAGTCTTTATTGTGTAAAACGAGACGGAAGATACGTAAACTTCACGCCTACACCGCTTCTTAAATACTTCACTTCAGATGCTATAGAAGGGGAGATTTTCGACGGAAAAGAATATAAGAAAATAACTATTCAACCGGAAATAGAAGATTTAAAAGAACTCAGATCATTTAAGTTTGAGGACCTGACATTCAGAGGAACTGTGGAATTCAGGAGCGTGTGCGAGCAACCGCTTGGAGAGATTATGGCATCGGGAGCTTTTCACGCGGGACTTATGGAGAGTCTGTCCGAGTTGTCAGGACTGCTTGAGGATGATTACGTGATTTATCACAAAGGCTACAATGCATCCGAACTCAGGAGAATATTTGTAAAAAAAGAACTACCGGATACATTTGATAAAAAAGAACTGAGTGACCTTCTTTTGAGAGTGCTCGGACTTGCGAAAAACGGTCTTACCAGACGAGGATTCGGCGAAGAAAAATATATCGATCCGTTATTTGAAAGAGCAGAAAAACTGCTGAGTCCGGCAAAAGAAATGCTGGACGGTATTTCGTCGGGAAAAACAATGGCGGATTATATAGAAAAATTCGGCAAATTGTGACCGGGAGGATTAGAATTGACGTTTGTTATAGATGATGAAGTAAGAGATCATTTTTTTGATGTTGAATTCGGTCTCGAAAAAGAAGGACTCAGAGTCGTAGAGGGTGGATTGTTTGCGAAAACATCACATCCTTTTGCAGAAGATGATGAGCATATAGTCAGAGATTTTTGCGAAAACCAGACTGAGATAAATACAGGAGTTCACGAGAGCGTGGAAGGCGTGATGGAAGAACTTCTGTCACATACAAACAGGGTGAAAAAAGTTCTTGCAAATCAGACTCAAAAAGAATACCTGTGGCCGTTTTCCAGCCCTCCGTATATAAGGGGAGATGATGACATCCCCGTAGCGAAGTTTGACGGGCATTTAAGCTCGAAAACAGCATACAGACACTATCTGGCAAAAAAATACGGCAGATACAAAATGAGTTTTTCAGGTATTCACGTGAATTACTCTATAGGAAAAGAACTTCTGAAAGCAGCGTATGATGCGTATCAGACAGAAATGGATTCAAGATTAAGTCTCCGGGAGTACAAAGATGAATTGTACTTAAAGCTTGCTGAAGGAGCTGTGAAATACGGTTGGCTTTTGGTGACACTCACAGCGGCAAGTCCGTTGCTTGACGGCTCCTATCTGGATGAAGCTGAGCTTGGAAAAACTGTGTTTGACGGAATGGCTTCTGTCAGATGTTCCGAGATGGGGTATTGGAACGACTTTATCCCGGTGCTTGATTACAGCAGTGTAGAGGGTTATGCAAAAAGCATAGAAAAATACGTGGAAAAAGGTTTGCTGGCATCACCGTCAGAGCTCTACTATCCTATCAGGCTTAAGTCGGGTGGTGAAAATGACTTAAACAGACTTGTTGATGAAGGTATAAGTCATATAGAACTCAGAATGTTTGATTTGAATCCATTGTTTGAAGCAGGATTAAATGAAAAAGATGTGAGATTTACCGGGTTATTTTTGAATTGGATTGCTGCTACTTATAACAAAATAACAGATGAAGAAGAAAACAAAAAAATGCAGTTGACGGCGGTGAAAAACTTCAAAAAAGCAGCGCATTATGACATTTTTCACGAAACTATAGAGCTCGGCAAAAGTGCTAAAAAAACGATTGCTGAGGCAGGTGAAGATATTCTTCGCAGTATGATGGAGTTTTATGAAGGCGTAAATCCTGAAAATCTGGAAGCGATAAAAGTAATCGAATTTGAACTTGAAAAAATAACTGATAACAGCAAAAGATATTCGACTGTTATTAAAGAAAAATTCAGCGATGGATTTGTGGATAAAGCAATGAATGATTTGACAACAAGGGGAGGACAATATGTGTGAACTGTTCGGACTTACTTCTCGCAAGAAAGTGAGTTGCAATGAGATGTTGAAAAACTTTTTCTCACATGGGGACAAAAACCCTCATGGTTGGGGACTTGCGCTGTTTTTCGGCAACTCGGTATCTGTTGAGAAACAGCCTATATCGGCTATTCACAGCAGGTATCTGACGGACAGGTTGCGCTCGGATATACAGGCGGAACACCTTTTGGCGCATATCAGGCTTGCGACAAAAGGCGGAATTGAGTACGACAATACGCATCCTTTTGTTATGCGTGATTTGACGGACAGAGCCTGGACGCTTGAGCACAACGGAACAGTGTTTGAAAGCGATATTTTGAAAAAATATATTCACGTACAGGAAGGCCAGACTGATACCGAGAGGATACTATGCTATCTGATAGATGAGGTTAATCTGGCCCTTGAGAAAAAAGGAGCGGATTTAACCGACAGTGAGCGCTGCGAGATTGTTGATCGGGTAATCAGGGAGGTTTCACCCGAAAACAAGATGAATCTGCTGATAAGTGATGAAGAGCTTCTGTATGTGCATACAAATTACAAAAACAGCCTGTATTATCAAAAAAGAGCTATAGAAACCTATATATCTACGAGCCCGCTGACGCTATCCGGATGGGAGCAGTTTCCGCTGAATACTCTGATAGCATACAGATCAGGCGAAGTTGTATATCGTGGAGAACCGCATGAATTCGAGTTTTTCGACAGCGAAGAGAAGATGAAATATATATTTTTGGATTATGCCCAGCTGTGATCAAAAAATGTCGATTTTTCACAGTTTCCTGTTTGACTTAAAAAACCTGATATGATATAATTAGAGAGCCCTGTTGCGACAGGGCTTGTTTTGTAGAATTACAGACCAACGCGGAGGAGAAGCTTATGAAAAGCGATTATCTGAAGGTTTCGACGAAAGTCAGCGAGGCAGTTGAGCAGAAGCTGCCTGTTGTTGCGATAGATACGGCAGGGATATTTTTAGGTTTGAAGGATGACCCGATTTTTGCGGAACTATTGGGAGCGGATGCTTCGAAAAATGAGCCGGATTACGCGCTTATTCTTGAAAACATCGAAAAAATGGTCGTTCAGAACGGAGCTGTGCCTGCGTCAATGGCGATTATCGACGGGAAGATAAATGTCGGCTTGAACAGAGAAAAAAGAAATCACCTTGCGAAAAACAGAGACACGCTGAAGAGGATCACAAGGCGTGACATCCCTGTGGCGCTTGCTATGGGACAGGACGGAGTGCTCACTATATCGGCCACTATGATGGCAGCGACTATGGTTGGAATCCAGGTTGTTGTGGGACTTGGTCTCGGCGGAGTCAGCGAAAAGCATGATGAAAATTTGGATGTCTCTGTCGATCTGATAGAAATGATCAAAAATAACCTGGTCGTGGTCACAAGCGGCGTGAATCCGGGAGTTGACCCTGCGAAGTCTATGGAGTATTTGGAAACCAGAGGTGTGCCGGTAATAGGTTTCAGGTCAGACGGTTTCAACACGGGTTGGCGCGAAGAAAAAAGACATCCCGTACAGGTCAGGATTGATGAACCGACCGACATAGCTGCTATTCATGCGGTGAAAAGGTCACTTGATATAGAAAGCTCCATGCTTGTTATCAATTCTGTGGCTGAGGATACGAAAGCGGAGTGTTTTGATGCATCGACAGGCGGAGACAAAATGATTGAGATAATCAGCGACAATGCCACATTGGGAGCGTGGATTGCCGGCGCGATTTCTATGGATCTCGATCCGAATATCAGGAGCAAAAATACCAAGACATTCTCCAGAAAAAAAGAGGAAAAATCTATGAGCTTCGAGGTATGGCTTTTTGCAGTGAAAGGTTTCGCTCAAAATTTCGATGTCGCTCAGCTTATTTTTAATAATCTTCCCGAATCGGAAAAAGAAAGACTCAGGCAGGAGTATGAGGAGACGGTTAGTTAAGGAGTAGCGTGATGTCTGCTGAAAATAGCAAAAAAATGATCCGTATACGCGGGGCAAAAGAACACAATCTTAAAGATATATCTTTGGAAATACCAAGAGATGAATTTGTAGTGCTGACAGGACTTTCCGGTTCCGGAAAGTCTTCGCTTGCTTTTGATACAATTTATGCTGAAGGACAGAGACGCTATATGGAGTCTCTGTCTTCTTATGCAAGACAGTTTTTGGGACAGATGGAAAAACCTGATGTGGAGAGCATCGAGGGGCTTCCGCCTGCTATATCGATCGATCAGAAAACCACAAACAGAAACCCCAGATCTACGGTCGGTACGGTTACTGAAATATATGATTATCTGAGGCTTTTGTATGCGAGAGTCGGAATTCCGCATTGTCCGTCCTGCGGAAAACCGATAGAAAAACAGACCGTTGACCAGATGACGGATGAGATTATGAGACTTCCCGAAGGCACCAGGATTCAATTGCTGGCGCCTGTTGTCAGAGGACGAAAGGGAAGGCACGAAAAAGTTTTAGACAGAGCGGTAAAAAGCGGATACGTCAGAGTTCGTATAGACGGAAATCTCTATGAACTAAGCGAAGATATAACACTTGACAAAAACCAAAAACACACGATAGAAATAGTTGTTGACAGACTGAAAATCCGCGAGGGAATCGAAAGAAGAATGACTGATTCCATAGAAAACTGTCTGAAGATAGCAGACGGACTTTTGACCGTACAGATGGTTGATTCCGGTGAGGAGATAAACTTCTCGCAGAGTTTTTCCTGCCCTGACTGCGGCATCAGCATAGAGGAGATAGAACCCAGAAGCTTTTCTTTCAATAACCCGTTCGGTGCCTGTCCTGTCTGCAACGGAATCGGAATCCGAATGGAGTTTGATGAGAGCCTGATGATACCGGATCCCTCGCTTTCCATCCTTGAGGGTTGCCTGATTGCGCCCGGCTGGCAGTCTGTGGTAAAACCTGACAGTTACTCCAGATGCATACTCGAGGGAGTTGCAAAAGAATATGGCTTTTCACTTGACACGCCCTGGAAAGATTATCCGAAAAAAATACACGATGTACTGTGGTACGGTACGGATGGAAAAAGAGTTCAGGTTTTCTATAACAGCAGGAACGGAAGAGGAGAATACAATGTCTCCTTTGAGGGCATTTTTAATAATATCAAACAAAGATACAGAGAGACTTCATCTGACTGGTCGAGACAGGAGTATGAGGCGCTGATGCGTGTTTCACCCTGTGAAGAATGTGGCGGCAGAAGGCTGAAAACAAGTTCGCTCGCAGTTACATTCGGAGATAAAAATATATCCGAACTCTGCGATATGCCTATTTCTGAACTGAAGATTTTTATGGATGAAGTTGAGCTTACTGAAAGGCAAAAAGCCATAGGAAGACTTGTGCTGAAAGAAATCCGCGCAAGACTTGGATTTTTGGTGGATGTGGGACTTGATTATCTGAATCTCGCCAGAGCTACGGGAACTCTTTCGGGCGGTGAGGCACAGAGAATCAGGCTTGCTACGCAGATCGGTTCAGGCCTTGTCGGCGTTGCATACATCCTTGATGAGCCGAGTATAGGGCTTCACCAGCG
>JAIKWQ010000016.1 GCA_024684535.1 Eubacterium sp. | reverse complement strand
AGTGCCGGTGATGATCATCGGAAAAGATACCACGGTTGATGATCTGAAAGCTAAATGGCAGGAGTTTGAGGGCGTTCTCAAAGAGGGCAGACAGGTTGCATTTGTAGTCAGAAAAGAAGCTCTCACATTTGACGGCAAGGTTAAGTACTCAAACGAATACGATATTTCAAGAGAAGAGATCATCAAACATATCACTTGCGCAACAGGCGAAGATATGATAGTATCAACTACAGGTAAAGCAAGCCGCGAGCTTTTCGAAATCAGAGAGGCAAACGGACAGCCACATGGTTACGATTTCCTCACAGTCGGATCGATGGGACATTCTTCATCAATCGCTTTCGGAATCGCTTACCAGAAACCTGACAAAAAAATATGGATAATCGACGGTGACGGAGCTATGCTTATGCATATGGGATCATTGGCGCTTATGGGAACTAATGCTCCGAAAAATGTAGTCCACATCGTCATCAACAACGGCGCGCATGAGACAGTCGGAGGTCAGCCTACAGTGGCAGGAAAGCTTGATTTGACAGCTATCGCTAAAGGATGCGGATATCCGAATGTGGTAAGCGTAGACAACTTCGACGCTCTTGACAAAGCTCTTGCAGATGCAAAAAGCAAAAATGAGCTCTCGCTCATCGAAGTGAAGTGTGGTATCGGAGCCAGAGATGATCTCGGCAGACCGACTACGACAGCCAGAGAGAACAAAGAAAACTTCATGGAATTTTTGGCAAAATAATTTAATTGTATTCAAAAACTAATTCCCCGTCAGGATAATCCGGCGGGGAAAACTGTGTTTATTACGGAAAGGATAGTCAGATGCAGCAGTTATATGACCAGATAGAGTTAAACAGGGAAGAGATACTTTTTGACCTTCAGGAGATTGGAGAAAAACACGGAGTAGACAGTGTTTTTGTTGTGAGTGGAGGTACTTACAAAAGGACATATCTTCCGAAGTACTTTGATGTTTTGGGATGGA
Source organism: Eubacterium sp. (assembly GCA_024684535.1). Lineage (GTDB taxonomy): Bacteria > Bacillota > Clostridia > Lachnospirales > Lachnospiraceae > Eubacterium_F. The sequence goes on along the minus strand of JAIKWQ010000016.1, from coordinate 1,114 downwards.
AAGTGACGCATTTCCCGGGATTTTCACCGAACCCTGATTACAAGGAAGTGTGTGACGGAGTTGATAAATTCAGAGAAAGCAAGGCAAAACTGATAGTTGCAGTCGGAGGCGGAAGTGCGATGGATACTGCAAAAGCTATCAAGCTTTACGCCGATATGACTCCGGGAACAGATTATATGAAAGAGGAAGTAAAACCTGCGGACGTTCCATTTTTAGCTGTACCGACTACGGCGGGAACGGGAAGCGACGGTAACGGAAACATCGTTTTCTACCGTGACGGTGTGAAACAGTCATTGAATCACGCGAAGGTGGTTCCCGAGTATCTGCTGTTCGAGCCTAAATTTTTGGTGAGCCTTCCCGAGTATCAGAAAAAGTCTACTCTGGCAGATGCTCTGTGCCAGTGTATAGAGTCAATCTGGGCGAAAGGGGCAACCGAAGAGAGTACAGAGTACGCTATGGAAGGCCTCAGCTTGATTTATGAAAATATGCTTCGCTATCTGCGTGGAGATATCGAAAGTTTCCCTGCTATCCAGAGAGGCGCTTATCTTTCGGGTAGAGCCATAAATATATCCAAAACAACTGCGGCTCACGCGCTGAGCTACAAGATGTCATCTGATTTTAATATTGCGCATGGTCACGCAGTTCTGATGATGATTTCGCCGGTGTGCAGATCTATAGAGGAGTACTTGATCCACGACTGCGGCATAAAAACTATTTCCGTTTTGAATCCGCCGTATGATAAACCGGTTGATGAACTCACCGATGCGGAGAAAAAGAAGATTGAAGAAGGACCGAGATATTTCACTGATAAGAATGGTGAGCAAAAAGAGATTCCTGCTGACACCAGGGAGCTTCTCGAGAAAATCAAGAAAATAATGAGTGTACTTACTCCAGGCAAGAATCCTGTCAGAAATCTCCACAAACAGATTTCGTTTATCGCAAGGATTCTTGATATAGAAAGCCCTGAGTATCCGGGCGAGGATAAGCTTCGTGAACTCGCTGCAGCAGTAAATGTTGAGAGACTTGGCAATAATCCGATTTCGTATTCTCAGGATGACTTGGTTGATCTGTATATCAGAGCGTTCAACAAAGTCAGGGTTGGAACTCTGCTTGA
>JAIKWQ010000106.1 GCA_024684535.1 Eubacterium sp. | reverse complement strand
TCATGGCTTCCCTGCGTCTTTTATCACCCTCATCGTTGGTCACAACACTGTCGGCGTATACTACGATGGACTCAAGCATCTCATCATATTTTTCCTGATGGAACAAATCCTCAATCTCTGAGATCATCCTTTTATCGCCTATGTACTTTTTTATCACCTTGTAGATATGAAATCTATCCAGTTGAATGATAGCATCCGGATCATTTGGTTCATTAATCCAGCTTCCACCATCGCCGTTTACGATGCGTTGCTTGATCTCATCGGCTGCATATACCTCGCGTATCTGTGCTTCTCTCTTCTTGTGGAACTCCTCGCCGTTTTCCATCCCGGCGATGGTACGTTTATTAACGAGGGTACTGCGTTTTTCCTTCTCAAGTTCCTCGTCCCATCCTTCGTAGGTAGTAGCTACTTTCATTTCCTTGGATGCCACTTTCTTACGGTTCTTTTGCATCTTTATCATGATGCCATCCATTTCCTCAAATAAAACTGGAACGACCTTTTCTCCCTTAGTTTCATCTGCATCAGCACGGCTTACTGATGCCTCTTCCTCCTTACAGATTCGTTCGCCAAGCTTTTGGATGAAATGCCAGACGCCCCCGTGGCTGATGCTCTGTCCACATGTACTGTTGATCGTTTCTGCCGCAACACGGTAGGGGCTTTCCGTAACAATCATGGCGATTTTCTCCGCCAGATTGGATGACATAAGGCCAATCTTATCCATCTGCATCGCGTCATCCAGAAGGCTTGTATATCTCTCCCTGTGACCGGCTTCGTCCAACACCTCATAGTAGCGCCGGCTGTACGTGACCGAGCCGTAAACCGTCTTTATGGTTGTTTTATGGCTGTCTTTTGCCTTGTAACGCGTCTTGTCCCGGTTTTTCATCAGATCCTTGTCATACTCCTCCAGAAGGATCCTGGTGATCTCCACCGCCAGCATACAAACGTATTGAAAAATTTTCTTCTCCAGAGTCTTGAACGATATCAGTTTTTCAGCTATAATATTAGCCATGGGTACAGTCCTCCTTTGTCTATAGTTTTCCCAATAACATAATAAAGGATAACTGTACTTTTGGGAAGGGGGAAGTTCCTCCTTCCCTTTATTTTTTTCTAAAACCCATAAAAATTATACACTAACGGGCTTGCGCGACAGGTTTTATGATTTATTCAGAAGTGTAATTTGGTAGGGGTGTAAGTAATTATAGCTATTCTGATAAATCAGATAAATCAGATAAATCCCTCCTTTCTTGATTATATCGGTCTCCCGATATAATCAAGAAAGGAGGGATTGCTATGCGGATTCAAGAGATACTTAAAGAAAAAAGACTAACGATATATAAACTATCTGCCATGAGTAAAGTTCCATATGCAACATTACACGATATATATTCCGGAAAAGCACATATTGAAAAGTGTAGTGCCGAAACGGTATATCAGATAGCAAGAGCACTTGATGTGACTATGGAAGAATTGATACAGGATTGTGTAGACAAATCTGTTGATTTTGATATGTTCAAAAGCAATGTGTGTCATCGCTTGAAAGAGATGGGAGATATAGATTTTATTCTTCACACTTTGACTAGCGGTGACATACCTGTTTTTTTTGAAAAAAAACGATATCCCGAATGTTTTTACTTGCTAGGAATGGTGGATTATCTAAGTAGAATAAATAATGTGGATATCTGTAACGATTTTGATCGGATACGGAAATGCAAGCTGAAAGAGGAATTGTATCCTGCGAGCATACGTGCGTTGAAAGCAGTTGATAAGTTTCATCCGGAAATTCAAAAGGCAAAACAGCAGGCCATCCCTGAGTTTAAACGATTTAATATTATCGAATGCGAGGTGAGAGATGTTGTCTGATACTAGAATAGCTTTTTCAAAAGAACGGAGTCTTATTCCTCCGAGATAATCAGATTCTCAAAATTTCACAAAAAATACTATGGTGTTTTGGAAGTCCGAACCATATCAAGTGAGTACCTGATAGCTATGAAACTCAAATCCGGACGAAGATATAAACATGATCTTTCAGATGTATTGGGGATATTAGCGGAACACGAGAAAAAGAAAAATCCAATTTCGCTTGAAATGATTAAAAAAGCGGCCATAGAATTATACTCTGATTGGAACAAAATTCCTGATCTATCCCGTAACTTTGTGGAAAAGGTCATGAAAAACGGACATTATATCGAATTGTTTGATTCAACTGCGTTTGACGAGGATGTCGCCAGAAATGCACTGATTGAATTTGAACAGCATTATCCAAATGAAATAAAACAATCAAATTTAGATGACATATTAAAAACACTAAATTCAAAAAAATGATATAATGCATCAGGGAGAGAACATCGTTCCTTACTGACTAATCGGAATAGTTGTCATTTCGAGCAGAGTGTAAG
>JAIKWQ010000061.1 GCA_024684535.1 Eubacterium sp. | reverse complement strand
AGTAACAACCTGATACAACTTCGCACCAAAGAAAACTCCACCAAACAAAAACTCACCGCCACCCGGCACCGCCGCCACTACAGCAGCCAACAATCCACCACCAAGCAAAAAGCTGAGCATAGGTAAAAGCAAAACATTCGCAAAAACACCATAAACCGGCACCTCGTGATAGCTTTGCACGACTATCGGCAGAGTCACAACAAAAACCCCGACACTACCTGCCGACATCCTAAACAGCGCCCTTAGTATAGGTCTGTCCTCTTCGGGTTCCAGCCTTTCAAAAGCTTTGACAAAAACTATAATCCCAAACACCGTACCATAAGAAAACCAAAACGCACTCTGATACAACGACAACGGATGGAGGCAAAGCTCAATCAACGCAGCAAGTGCAAGTGAGTTTAAACTGTCATATTTTTTTTCGATAATATTTGAAATCAGAAGAACTATCATCATAACAACTGCTCTTCTGGCAGACAACGAAAATCCTGTCATGAGTCCGTAGAAAAATACCAATCCGCCCGATAGAAAAGCAGCTACTTTTTTGTGAAACAAAAACCGCCTCAAAAACATAAAAAGTCCATATCCCACAAGCGATATATGCAGCCCCGAAATCGCAAGGATATGAGCAATTCCACTTTGCCTGTATAGCTCTTTCGTTCTCTCTTCAAGTCCCGACTTTTCTCCGACAGTTATTGCAGCAACTGTTCCGGCCACATCCTCAGGTAGGTATTTATAAAGTATAAAAACAAGACCGGTTCTGATTTCATTCATCAGATCAGCCACAACATCTTTGTTATCATCTACTACAGAAATCTTCGACGCGAATATTTTTGCTTGAAATCCAAGCGATGTGTAGTAACTTAATTCATTGAATTGTCCGGGATTACCGGGTTCGCAAAACACTTCAGATGAGCCATTGATTTTCAGAATATTACCGATGCGTGGCTCTACACAATCGATATCAGATTTAGTATCTCTGTATACTATTGCCTTATCGCAGATTAAATCGCCGTCTATATCTGTCACACTGTGAATAACTATTTTTTTTGGATTAAAAGAAGAATATTCTTCACAGACGCCGTAAAAATAAGAATCATTTTTTTCTATTAATTTTTTGTCAATATCAGGCGGACTGTAGAATAAAAATATCCACCCGATAACAATCAGCAACAGTATAAACAGAGACCTTTTATACAGGTACTCTCTGTCTATATATATCACCTCATCTATTCTTTTTCAAGACCTGTATCATTGATGATATCCAGTTTTCTTTCCATAGCTGTATTAAATCCTTTTGTGTCACCGTATCTTTCTCTCACTGCACTGTCTATTGTGAACTGAACTCTGTTTATATTTGGAAGTTCACAGAGTGTATTTACTATCGAGTAAACAGTTGCATCACTGGTTACGTTAGGTATCAGCTCGGCAAATTCTCTGGACAAATCAACATAACAGATATTATCACGGATAGTTACACTATTTAGCACTGTTCCTTTCGGAATCGTACGAATAAGCCCTGTCACATCTGTATCTAATATCGCTTCAGGACCTGCAATCAAACTCTCAACTAACAATTTCGCTATTTTTTCGGCCGCAGGATATGTTACGGTTGTATCAATAGCAGTCAGTTTTCTGCCTGTTGAATCGGCAAAATATAACCTAACCATTCTTTTTTGAGGCTCACCTTCATCTCCCAAATCCTCAACAAAAGAATCATCATTCATCTGGCCTACACTGTTTCCTCCGATAAGCAAAGGCTGCTCCTCGACGAAAAACTCAACCGTATCAACACCATCAATTCCGCACAGAGACTTGACTATGGCAGCTCTGGACAGTATCTCTCTGACTCCTGTTTTGTTGTTGTATGCTCCGGAAAAGAATAGTTTCAGCTGACCATTTTTAAACTCCATTCGGTCATACTCAATTTCCTTTTCAATCGGTGATATATAAACACCGTTTTTTCCGTTTTGCTGAAGCTGATTGATTATCTCAAGTATGATTGCCTTCATATCAGATTCATCGGCAACAACCGTGTACTCTTCACTGACGAGTTTTTCACCTGCGCTGTCGAGGTAATACATAGTATAGGCTTCACCTTTTGACTGATTATCGTCACAAGCTGTCATAAAAATGAGTGCACTAAGAACACATATCAAATAAAACAAATATTTTTTTATTCTTAACACACTGTTTTTCACAACATCCTCCGATCAATCTGTAAACACAAGCGGGATTCTGACATTAAATGTTGTTCCCTGCTGTTCCACACTATGTACTTTTATATTTCCTTTGTGAAGGTGAATTGCATTTTTTGTTATGGCAAGTCCAAGTCCGGAACCGCCTGTTTCTCTGGCTCTCGCCTTGTCCACCCGGTAGAATCTCTCAAAAATATGATCTTGCAAATCCTCAGGTATACCCTCACCCGAATCCGAAACCTTCAGATAAAAGAATTTGTGATCCGCATTCAAACTGACTCTGACCCAACCGTCATCATAGTTATACTTAATCGCATTTTCTATGAGGTTTCTGAAAGCCATTCCAAGCTTAACTTCATCAATCTGAGCAGTAACCGGTCTGACATTTTCAAATACTATATCAATATTTCTTTTGTCAGCTATCGGCTGAAGCTGCTTAAGTATTCTCTCAACAAATTCATTTACATTGACTTCGGTAATCTTTATCTGTGACGACTGTCGATCCATTTTTACAAGTGACAGTAGGTCATTTATTATCTGATTCATTCTCTCAAGTTCGTTTCCGATATCACCCATAAACTCCTGATACAGCTCTATCGGAAGGCCTTCCTGCCCCGTCAGAGACTCAGCCAAAACCTTCATCGATGTGATAGGTGTCTTCAGCTCGTGCGAGACATTTGATACGAATTCCTGTCTGGATTCCTCGAGATTCTGCAAATCCGAAAGCATGTGGTTAAACTCTTCCGAGAGATTTTCAACTTCCTGATATCCGGAAACTTCCATTTTTTCTGAAAAATCACCCTCAGTAATCTTTTTCACCTGACCGGTAATTTCCTTGACCGGGCGAACAACTTTTCCGGAGTACATAGTTGAAAAAATAATGATTATAACCCCTATGCACAAAAGCATTGTCCACAGGATACTTCTGATATTCTGGTACATTTTTTGAACTTCGCCCAGCGAAAAGCTCATAACCACTGCTCCACCTACCTGGGTATTATTTGTGCGGTAAACAGGCAACATCATCAGAACATTTTCCTCTGATGTTTGCGTGATGTTATTGCTTTTTCCGTTCAGAACTTTTGAAATATCGTCGATTATCAGAGTTTTGCCTTCTTCAAGACCATACGTATCACGCAGAACCAACAGGTTTGAATCTACTACAATTATCCTTCCGTCGTAGATATCGGACACCTGAGTAAGCTCCGAGTCAACCTCACTTGTAACATCGTTTGTGAAAAACGCCGAAGACGTAACCAGATTGCAGATTACCGCCCCACGTGTCTGGATACGGTTTATCTGCTGCGTGAGAGCTCTTGATTTATAAGAATTTAAAAGTATCAATGAAAACAAAACCAAAGGGACAATACCGATAAAAATCAATACGATAAGACTTTGGAATCTGAGACTTCTGATTTTTCTGAAAAACGCTTTAACCTTTGAAATAATAACCTACACCCCATTTGGTATGAATATACTTGGGTTCACTCGGACTGCTCTCAATCTTCTCACGAAGACGGCGTATATGAACGTCAACTGTTCTGACATCGCCCAGATAAGACTTGCCCCATACTGCGTCAAGCAATTCTTCTCTTCCGTAAACCCTGTCAGGATGAGTCATCAGAAGCTCCAAAAGATCGAACTCTTTTGTCGTCAGAGCCACTTCAGTATCATCTATAAATACTCTCTTACCTTCCATATCAACGCGAAGACTGCCATAGTCAGTCATCGGAGCGCTTTGTCCGGCCTGTGTGCTTTCTTTTTTGCCATTGCGCCTGATGATAGCTTTTATCCTCGCCTTAACCTCAAGGATATTGAACGGCTTGGTTATATAATCATCGGCTCCGTACTCAAGTCCGAGGATTTTGTCCATATCATCACCTTTTGCAGTGATCATTATTATCGGAACATCAGAAAAACCTCTGATCTGCTGGCACACTTCAAACCCGGTCATTTTCGGCAGCATGACATCTAAAAGAATCACATCATATGTGTTATTTCTGGCCATAAGCAATGCTTCTTCACCGTCATATGCAGCATCAACCTCAAAGTCATCCTGCTCCAGTGAGAACCTGATGCCTTTGACTATGAGCTTCTCGTCATCTACTACCAAAAGTTTCCTTGCCATTTTTTCACCTTCTATATTGAGATAAAATCTTTAATCTTTAAAAATGTTCCGTCCTTGATTCCGGATATTTTCTTGATATCCTCAGGCGTACTGAAGTTTCCATGTTCTGTTCTGTACGCGATGATTGCTGAGGCTTTCGCCTCGCCAATACCCGGAATTTTTGTAAGCTCTGTCAGATCAGCAGTGTTTATGTTGATCTTTTGTTCCGGCGCTGATGCGCTTCCCGATCCACTTGAAACTGTCCCACCGGAACTTCCGGCTGACGACTTTGCTTTCACGGGAACATCCAGCTGTTGCCCGTCTTCAAGCTTACTTGCCAGATTAACGGCCGATGAGTCCGCTTTTTTCGTGAAACCGCCTGCTTTTTCTATCACTTCCACAGCTCTGGGACTGCTGTCAAAAGTGTATACTCCGGGCTTTTTCACTGCTCCGGATACATAGACAAACGTCTTCTCCGGCTGCTTTTCTGTTGTACCGACATCATTTTTTTCGGCCGAATCATTTTTATCTGATGAATCAGTCCTGGTGCCGGCTGTAAACTCTTTTGATTCTGTCGAGCCGGATTTTCCCGGCCCCAAAACCACGTATAGCACTCCGCACACGATCACGCAGGCTATAGTGAGTATAATTTTTACTTTGTTTTCTTTGTTCATACATACTCCTATCCGGTCGGAGGAATACATATGTACAATATCATTATACAACTATTTTTATTTTTTACAACACAAATTTAAAAATTTTGTAACATTTTACATCACAAAACCTGAGAAAGAATCTCAATCATCTCATCAACATGCGTTTTTTCGATAACAAGCGGCGGAACAAAACGTATAACATTGGTTCCGGCAGCCATCAAAACAAGACCTTTTTCAAGTGCTTTTGCAACATACGGTCCCACAGGTTCGCTTAACTCAAGTCCACGCATCAGTCCGAGACCACGAGTTGAAGTCGCAACTTCTTTCGTTTCAACCAACTTCTGAAGCTGCTCACCTAAGTACTCTCCAACTTTTGCGGCGTTTTCAACGAGATTAAGCTTCTCAAACTGGTCTATCGTAGCATTTACAGCTGCCATAGCGAGCGGGCTTCCGCCAAATGTCGTACCATGATCACCCGGCACCATGCAATCAGCAACCTTCTTCGGAGCTGCAAAAGCTCCAACAGTCATACCGTTTCCGATTCCTTTTGCCAGTGTCACGATGTCCGGACGAATGCCGAAATGCTCGAATGTGAACATTTTTCCTGAACGTCCCATACCGCACTGAATCTCGTCGCAAATCATAATGATATCTTTTTCATCGCAAATTTTCCTGATGCCCTGTATGAATTCAGGCTCGGCAGGATAGATACCGCCCTCTCCCTGAAGTGCTTCAATAATGATAGCGTAAGTGTTGTCTGTCACGAGTTTTTCAACCGATGACAGGTCGTTGTAGTCAGCAAAGCTGATTCCACTGAGCATCGGCTCATATGGTTCCCTGTATTTTTTCGTTCCTGTTACTGAAAGCGCGCCCATACTTCGTCCATGGAAAGCTTTGTTCATAGAAACTATCTCGTGACGATGATCGTTTCCCTGCGCTATGGCGTATTTCCGGGCGAGCTTAAGTGCCCCTTCGTTTGCTTCCGAACCGCTGTTGCAGAAAAACACTTTGTCCATTCCGGTGATTTTTGTCACCTTTTTTGCCGCTTCTACGAGTGGCTCAGAATAAAAATAGTTCGAAAAATGTATACCTTTGTCTATCTGACTTTTAAGTGCCTGCTTGTAGGCGTCGTTGCTGTAGCCAAGAGCACAAACCGCGATACCTCCACCGAAGTCGAGGTATCGTTTGCCGTTGGTGTCGTAGAGGTAGACTCCTTCAGCGTGGTCGAAGACGACTTGGTAACGGTTATAGGCGTGAATCAGGTATTGTTCAGCCTGGTCAATTAGTTTATTCATAATCATTATTACCTTTCTGAAATTATAATATTTAACGATTTCATATTGACTGATCAGGAATTCTCATGCGGATAAAGATTAACTTTATTATCGATGATGGCTGTACCGATACCTTTTCTCGTGAAGAACTCCAGGAGGAGGCAGTGCTCGCGTCTGCCATCGAGGATATGGACTCTGCTTACGCCCTGTTCCACTGCCTCGACGCAGTTTTTGATCTTCGGAATCATACCTCCGCCGATGATCCCTTTCTCGATGAGGTTATCCGCCTCCTCGAGTGAGAGCACCGAAATCAATGTTGACGGATCTTCAGGATCCAGGCATACGCCTTCGATATCGGTCATAAATGCGAGTTTCTCGGCGTGCATTGCTTTCGCTACCGCTGACGCCGCATCATCGGCATTTATGTTGTATGGGTGATAAGTCTTATCCATACCGATAGGCGCGATGATTGGTACAAACTCGTTATCTATAAGTGTATCTATAAGCTCAGTATTTACTGAAACAACTTCACCTACATAGCCTATATCCTTGCCGTTTGCTGTCTTTTTCTCACACATCAGCATTCCGCCGTCTTTTCCTGATACACCCGCAGCATTTACTCCGAGTTTCTGCATTTCCTGAACAAGGTATTTGTTTACTTTGTTCAGAACCATCTCGGCAACTTCCATAGTTTCCTCATCGGTCACTCTGAGTCCGTCAACAAATTCACTCTTCTTGCCTGTCATCTCAAGCCATTTGCTGATTTCCTTGCCACCGCCATGAACGATGATAGGCTTCATTCCGACAAGCTTCAACAGAGCCACATCCTTTATAACCGACTCCTGAAGTCTTTTGTCAAGCATTGCAGAGCCGCCGTACTTAACCACAACCTTTTTTCCATTGAAATCTCTGATATACGGCAGCGCCTCTATGAGTGTCTCTGCCTTTCCTGTCACTTCCTCAATTGACTGTCCCATTTTTATCCTCCTAACATTTAGATAAATGATTTATCTCATTAACTTCGGTAATCACCGTTTATATTCACATAATCGTGTGTCAGATCGCATCCCCAAGCGGTTGCGCCCTCTCGACCCTGTTTCAGCTCACACAAAAATGTAACCTTGTCTTCTTTCATCCACTGCGTTGCCTTGTCTTCATCTATTTTTTTCACAACACCGTCGCCGATGAGCAACATCATTTCATTTTCGTGTAAAAATGTCACGTCGACGAGATCAGGATCAAAATCAACTCCGGCGTATCCAAGCGCATCAAGTATTCTTCCGCTGTTCGCATCCGCGCCGTAAACCATCGCCTTTACGAGATTTGAAGCACTGACTGACCTGGCAAGCTTTCTCGCATCATCGTGAGTTTTTGCTCCGGTCACGATAACCTCAAGCATTCTTGTTGCTCCCTCTCCATCTGCAGCCATTTTTTTCGCAAGCGTGATGCAGACATATCTGAGCGCCTCACGGAATGTCTCGTATTCTCTGGTGTCTTTTTTAATCTCTACTCCGGATTTTCCGTTAGCAAGCGTGATAAACGTATCATTTGTCGAAGTATCCCTGTCTACGGAAACCATATTGAAGCTGTCATCAACTGATTCCTTCACAAGCTCCTGAAGCGTATCTTTGTCAATTTTCGCATCAGTAGTGACAATCGAAAGCATCGTCGCCATATCAGGATGTATCATACCTGAGCCTTTTGCCATACCTCCAACAGTTATTTTTTTGTTGCCCACCGTAAACTCGCAGGCAGCTTCTTTGTGAACAGTATCGGTTGTCATGATTGCCATTGCCGCTTTACGCGAGTTTTCTCGTGACTTCTCAAGCTTTTTACCAAGTGCCTTTACGCCCTCATAGAGTGGCTCCTCCGGCAACTGATAGCCGATAACTCCGGTTGAGCAGGTAAGCACCTCCGACGGCTTCACATCAAGCACTCTTGCCATCTCGGCTGCCATAAACAGGTTGGTCTCTTTGCCTCTTAAACCTGTTCCTGCATTGGCGATACCTGTATTTAAAACCACAGCATGCACCGGATTTCCGTCTTTTAATATTTGTTTATCATAGATTACCGGAGCTGCAGCAAACACATTCTGAGTGAACGTAGCCGCCATAACAGCAGGATACTCAGTGTAAACCAGAGCCATATCTTCCTGGCCTTTGTACTTGATTCCAGCAGCAGTAGATGCCGCCTGGAATCCCTCAGCAGCCGTAACTCCGTCATCTATTGGGATTATGTTTTCAAAAATGTCCATTCCCTGTTCAGTCATTTTTCCACCTTCTTCTTTGTTGTTTGCTGTCAAAAAACGCGATTTCTTGACATTTACGAACAGATAAGAGATATTTTACTAAATTCTCGGGGAAAAATCAATAGTAAATGAAAGATTTACATTAAATAAGAAACTTTCTCTTGCATATTGATGTGAATGCGGTTATAATCTATTGATGTGAGCAAAAAAACGCGTCTTTGCGTTTCACAAAAATATAAACATGCTGAATGGAGGGTATTCAAACTATGAAAGAAAAAGTTATACTTGCTTACTCGGGAGGTCTCGATACTACGGCGATTATCCCCTGGCTCAAAGAGAATTTTGACTACGAAGTTATCTGTGTCTGCATCGATTGCGGACAGGAGGATGAGCTTGACGGACTTGATGAGCGCGCGAAAGCCTGCGGCGCTGCCAAGCTCTATATAGAGGATGTAACAGATGAGCTTTGCGAAGACTTCATCATGCCTTGCGTGAAAGCACACGCTGTTTACGAGAACAAATATCTGCTCGGCACATCTATGGCAAGACCGCTTATCGCAAAACGTCTTGTTGAGATTGCCCGCAAAGAAGGCGCTACTGCTATTTGTCACGGAGCAACAGGAAAAGGAAATGACCAGATCAGATTCGAGCTCGGTATCAAAGCTCTTGCTCCCGATCTGAAGATCATCGCTGCTTGGAGAAGCGACAAATGGACACTTGATTCACGTGAGTCTGAGATTGAGTATTGCAAACAGCATGGAATCGATCTTCCGTTCTCAGCTGATTCAAGCTACAGCCGCGACAGAAACATCTGGCACATCTCTCACGAAGGACTTGAGCTTGAGGATCCTGCCTGCGCTCCGAACTTCGATCACCTGCTCGTACTTGGTGTATCACCGGAGAAAGCTCCTGAA
>JAIKWQ010000081.1 GCA_024684535.1 Eubacterium sp. | reverse complement strand
ACCGATACCTGTTACAGTAGCCTTGTAGCTTCCAATCTTCTTTGCAGTCTTGTTTACTTTTATCTTGTAGTCTTTTCCTTCAACAACTGAAGCTCCGTTTATTGTCCTGACAACAGGCTTCTGTGCTTTGCCTGTATACAGAAGTGTTGTTTTTTCAAGTTTCACTGATTTAATCTCGCTTTTCACCATATGCACACTGAATAATTCATCAGCATCATTTGACGGTTTCGGATTAGGTGCAGATGATTTCAGATATGAAAACGGAGCGCTCAAGAAATACCTTCTTTTGTATTTCCATTGCGTAGTATATTGGCCATCATGTTTCCATTGTTGTTCATCAGCATGTTTATCACAATTGCAGTCTCCATAGAAAAATGACATCTCATCGTGTCTCCAATACCCATGTGCTTCCACATAAGCAGCTCTGGAGCAAAGCGCCTTATTCGGCTGAACAACTCCGTCTCCGACATTCATATAGTTGTATTCCACATAGTCGTGATATACGAAATTATCTCCGGATGCTTTTTCGTTTCCGTCATAAATATTGTAATTTTGGTCGTTTTTGAAGTAATCTCCTATAATCAGGCTTGATTTGAGATTATAGCCCTCTGATAAAGAGAAGTTCTTCTTTCCCATATAACTCGTTGTCAGGTTACCGGTGAAATCATTAGGAATACCAACTCCAAATGTATTCATATACTGTGCAAATGTCATTTTCTGATCTGACGCAGCGTTTTGAATCAAATAGTTGTCATAAATCACTGATGCAGGAATATCAGAAACTAAGCTCAAATCCGATGCACTTATATCTTTTCCGTTTCCATCCTTCAAGCTCCAATCAGTATGGAAATAATCAACGTATGCGTCTCTGGTTCCAAACGGATCATCGGTATGAATCCACCAGAATCTGCATTCGGAATTTGCTGATGCAGTATCATATGACACACAGCTTCCGGTTATATAACAGAAGTTATCGTTGTTTGTCAATGCTTTTTGGTGTATGTCGTCAAGACCGTTTATCGTATCTATGCAAAGTTTCTGTATTGTTTGTTTATCTTCTTTTCGATACTTTTCATCCTGGCACGCACAGTTTAACGCCAGCTGTCCGTAAACACCGGCTGACAGTATAGTCATGTCACAAAGTTTTTCCAGGTCATCCTTGATTTCACCCTCAAATGCATACATATTTTTAAGCGAATTAATAAGTGTACTCAATCCATTTGAACCGGAAACAACCTCATCCGCAAAGTTGGTGTAGTGTGTCACGACTTTTCCCACAAAATCATGTTCTGATGACATAACCTTACAAGAAACATTGTATGTAATTGCTCCGAGCAAATCTTTTGCGTATTGTTCTGCTTTTGCGGATTTGTCATTATCAGAAAGCGCATCCCATGCAGTATAGAATGCATCTGAAGCTATAAGGGTATGTGCATTAGCCGCAGCAATCAGAGCGTCCTTTGCTACTTCAGCAAACTTATCAGCATATAAATCAGTATCAAAATCTTTGTTTCCGAATTTGATATCCTTGGTCGCAGGAATCACACTTGCAGGAACAACAAATGATTCATCTGCTTCTACACTCTGTCCATTGTCAGCTTTCTCAGGTACCGTATTCGAAGTATCGTTCGTATAGACTTGAGTAAGCTTATCATCACTTTTTGTATAGAGCATTTGAACAGCATCGTGTGTTTCTGCCGTCCACCATGCTGATAATCCGTCGTCTATATCAGCTTGATACTTTGAAAGATCCTCAGTCAAAGGAAGGATATATGCGGCTTTGAATGCATTCCAAGCCTGCAAGAATTGAAGCGATTTTTGGGAACGATCAATCTCCTCCTGCCTAACCTGAAGTTTAATGATTCTTGATTCAATTTCATTCAGTTTGGCATCGATATTCTGGAGAAACTCTTCCATATTGTGTATCTCAGTCATTATGTCTTTGAGCTTTTTCTCCGTCGGATCCTCAACTATACCGAGTATTTTCAAAATAGCAATTCCGCCGGCAACTGCGCTTGTCAGACCACCACCGAATACAAATGCTGCTTTGATACCGTCTACTTCCTCCAGATGCGCACAAAGCGTAACTGCCGCTTCAGCAAACTTCTCAGCTGCTTCTGTGGCGCCCTCTACCGCTTTACCGTCATCGCCTTTTTCGCCGTCTTCAAGTAAACTTAAACCAGCAGTAGGATTTTTCCCGTTAGCTGATTTAGCTTCACCCACTTCGGGAACCAGCGAAACAGCCATTGCAAAAATCAAAACCAAACTCAACAGTCTTTTCTTCATCCGTAGCACCTCCCATAAAAAATGAATATGTCCAATTTTACCACAAAAATCAGTCTGATGTCAATGAATTTGGCAGACAAAGAGATGTTCTGTCAAAATGTTGTTTATGACACTGACCTATACTCGCTCACCGCAATCTTTGTCCCGTCAGTGTGCGTAGTAACCGCACCGCTTACAATCGTGCAAAAAAAATCAGACCCGGATGCTTTTATACGATTTACCGCTTCTGTAGCAGGATGATGATATCTGTTATCTTTTCCAGCGGATGCAACCGAAACCTCAGGCTTGATTGTAGACAAAAACGCTTCTGATGAGGAATTCTTTGAACCATGATGACCTACTTTCAAATAATCAACGTCATTCAAATCTGTAAGCTCCGCCTCAGCATCAGCACCCAAATCTCCTGTAAAAATTCCCCGAAAGTTGCCATAACTGATTTCAAGAACCAATGAGTAATCGTTTACATCTGTATAATTATATTCCGGATAAGGGTGTAAACAACGAATTTTTGTTTGTTTTTCATTATCATAACTAATATTATCATCACTTGCATTATGTTCTAAATCACCCAAAAGAATACTGTCACCTTTTTTCATATACTTTATCTCTCGCCCTGAAGCTATGATCAGTTCTTCCAATTCAACATAATTCTCATCCTTGTTATCAATCTCAGGCAACACAATCACCGGCATATCTATCGTCAGCAAATCAGTCTCAAGCATTTCCTTAATCCCGGAAACGTGATCTGCATCACTGTGAGTCACAAAAACATAATCAAGCCTGTCAATCCCCATATACTTCAAAAACGGAACAATCCTGTACTCCCCAACCTCATTTACATCACTGCTCCCACCGTCAATCATTATATTCGTTCCATCCTCAAACTGCACCACCGCACAGTCCCCCTGCCCCACATCCAGATTAGTTATAGTCAACCCGGAAGGTTTCTTTGGTGCGAGAAAAACGATTAGGTTGATTACCAGAATGATTATTATGCATAACCGACGTGATTTGAAGCAAGGCAAAAAATTAGGCATAATATTCTTCATAAACATTTTATGATAAAACATATTATTTTTAGTTTGTAGATTTGGATCATAATCACTTTCAAGCGAAGGATGTTTGAGCCGTCGGTATGAGGACTTGGTATTTTCAAGTCCCATACCGCTACGTGCGAAACTGAGTGCAAGCGCATCCTGAGCTAAAGTGATTATGTCCAAATCGAATATACTTATCAAAAGAATTAATATCAGCATCATATAGTATACTAGAATACTTATTAATCCCTTATGC